>PAMO01000016.1 GCA_002707325.1 Gammaproteobacteria bacterium
GAGATATTCTCATCCTCGAAACATCTCACTACATGAGCAATAGCGTCTGTTTCGCGAATATGAGACAAAAATTGATTCCCAAGACCTTCCCCCTTCGATGCCCCTGAAACTAATCCTGCTATGTCCACAAACTCCATCGAAGTCGGCACTACTTTAGCGGAATCAGCAATCTTTGCGACCGCGTCTAGCCTAGCATCAGGGACTGGCACTACCCCAGTATTTGGATCGATAGTGCAAAAAGGGAAATTCTCTGCATCAATTCCAGCCTTAGTTAAAGCGTTAAATAGGGTGGATTTCCCGACATTTGGTAATCCCACTATCCCGCAATTAAATCCCATCATCATCTCCCAAACCGTGAAGAGTATTCATAACTCTCTCTACGTTGCCAGATAAGAGGTGATCCACCAAATCGTCAGGGAAGGATAATGTTTTTTCAACGCTATCTCGTTCATCAGAAGTCATGTTGTCTAAGGTAAGATAGTCCGTAACGAGATCCTTTTCTCCTGGATGGCCAACACCAACACGCAGACGGTAAAAGTTATTTTTATTTTCAAGGCTCTTAACTACGCTCTTTAAGCCATTGTGGCCATTCACTCCACCACCAAACTTCAGTCTGACCTGACCAACGGAAAAAGCCATTTCATCATGCACCACTAAAATCTGTTCGGGGGGTATCCTATAAAAACTTGCAAGAGAGCCTACACATTCACCACTTAAATTCATAAAGGTAGAAGGCAGAGCCAACCAAGTATCATGGCCTAGAATATTTCCTCTAGCAATTCTCCCTTTAAACTTAAGTTTCTCAATAAACGACAACTTAAATCGATCAGCAAGATAGGAAACAAACCAAGCGCCTACGTTATGGCGTGTCTGTTTATAACGCGGCCCTGGATTTCCGAGACCTACGATAAACCTGATCGCACTCATTCCTATTCGTCGCCAGAATCCTCGGGAGTATTATCTTCCGCAGTCGGATCATCACCTGAATCCACCTCAGCATCACCCTCTAATGTCTCTTCAACCTCATCAAACTCATCAGCTCCACCTCGTGGCGCCTGCACACTGACGACATTAGCGTCACGATCTTCTCCGTGCATCAAGGCAACAATTTCCACCCCCTCAGGCAAATTTAGATCTGTGAGGTGGATAACCTGATTCAAAGAAACATTCTCCATATCAATTTCTATGAATTCCGGAAGGTCCTTCGGTAAGCAACTAACCTCTAGCTCATTAATGTTATGGCTGATCAGGCCCGCTTCCTGCCTAACGCCCACGCATTTATCTTCGTTCAAAAAATGTAATGGTACTTGAACCTGTATAAGTTTATCGGCACTTACTCTTAGAAAATCGATATGTATGACTCGATCATCCGATGGGTTTCTCTGGAGATCTCTCACAACAGCCTGTTGAGTCTTTCCACCCACGACGACATCGAGAACCTGCGAATAGAAGGCTTCTTGCTGCATAGCCTTAGATAATTCATTCTGCTTCATGATGAGAGGGATTGGCTCGTCTCCACCCCCATACATAATTCCTGGGACCTTTTCCGCTAATCGACGCAGTCGGCGGCTCGCACCTTTACCTACATCCTTGCGCAAATCAGCATTAATCTCAATCCGCTGCGCCATTTTGTTCTCCATTTAATTATTTTTGCCTCTATCTTGCGACCGGATAGAAGGCCATCATTTCCTATCAACGAAACATCGCGCTAATAGATTCCTCGTTACTTACTCTTCGAATTGCCTCGGCTAATACCCTATCAAGACTTAGCTGAAGGACCTTCTTGCATGCTGCACCATTCGCGCTCAAGGGCATAGTATCTGTCACCACGATCTCATCCAATTCAGAATTAGCAATTTTCTCAATAGCGTCTCCAGAAAAAACTGCATGAGTGATATATGCTACTACACCTATAGCGCCCTCATCTTTCAAGGCACCTGCTGCAGTACACAGAGTACCAGCAGTATCAACCATATCATCCACTAGAATACATGTCTTTCCCCGTACATCGCCTATAACATTCATTACCTTAGATTCATTTGCTTTAGGCCTTCTTTTATCAATAATAGCCAAATCAAGATCGTTAACTTGCTTCGCAATAGCTCGCGCCCGAACAACTCCGCCAACATCTGGCGATACAATGATCGGATTCTCATAGTTCTTATCTAACATCTGGTCAACTAAGACCGGTGATCCATAAACATTATCTACAGGCATATTAAAGAAACCCTGAATTTGATCTGCATGCAAGTCAACTGTCAGCATCCTATCTATCCCTACACTATCTAGCATATCTGCTACCACCTTTGCGCTAATAGGTACTCTCGCTGATCGAGGCCGCCGGTCTTGCCGAGCATATCCGTAATAGGGCATCACAGCAGTAACGCGTTGGGCTGATGCTCTCCTAATAGCATCAGCCATTATCATTAATTCCATAAGATTGTCATTGGTCGGGGCGCATGTCGATTGCATCAAAAACACATCGGCCCCTCTAACATTTTCATGTATCTCTACGTTGACTTCTCCATCACTGAAGCGTGCCACGTCAGCGCTGCCAAGCTCAATACGCAGCTCTTTTGCGACCTTCTGTGCAAGTGGAACATTTGATGTCCCAGAGAAAATCATGAGATTAGACATTTATGTTTCCCCTTAGCCTCCGCCTACTATATTACTGCTTACCATAATTGAATATCAGTTTTGGCTGGGGTGGCAGGATTCGAACCTGCGAATGCCGGGATCAAAACCCGGTGCCTTACCACTTGGCGACACCCCAACAGCCTGCTGCCACCCGCGCCACCTTTTTAAGACGCTCCTAAAACCGGCCCCGCGGAATGGGCGGGTATTGTGCTGTTGGCTCAACTAACTGTCAAACAGATTAACTCAACAAATCAAGAGCTTAAATAACCCAGTGGGCAACCGCTACCACGGCCCTTCGGTTTTTGGTCTTCAACTCTATCCGTGAGGGGAGTATTGTATCATCGCCCATGCCTGGAAAAGTGCGAAAACCCTGAAAAGAGATTGTCCAGTTTTTCTGCTGAAAACTTACTAACCGATCCTCAGCATCATATTTAGCATGTCTAATAGATAGTTCAGGTATTGGTAACCCTCTGGCCCAATAGCCAAAAGATGAAAAGGGAATAGGCCAATCTAACAAACCCTCAATACCCTCTTGATTGACTGGTTTCTCAGAATTTCCGCTCAAGACCCTTATTGATTTCCTATCACCAATGATTTCGGTCATACCTTGACCTAGAGGACCCCACAATCGGATAGAAAATCGGTCTTCAAGTTGGCGCCAACTGAATCTGCTATTCAAGACTATATTTGAGCTACGAAAGCTAACTTTCCCCCGAATTTCGAAATCCGATTGATCAAGCTTTGGGCTATAAACTGATATACAACCAGTCAAAACGCTAAGAGAACACACTAACACCAGCGTAAATAATAACTTACAGCTAACGTTGGGCCTGATAAAATAACAATTAATACTTCTCACCTCGCGAGCTACGCATTTGCTTACATGGCTATACTGGCATACGGCATAAACTATCGCACAGCACCTATAAACGTGCGAGAACGAATTGCGTTCACCGCAGAGGAACTGCTTAGCGACCTGACCAAAGCTAAAAGAAGCATAGCTGGAGTCAGGGAGGTAGTCATCATATCCACATGCAATAGAACAGAACTCATCGTGTCAATAGACTCCGAGGGCAGGAAAGCCGTGGAAGATTGGCTATGTTCCTATAGGACTATTCGAAAGGAAGAACTAGAACAACTTGCATACGCCTATTGGAATCAGAGCGCCGCCGAACATCTAATCAAAGTATCCTCTGGTTTAGATTCACAAGTATTAGGAGAACCCCAGATTTTGGGCCAAATAAAAAATGCTTATGAAGTAGCGCGTTTAGCTGGAACACTGGGGCCCGAATTAAATCTATTGTCCCAAATAACGATTAATTGGGCCAAGAAAGTCCGTTCTGAAACTGGAATAGGTGAAAACCCAGTATCAGTGGCCTATGCAGCCGTTGTTATGGCGCAACAAATTTTTTCGTCTGTTAAAAACAAAATGGTTCTGCTAGTAGGGGCTGGGGATACCATTTCGCGAGTCGGGGAACATCTTCGCGAACTTGGAATTAAAAATATGGTCGTCGCAAACAGAACACTTATGCACGCCGAAGCTTTAGCGGAGAAACTAGACGGGCAAGCCTCAACCATAGATGCCATCAGCGGGCATCTCCACAATTTTGATATGATAATCGCTTCTACCGGCAGCTCTTCACATGTTTTGGGGTTGGAAAAGTTTCAAACTGCAGCAAAAAAAAGGAAAAACCGGCCAGTTTTCATTGTAGATCTGGCTGTTCCTCGCGATATCGACCCAGCTGTAGATTTCATCTCAAATATTTATCTTTATACGATTGACGACCTCACAGATATCATCCAAGAAAACATTAATAAACGGAAAGTCCAGGCTATCGCAGCAAATGAAATCGCAGCTTCGGGAGCAAGTGCCTATATGCAAGAAAGCCGAATGCGACAGCACACAGACCTGCTTAAGACTTTCCGAAATTCACATACCAGCATTGCGAGGGAAGAGGAAACTAAAGCTTTGAATTCTATAGCGGCTGGAGAAGACCCAAGTAAGGTAATATCAGAATTAGCCCACAACCTTACCAACAAACTGATCCATCAACCTACGGTAGCAATTAGGGACGCTAGCGCTTCCAATCGTAATGACCTTCTAGAATTTATTAAAGATTTATACGAACTGGATAAATAAAGCTATGAGTTTATCAAAATCAATGCTTCAAAAATTATCCGCTTTGCGAGACCGTTTTGAAGAAGTGAACGCCCTATTATCCGATCAGGAAATAGTGGCAAATAGAGAGAAATTTAAAGCGCTATCAAAAGAATTTTCCGAACTCGAGCCAGTGATGGGCACTTTTCTTTCCTATGAGTCGGTGGAAGAAGAATTTAGCCAAACTCTTGAACTTACAAAAGACAACGATGCTGATATAAGAGAGTTAGCTACTGAGGACGCTGATCGTCTTTCAACACTTCAGAAAACACTGGAAAAGCAACTAAAGCTCCTGTTGCTCCCAAAAGATCCGAACGATAAATCAAATGTCTATCTGGAAATACGAGCTGGAACAGGCGGCGATGAAGCAGCGATTTTCGCGGGAGACTTGTTCCGGATGTATCATCGTTATGCAGATGCAAAAGGTTGGCATATTGAAATTCTTAACCAGAGAATCGGCGACCATGGCGGTTATAAAGAAATCATTTCTCGTGTGGAAGGAACCAACGTATACAGTCAGCTAAAGTTTGAATCTGGAGCTCATCGTGTCCAAAGAGTCCTGGATACGGAATCTCAAGGTCGTATCCATACATCTGCATGCACGGTAGCAATCCTCCCAGAGGCTGATGAATTAGAGAGCATTGAAATCAACAAAGCTGATCTGCGAGTAGATACTTATAGAGCCTCAGGCGCGGGCGGGCAACATGTAAATAAAACGGATTCAGCGGTTCGATTAACGCACTTGCCTACAGGATTGGTTGTCGAATGTCAGGACGAGCGATCACAGCATAAAAATCGGGCTCGCGCGCTTTCTCTTTTACAAGCTAGACTTCTGGATAAAGCACAGGAGGAAAAACAATCAGAGGAAGCTGATACAAGACGGCTCCTAGTGGGATCAGGAGACCGTTCCGAAAGAATCCGAACCTATAATTTCCCACAGGGGCGGGTTACTGATCATCGAATAAATCTTACTTTATACAAACTTGAAGAAGTGATCGAGGGTGCTTTAGAAAATGTAATAGAACCGTTAATACAAGAACATCATGCTGATCAACTTCGCGTCCTCGGAGAATCGCAATGATCAGCATTAGGGAGTGGCGGGCTAATTCTTCTCTCGATAGATTAGATTGTGATCTTTTACTCAAGCATCTTCTAAATTGCAGCAGATCTGTCATCGCAGCTAGTCCTGAGAAACTCCTAGTGGAAGCAGATATAGCCCAACTAGAGAACTGGAAAAAACGAAGGATAGCCGGAGAGCCGATTGCATACATATTGGGAAAGAAAGAATTTTGGGGATTAAACTTTTTCGTTGACGATAATGTCTTGGTCCCAAGACCCGAGACCGAACTGCTTGTCGAATTAGCGGAGAGGTGTATAAGAGACGGTCAGAGTATCCTAGAGCTAGGAACCGGTTGCGGAGCAGTAGCTATTGCCCTAGTACAGGAACTCGCATCAAAGGGAAAAAACGTTTCCCTTACAGCAACAGATGTTAGTCCGGAAGCCCTAAAGATATGCAAAAGGAATCTGGAGAACCACAACATAAAAATCCGGCTTTTTGAAAGCAATTGGTTTTCGAATATATCTGGAAGCTTCGATATGATTATCAGTAATCCGCCATACATCGAAAATGGGAATCCCCATTTGTTGGCATTGGGGTCAGAACCAGCTGTTGCTTTAGTATCTGGGGACGATGGTTTGGATGCTATTCGAGAAATCATTAAATACTCGAGTACACATATAAAAAATGATGGTTATCTTATTCTTGAACACGGTTGTGAACAGGGGACAAAAGTCCAAAGACTATTCAAAAGGGCCGGATTTTCTAACGTATCGACAGAGAAAGACTTGGGGGGACGCGACCGCGTGACACTTGGCAAGATGGATCACTAATGCAATTAACCGATAAACAACTTGATAGATATAGCCGACAGATTTTGCTTCCTGAAATCGATATCTCAGGACAGCAGGCTTTACTTTCATCCTCCGTATTAATAATTGGTGCCGGCGGACTCGGTTCCCCCGCAGCGATATATCTAGCTGCAAGTGGCATAGGTAAAATAACCATTTGTGATTACGATACGATTGATAGTTCTAATTTGCATCGCCAAATCCTCTATCAAGAAGCGGATTTAGGAAATCAAAAAGCTAAAGTAGCTGCCAATAAATTACGAGAGATTAATGGCGGGATCAAGGCTAAGGCAATCACTAAAAAACTTGATATTGATGCCTTAAAAAAAGAAATTAGTACTTCTACCATAGTACTTGATGCAACCGATAATTTTGAAATTAGGTACATGATTAACAGGACATGTTGGGATACTGAAACACCTCTAGTATCCGGAGCGGCTATCCGTTGGGAAGGGCATTTCGGTGTCTTTGACCCTCGAGAACCACAGAGCCCCTGTTATCAGTGCTTGTATAAAAATGGCCACGACGAAACTCTAAATTGTTCGGAAACCGGTGTTATCGGTCCTCTCGTAGGCATCATAGGGACGCTCCAAGCTATCGAAGTTATAAAACTTATCGTCGGTATAGGTGAAAAATCCATAGGGAAAATCTTTTATATAGATGGAAAACGAATGGAGTGGAAAGAATTAAAATTAAACAAAAATCCTCTCTGCCTTACCTGTGGAGATTCAGATCGTAAGCCGAAATAAGTTTTTCTAACAAATGCTTACCAACGATTTTTAAATCGCTTGGGCCTCCTAAATCAGCTAACTGTGTAATCCCAATATCGGTTAGTCCACATGGATTAATTCTAGTGAATGGCTCTAAGTCCATTTTCACATTGAGCGAAAACCCATGGTACGAACAACCTTGGCGAACACGCAAACCCAGTGCAGAAATTTTTTGGTCGCCAACATATACCCCTGGCGCATCGGGGCGAAAACGCGACTGTATACCATAATCTTTCAGAAGACCTGCAATAGACATTTCTATTCCTGAAACTAGGTCACGAACAGATAACTTCATTCTTTTAAGATCAAACATTAGATAACCAACAATTTGCCCCGGCCCATGATAAGTCACCTGTCCACCCCTATCAGTTTGCACTACAGGTATGCCTCCACTAGCTAGAATATGTTCAGTCTTCCCGGCTTGCCCCTGGGTGAAAACTGGAAAATGCTCGGTGAGCCAAATTTCGTCCGCGGTATCACGCCCTCTTGATAACGTAAACTCCCTCATCTTGGAAAAAACAGTTTCATAGTCGGTAAGGGCTAAATCTCTGATCTTCGTCTGGATCAAAGCACAAGCCTTACTCTGGAATCACTCATGAACTCCCTATTTAATTGTACAATTTGATTTTCACCTGTCGCAATAATTGAAACACGGACCGAGCAATATTTCCCAGATCTGCTGAAGTTAGAGACCAAGGAGTTCTCTAAATACGAGACCTTATTTGAATCAATGATTTCGAAAACAAATCGCTCTAGGCCGGGAAAATTTTCCGCAATTATTTTTATAGGGTATTCGCAGGGAAAATCTATGGTTAACGGACTATTCACTAAAAAATATTCTCTCAAATAGAAGCTCGACACCATCCGATAAACGGCCAAAAAAACCAGCCTCATCAATACTATTCAAAACCCTTACGTCTGAGGAATAAATAATCTCATCATCTAATATAACGCGAAGCTCCCCAAATTTTTGGCCTCTAACAACTGGTGCTTCAATAACGGAAACCAAATCAACAGTAGCGTCCATTTGATCGTATCTCCCCCTCGGAATAGTCACGAAGACATCTTCTAGTACTCCCAACTCAACTTCTTCCGAGGTTCCATACCACAATCGAGCTGATTTAATAGTCTCATTGCTATCGTAGAGCTTGTGCGTTTTATAATATCTAAACCCATACGATAACAGTTGCTGAGACTCTCTCATGCGATCCTGATCATTTTCTGCTCCCATAACGACGGATATCAAACGCATCCCGTCTTGGGTTGCCGAAGCTGCCAGACAGTACCCAGCATCTCTAGTATGACCAGTCTTCACTCCATCTACCCGCCTATCTCGCCATAGCAATCGATTACGATTGGGTTGCTCAATATTATTGTAAGAAAATGAACGCTCCGCATACATGGAATAAATTTCGGGAAACCGTTTGATTAATGCCCTAGTTAAGATGGCTAAATCATAAGCTGAACTAACATGCTGCTCCCCAGGTAAGCCCGTAGAATTCTCAAACACAGTATTTTCCATGCCTAATTCGCTAGCATGAGCATTCATAATATCTGCAAAAGCTTCTTCACTTCCGGCGATATATTCGGCCAAAGCAACGCTAGCATCATTCCCAGATTGCACAATAATTCCTCTTAACAGGTCCTCTAATCTAACCTTCGTTCCCTCGCGAATAAACATCCGGGAACCTGGCGTGCGCCAGGCTGATACACTTACAGGAACTTCATCGGAAAGAGATATCCGAGACTCTTCCAATTCTACGGCAATGACATAACTCGTCATAATTTTTGTTAAACTAGCTGGAGCTAATGGCTCTTTGCTATTTTTGTCTGCTAAGACCTGGCCAGTATCCATATCCATAAGCACGTAAGAAGAGGAAGATATACTGGGCGGCGGCACCATAGGAGAGGCCGTTCCCAAGAACGGCCAAAATAGCAGAACTAATAGCCCAATATACCTAAATACTAAGATAGACATTCATAAACCTCACTCATGGGAAGTTAGTTTATCATTTTCATTCAATAATCAAGAATGAGGGGTTTTGAGTAATTGGAGGACATTAAGAGCTCCTGAAAGCTAATAGCATCATCGTAGCGAGCAATAGGTCCGAGATGCACGCGGTATAACCTATCGCCAGATCCTGAAACCACTCTTCCCTGTAATCGTGTTAAGCCTTGGACTCGTTTTTTCAAAGATTGTGCCGATTTTTTATCTCGGAAAGCACCCACTTGTAAGTAATACACAGTCCCTTTTTCTAATACCTGAAGTCTAACACGAGCGGTCCCCTCCTCTGCAAAACCTAGTTTAACCGCCCCTGCATAGGATAGATCAATCAGCCTATTACCGTGGAATGGTCCTCTATCGTTCACTCTGACTATTGTACTGCGTCCGTTATCTAAATTTGTTACTCGAAGATATATGGGTAGAGGCAGAGAGCGATGCGCTGCTGTCAACTTAAACATATCAAAGGTCTCACCGTTTGATGTTTTACGTCCATGGAATTTGCGGCCGTACCAGCTGGCTATGCCTGTAGCTTTATATCCCGACCCAGACTCCATTACTCGGTAACTCTTCCCGAAAACCTTATATGGCGACTTGTTACCTATTTTGCTTTTTGGCTCTCTCCTGACGACTGGATTCGGCAATTTAGTGAGATCTACCCTATTAATTATAGGTGGGCCATCAGACCTTGTAGGATAAGTAATCGATGATCCAAAACATCCCGATAAAAACGGCATGGCTAAAATCATAAGCAAATTCTGCTTAATCTTCAGATTCATCGACATAAAATCTTTTTGAAATCATCTGGCTTAGCTCATGCACTGCTAGCGCATACAATCGACTATGGTTATAGCGAGTAATCGCATAAAAATTATTGAATCCAACCCAATATTGAGGCCCCTCAACCAACTCCATCCGAAAGAGAGCGACTTTCTCCACCAATGGCGCATCAAACGTCGAAAACCCATCAGATATAATTCCCATTTCCTGAAAACTACTAATTGTATATGCAGGTTTTAGACCGACATTGGCTATCTCTGATACGGATAGGTCTGAAAGAAAGGCTTCTGTAGCTACCTCTTGTCCAGCAATCCAACCATGTTCTGATAAATAATTTGCTACACTAGCTATAGCATCCTCGGTGTTTTCCCATATATCGCGACGACCATCAAGATCAGAATCAACAGCGTAAGCACGGAAACTCGAGGGCATGAACTGTCCATATCCCATCGCCCCGGCATACGATCCGATTAAGGAGAAAGGTTCGATGTTTTCCTCGCGTGATAACAATAAAAACTGGGTCAACTCGCGTCGAAAAAACCTTGCCCGCGGTGGATAATCAAACGCAAGCGTAGACAGAGCATCCATCACTCGATAGCTACCCATATTTTGGCCGTAACTTGTCTCTACCCCAATAATAGCAACAATGTACTCCGCTGGAATTCCATATTTATTTTCAACAATGGACAAAGCCGCAGAATTTTTTTTCCAAAAAGTGACTCCATCTTTTATTCTTCGTTCGCCATGGAAAATATTTTTATACTCATGCCATTTTTTCGTGCGTTCTGCTGGCCTAGAGATTGCATCGATAATACTTTGCTTCCGCTCTGCACGCCCAAGCACTTCTCTCAACTCGTCGACCGAAAATCCATGTTGTCTGGAAATTCTGTCTATATATTCACTAATCTCTTTTCGCTCTAGGTTTTCAGCATTTACCTGGATACTAAAAATAACGGCGACGAAAAATGGTACAACTCTTAACGTCATTTTAAAAATTGAGAGAAGTACTTTCATGCTAAGTTTTCCTTGTTATTACACCCATAATAATTCCGAATCCAGTTAATAAAGTAATCGCCGAACTGCCCCCGTAGCTAACCAGAGGTAATGGTACACCTACAACTGGTAACATCCCCATCACCATAGCAATATTAACAAAGACATAAACAAAGAAGGTAAAGGATAACGCACCTGTAACCAGCCGTTGAAAGGTATCAGATGCTTGTACGGATAGGTAAATAGACCTACTGATCACTATACAATATAGAGTTAATAGAAACATAATCCCCATAAACCCAAGCTCTTCTCCTATCACTGCAATAATAAAGTCGGTATGACTCTCAGGTAAAAACTCTAGCTGACTTTGTGTGCCTTCAAATAAACCTTTACCATAAATACCACCAGAACCAATAGCAGTTTTTGACTGGATAATATTCCATCCCGCGCCGAGAGGATCACTCTCAGGATTGAATAAGGTCAATATTCGCTGCTTTTGATAATCTTTAAGTAGTAACCATAGCCCAGGTGTAGCAGTTGCTAGAGCAGCAAAAACATATGCAATCCATTTCCAATTAATGCCTCCCAATATAATTACCACGCTTCCCGCAAATAAAACTAATAAGGCCGTGCCTAAATCTGGTTGGAATATTATCGCTATAGCTGGAGCGATAACGATAATAGCTGAAATTGCCGCGTCTTTAAGAGAAGGTGGTAACTGCCTTTCATGCAAGAACCAGGCGACCATCAAAGGTACTGCTATCTTCATAAATTCCGAGGGTTGAAACCGAAATAGTCCTGGAATCTCCAGCCACCGTTTAGATCCCTTAACTTCAATACCATTCAATAAAACGGCTACAGTTAATATTAGTCCGCCTAAATAAACAAAAGGCGCCCAACGTAAATATATCCTTGGATGTATTTGGGCAACAATTATCATCACACAAACAGCAAATAACATCCTTACAGCTTGATTCAAAAAAATCGTTTGATTCTTCCCTACCGCGCTGTATAAAACTACCAAGCCATAGGCAACTATTCCTAGTAATCCAAATAACAGAATAGGATCAAGATGGCTCTTTGCCCAGCGCCTTGCTAGGGAGCTCATCTCTACAGTTCCAGGTAGCCGCCTTTCGAAATCCCGATCTGTCATCTATCAGGCCTTAATTTGGCTGTATATTTGACCTGTTCCTGATCGCTAGATAAATGCGCATCAAAGATAGCTCTGGCAATCGGCCCAGCAACCGAACTCCCACCACCTCCATTCTCTACAAGTACGGCAATAGCGATCGACGGATTATCGGCCGGAGCAAATGCCGTAAACCAAGCATGTTTTCGATTATACTCATCGAGGTCATCCTCGTCGTATTCATCACCCTGCTTAATCTCTACAACCTGAGCAGTTCCAGATTTTCCAGCCATACGGTAATTGATATTTTGGCCTATATATGGCCACGCAGTTCCATCTTCTCCCAATCCTCTATTCCCTCGATGAACAACATCCTCCATCGCATCAATTAATAGTTCCCAATCCGCCGAACTGATTCCTTCAACTCTTGATGGAGCTTCCCGAGAAAGAGCCTCGTTAACGATTTTATCGCTCGCCAGAAGCATTTTCGGACGAACCCAAGAACCTCGGTTCGCTATTACCGTCGACGCGGTTGCTAACTGAAGCGGGGTAACTAGTAGATCACCTTGCCCAATTCCCAGGTTCACATTATCTCCAAGGTACCAAGCTGAGCCTTTAGCGGACTTTTTCCAACTTCGAGTAGGAACTAATCCTTCACTAGCATCTGGTATATCAATAGCGGAGTTGAATCCGTATCCAAAGTTAGCGCTAAACGTAGCCAGAGCATCAACATCCATGCGCGTCACTAAATCATAAAAAAATACGTTAGAGGACCTATAAATTGCGCGCCGTAAATTTGTTTTACCTTGCCCGCCAGAATCTTCCACTGTCCATCCCCAATCTCTATAAATTCGGTCCTCCCCAGGAATTTGAAACCATCCATCATCTTGGATTTCTTCTTTCCAATTCACCAAGTTATCGGCTATCCCAGCTAAGGCGACTATGGGTTTATAAGTTGATCCCGGCGAATACAGGCCATTTATAGCCCTATTAAACATGGGCGTATCTTTGGACTCCGATAGTTTTGAAAACTGAACGGTAGTCATTCCCTCTACAAAGTCATTAGGGTCATAGGATGGGCTGCTTAACATGACTAGTATGCCACCTGATCGCGTGTCTATAGCAACAATTGCTCCACGCCTTCCATCTAGCGCATTGACGGCTATTTCCTGCAACCCGGCATCCAGCTGTAAAGTTAGGTTTTGACCGGATAAAGCGTCAATTACTTCCAGTTCCCTTTGAACCATTCCGTGGGCATCTGTCTCAATACGCCTGTAACCAGATATACCATGCAAAGTCTCTTCGTAAAAACTCTCTACGCCCCTCCGTCCGATAAACTTGGTTGCTCTATATTCAGCTAAATCCAGTCTTTCTAGATCTCCTGGGGAGATTCTTCTTACCGAACCAACTGAATGAGCAAATAGATCTCCAAATGGATAGAAACGAACTAACTCAGATACGACCTCGACTCCTTTCAGCCGATGTCTATTAACGGCTAGTATTGCCTGTTCGCTTTCGGACAGCACTGTCTTGAGTGGGACCCCCTCTAAAGGACGTCTAGGCTTATCAAGTTTCCTCCAGAAGCTCTCAATAGAAGTTGGCTTTATCTCTATTAGCTTCCCTATTTCGTCTAACAGCCATCCCAAATCTTGAACTCGCTCTTTTACGATCATCAGACTGACTTGCGGTCGATTTTCCGCTAATAATGTCCCATGGCGGTCATAAATTAGTCCTCGAGAAGGAGCTATTGGTTCAACCTGAATACGATTTTCATCGGATCTAGTTCGATAAGCGTCATACTCAACCACTTGTAGCTGGATTGATCTTGCAATAAGCAAAAAAAACATCACCAAAACTAGAAGTCCAAGGGACATCGAGCGTGATGCATACAGCTGTCGCTCTGAGAAGCTATCCT
The DNA here is from genome assembly GCA_002707325.1 of Gammaproteobacteria bacterium. Classification (GTDB taxonomy): domain Bacteria; phylum Pseudomonadota; class Gammaproteobacteria; order Pseudomonadales; family Azotimanducaceae; genus UBA2965. The sequence goes on from PAMO01000016.1 coordinate 14,293, forward strand.
TAATAGATAGTGAATTCGCCATATTTAAGCCCGATGATAAGGGTGACCAGAAATAATGGACCAAGCACGATACAACTGCTCAATAAAAATAACTCGAACTAATTCATGCGGAAAAGTCAAAGTTGATAAAGACAATTTTTCATTAGCCCTGTCTAAACAATTTTTATCTAGTCCATCAGCACTGCCTACTAAAACCGAAATATCGCCTCCCATCATTCGCCAATTTTCTAACTTAACAGCGAAATCTTTAGACTTCAGTTGCTTACCCTGTTCATCAAGAGCAACCACCCAATCGCCTACCCTAACGGATTTTAGCATCTGCTTTCCTTGATCAAACAAATTTTGTCTCTTAACAATCGGAACCTCAATTAGGTCGATCACCATATTTGAGGGTAACCGTTTTTCGTATTCATAAAACGCATCGGTTATCCAGGGCTTTGGCCTAGCCCCAGCGACTATAAGTCTTATTCTCAAGACCAACTTGCCTCTTTTTATTTATATAAGGGACTCGGTATCAGAGGGTAATTCGGACCACAGCCTCTCCAATTCGTAAATAGAGCGAGTCTGACCCTGCATCACATGAACTAAAACGTCACCCAAATCTACCAAAACCCACTCGTTCGTATCTCGACCTTCAACTCCAATAGGAGGTATGCCTGCTTCTTTAGCCTCACTAGAAACTCTATCTACCATCGCTTTAACATGCCTATTTGAAGTACCGCTAACAATAATCATAAAATCAGTTATATCCGTTATCCTCGAAACATCTAATGCGACAATATCTAGTCCCTTCAGTCCTTCTAAACAACCAATTACCTTATCTCGCAAAAGAACAGCTCTCAATGATTTATCCCATATAGTTGGTTATCAACAATGTATTTGTGCACTCTAGGGTCAAGACAATCTTCAATCGGATTCCCCGCCGCCAAAGCCCTTCTCACACCTGTTGCAGATACCGCAAGCATATCATCTTGTAGAAAAAAAATTGAACCTGAAACATTATCAAATGGTGTCAAGGTTTTGTGCTGATCCAGAAAATCTTGAAGATCTTTAGTGTAAATGCCACCATTTTTATTCCGTCCTAAAACGATTAAATTACATAAACTCATCAAGTCTTGAGACTCCTTCCAATCAGGAAGGCCTGCCAAGGAGTCATTTCCGATGACCCAGGAAATGGCTACTCCAGGGTTTTGTTTTGCGACATATCTTAAATTATCTATCGCCCAACTAGGGCCGGTCCGATGCACTTCATGATCATCAGCCACTAACCGAGAATCGCATTCGCAAGCCAACTTCAGCATTTCCCATCGATGCACCTGGGAAGCGACTGGCTTCTTTCGGTGTGGAGGTCGCGCCGACAAAACCAAACGAATTTCGCGCGTGGAAAAAGCATTGCATACCGAAAGAGCTGCTTGAATATGTCCCCGGTGAACAGGGTCGAAAGTGCCTCCAAATAAAACGATCAACGGTGTCTTACTTCCCCGTGGCCAAATACCACATACTTTTGAGTAGTTAATCCCTCTAGTCCAACAGGTCCTCGAGCATGTAACTTGTCGGTGGAGATTCCTATCTCAGCGCCTAACCCAAACTCAAATCCATCCGCAAACTGAGTGGAAGCATTAACCATAACTGTTGCTGAATCTACAGCCTTAAGAAACTGTCTGCTATTTTCATAATTATTGGTAACAATGGTATCCGTGTGGTGAGACCCATATGCATTTATATGCTCAATGGCTTCCGCCAACCCATCTACCACCTTAATAGCAATTACCGGCCCTAAATATTCTTCATGCCAGTCCTCATCTATAGCGAGTGTAATGTCACTAATCAGTTCCGCTACTTGTTTACAGCCTCTTATTTCTACTCCAATTTTTTTATATTCTTGTCCAAGCATAGGTAAAACATCCGATGCCATACACGAATCAACTAGAAGCGTCTCTGCTGCATTACAAACTGCGTATTTAGAGGCCTTAGAATTAAGCGCTATCTCGATTGCCATCTTTATTTCAGCGCTTTCATCAATATATACATGACAAACACCATCTAAATGCTTAATTACGGGGATGCTAGACTCACGCGTTATTCGCTCAATCAAGCCCTTCCCCCCTCGAGGGATAATAATGTCAATATCCTCATCAGCTTTTAGGAGCTGGCCAACTGCTTCGCGGTCGACGGTATCAACTAATTGAACGGCTGTATTGGGCAAATCAGTTTCCTTCAAAGCACCTGTAATAGCCTTAGAAATTTCCCGATTTGACTCTATAGCTTCAGAGCCTCCTCTCAAAATACATGAATTGCCTGACTTAATGCATAAAGCTGCCGCATCAGCAGTAACATTAGGTCGCGATTCGTAGATAATGCCAATAGTTCCTAAGGGCACCCGCATTCGTCCTACTTGTATTCCACTTGGTCGAAAACTTAAGTCCGTTATCTCTCCAATAGGATCTGCTAGACGATCAACTTGTGCAATCCCCTCAACCATTTGGTCAATAGCTATATCATCCAGCTTCAATCTGTCTATCAAAGCCTGTTCAAGACCAGCATCCGAAGATCTTTCTAAATCCTTAGCGTTGGCAGATTTTAATTGGTCCCGTGAAGCATCAAGTCGAGCAGCTATAGCGTTTAGTGCAAATGATTTAGCCTCGCTAGAAGCGATAGACATTGCGAAGGAAGCTTGTCTAGCTTCCTTCGTTAAATGCTCTATGTAGACAGATAAGTCAGTCATAATAATAGAGAAATCCAAAATACTTGATCCGAGAGTATACGCTAGCCTCGTATCTTATTAACTATCCGGTTTAACTCATCCAATCGCTCTATAGCCTCATCTAACTCTAATAGTTGTTGTTTAATTTCAGGCTCAATCGGAAGTAACTCTGAAAGAATACAGCTAACGGAATGGGTGTCTCGAAGATCTACAGTTAATCCTAGCTTCTCAACTCCGGGATGCTGGACTAAATCCTTTAAAAGTTCTACCAAATGGGCATGCTCCTCGCCAATAATACTGGAGCTTTCACTAGGGATATAATCGACCTCTCCACATAAGAGATGATCTAATTGGGATTCAGTGGATAAAATTCGGAATTTTCTGCCTCCCTTAACAATTATACCTAAATTACCATTACTCAGCTGGTTGAAATCAATTACATGCGCTTCAGTTCCAATATCAAATAAATCAGGTTGTCTCCAATCGCGACTAATCCTCGCGTCAGTACCCGATCGAATTAATACGACTCCGAAGGGAGCCTCACGCCGCATAGACCTACTAACCATATCCAAATAGCGCGGCTCAAACACCTGAAGGGGTAGATGCCCACCATCAAACAAAACAGATCTTAAAGGGAATATCGGGAGGGACACTACTAACTCAGCTCCTATCGGCCAAATACTTTCATAAGATAAGACCATATCATGGTCAAATGTCCTAGTCGCGTCATCTTCATACAGACATTAGAATATCGTATGGAATTTCATCATGTGACAATACTCTCTCTTATCCAGGGGATTACTGAATTTCTTCCAATATCAAGTTCAGCGCACCTGATTTTACCCAGCTTAATCTTTGATGACTGGCCGGACCAAGGCCTCACCTTTGATACTGCCGTCCACTTGGGAACTCTGGTCGCAATACTAACTTACTATAGAAGGGATATGATGCTCTTCTGTAGTAGCGGGAAGAATCTTTTACACGGAGACCCCGCGGATGAAAATATAGATTTCTTAGCAAAAATCATCGTAGCAACCATTCCCGTGCTAATAGTTGGAGCATTCTTCCAGGAGTTTATCGCAAACGAACTCCGTTCTTTGTACGTTCTAGCAGGTACAACAATACTATTCGGTTTAATCTTATGGTGGGCTGATCAGAAAAAGGGGGCGGGCACTACTATATCTTATGCGCAAGCCTTACTCATCGGAATTGCACAAACTCTCGCTCTAATACCAGGTACCTCAAGATCAGGAGTGACTATAACTGTAGCGTTATTCCTGGGGATGTCTCGTTCATTTGCAACACGTTTCTCATTTATGCTCTCTATCCCTGCAATCTCGGGGGCATTTATATTAAAAATTTGGCAAATTCATACCGAGAACACCTTCGTTGAATGGACCAATCTAATGATAGGAACTCTTCTTTCAGGGCTGTCTTCCCTGCTATGCATTCACATATTTGTAAGTGTAATAGAAAGAACAGGACTGGCGCCGTACGCCATATACAGGATTATTCTCGGAATAGCGCTCCTTTCCTTTACGTACCACTAATAATAGTTAGAAAACTAAAAGGGGATATCATCGTCAAAGTCACTGGTTGGTGGACCTTCCGACAACTCTGGCTGCGCACTCGATTGAGGGGTATTACTCTGTGAATCGCCTAAGGGCATATCTCCGTCTCCGCCTCTACTGTCAAGCATCTGTAGCTCACGCGCCATCACCTCTGTTCGATATTTTTTCTGCCCTTCCTGCTCCCAACTGCTGGTTCGTAAACTACCTTCAATATAAACCTTAGACCCCTTACGCAAATATTCACCCGCAATTTCTGCCAAACGAGCAAAACAAACAATATTGTGCCATTCAGTACGATCTTGCTGTTCTCCAGAATTTCGATCTCGCCAAGATTCGCTAGTTGCCAAACTAAAATTAGTGACCGCGCTTCCGCTCTGAGAGTACCTAGTCTCGGGGTCCCTACCCAAATTCCCAATCAAGATGACCTTGTTTATTCCTCTAGCCATAGCCTATACACCGCCGTTTAGTGTTTCTATCGTTGGTGTGTAGTGTAGCACGATGAATAGTTTGATTAACTGGATAACAGAGTACTTGCCCATACATCAAGATACGTTTATTTTTAACTGTTTTTTTCAGCGTAACTAAGGATCAAGATTGGACACTATTGCAGTAAGGGGTGCCCGAACACATAACCTCCAAAATATTGATTTAGATCTCCCAAGAGACAAGTTAATCGTAATTACTGGCCTATCTGGGTCAGGAAAATCTTCACTGGCCTTCGACACGTTGTATGCGGAAGGACAAAGACGTTATGTGGAATCGCTATCAGCATACGCCAGACAATTTTTATCTATGATGGAAAAGCCCGATGTAGATCATATCGAAGGACTATCGCCAGCAATCTCAATTGAGCAGAAATCCACTTCCCATAATCCCCGTTCAACAGTCGGAACGATCACTGAAATTCACGACTACCTAAGACTGCTATTCGCAAGAGTAGGTGAACCATACTGCCCAAAACACAAACTATTGCTTAATGCCCAAACAGTCAGCCAAATGGTTGATCAGGCTATGCTACTCGTTGACAAAAGAATCATGGTTCTGTCTCCTGTAATTGCCGAAAGAAAAGGGGAACATCAGCATGTTTTCCAGGATCTAATAAGTAATGGATTCATCCGAGCAAGGATCGATGGACTGATAATCGATTTGGACGAAACTCCTAAGCTGGAGAAAAATAAAAAACACACCATTGAAGTAGTCGTTGATCGGCTACGAATTAAAGAAGGCAATCAACAACGCCTCGCAGAATCCTTCGAAACGGCTCTAGAACTCTCTGGGGGTTTAGCCATAGTAACTGATATGGAGGACACGACTAAAAAAGATCAAACTTTCTCTGCTTTATTCGCTTGTCCAACTTGTGGTTATAGCATTCCTGAACTCGAACCTAGAATGTTTTCTTTTAACAACCCAGCTGGGGCTTGCGAGGAATGTGATGGCTTAGGCGTCCAACAATATTTCGATCCCAAATTAATTGTGCATGATGAAACTCTGACACTTGCTGAAGGTGCTGTAAGAGGGTGGGATCGACGGAACGTATATTATTTTCATATGCTGAAGTCTCTAGCAAAACACTACAAATTCGATATCGAAAAGCCTTTTCGAAAAATAAACAAGGCGCATAAAGAGGTCATACTGTATGGAAGTAAGGAGGAGCGGGTAGATTTTAGTTACAAAAATGACCGTGGAGACATTATTCAACGCCGACATCGGTTTGAAGGAGTGATACCAAGCATGCAGCGCCGTTATCATGAAACAGATTCCAGCCTGGTAAGGGATAATCTACAAAAATACCTCAGAACAAGGGATTGTCCTCAATGCCATGGTACACGGCTAAAGGAAGCGTCAAGGAACGTCTCTATTGAGGGATCAAATCTACCGGAAATAAGCAGTTATGCAGTCGAGGATGCCCTCAAACACCTAGAAAAATTTGAACTCAAAGGGAGGAGAGGAGAGATAGCTGAAAAAATCCTTAAAGAAATTCATGCTCGACTCAGGTTTCTGGTAGATGTGGGGTTGAATTACCTAACTTTAGATAGAAGTGCAGAAACATTGTCGGGCGGTGAGGCTCAACGAATTAGGCTAGCTAGCCAAATTGGTGCAGGACTTGTCGGAGTCCTTTACATCCTTGATGAACCTTCGATCGGTTTACATCAGAGAGATAATGACCGACTCCTCAGTACTCTGCTAAGACTCAGAGATCTTGGAAATACGGTAATAGTTGTTGAACATGATGAAGAGGCTATAAGAAAAGCAGATTTTATAGTAGATATAGGACCCGGTGCCGGGGTCCATGGGGGAGAAGTGGTGGCTGCTGGAAAACTAACCGATATATTATCCTGCAAAAATTCTATAACTGGTCAATATTTGTCTGGGAAGAGATGTATTCCTATCCCCAATGAACGAACTAAATTCGATGGGAATCAACTCATCGAAATCATAGGGGCCTCTGGAAACAACCTGCAAAATATCTCCGTAGAAATACCAGTTGGATTATTTACCTGTATTACTGGCGTCTCGGGTTCAGGGAAATCCACCCTAATTAATCAAACGCTTTATCCAGCAGCAGCTACAAGCCTTAATAAAGCGACTAACTTAACTCCTGCGCCCCATCAGATGATAAATGGCCTGGACAAGCTCGATAAAGTAGTCGACATCGACCAAAGCCCAATCGGCAGAACCCCGCGATCGAACCCTGCCACCTATACAGGTTTGTTTACTCCTATTAGAGAGCTTTTCTCTCAAACTCCGGAGGCCAGAGCTCGCGGCTACAAGGCAGGACGATTCAGTTTCAATGTAAAAGGGGGGAGATGCGAAGCATGCAAAGGAGATGGAGTAATAAAAGTGGAAATGCATTTTCTCCCAGACATCTATGTTCCATGTGATATCTGTCATGGGGAAAGATATAACCGTGAAACTTTAGACATCCATTATAAAGGCAAAAATATACATGAAATACTAGAGATGACCGTCGAGGATGCACGCCATTTTTTCTCGCCAGTACCTGTTTTAGCGCGAAAACTCCAAACACTAATGGATGTAGGTTTGTCATACATTAAATTAGGTCAAAGCGCGACCACCCTATCTGGTGGCGAGGCACAGCGAGTAAAACTGTCGAGAGAACTGTCCAAGAAAGGGACCGGAAAAACCCTCTACATTCTTGACGAGCCAACAACAGGGCTACATTTTCAGGATATAGCCCAACTTCTTGAGGTTCTTCACCGTCTTCGTAACGACGGAAACACGATTATCGTGATCGAACACAATCTTGATGTCATAAAAACAGCGGACTGGATTATCGATTTAGGGCCAGAAGGAGGATCTAGGGGGGGGCAATTAGTTGCCAAAGGTTCCCCTGAAAAAATCAGTGAATCCGATGAATGCCATACTGGAACATTCCTAAGAACAGTATTAACTTAAAGATAGGAATTACTACTGGTCTTCCACCAAATTTTCTTCTAATTCCTCTTCATATTCCTCAGCATCTAATGACTCTAGGGGACGATTAACAAGCTCTATATAAGCCATCGGAGCTGAATCTCCGGCTCTTGGCCCACACTTCAAAATTCTAGTATATCCCCCCAATCGATCTAAGTATCTTGGCCCTAGTTCAGAAAACAGCTTACCAACTGCTAGCTTGCTTCGCGTTCTTGAAAACGCAAGCCGGCGATTAGCGACCGAGTCTTCCTTAGCTAGCGTTATCAGTGGCTCAGCTACCCTTCGTAACTCTTTAGCCTTAGGCAGAGTAGTCTTTATTATTTCATGCTCAATCAGAGAAACAGCCATATTACGAAACATGGCTTGCCGATGTGAGCTAGTCCTATTTAAATGTCTACCACTTTTTCTATGTCGCATATCTACCTACCAATTGGACCAAGTCCATTAGATTTTTTTGTCAGACTCCAAAACCCTAGCCTGAAACATCTATTCCAATCTTAGCCTGAGAGGGCGGCCAATTTTCAATTGTCATTCCAAGGCCAAGACCACGGGTTGCCAAAACATCCTTGATTTCAGTTAAAGACTTTTTCCCTAAGTTAGGTGTTTTTAAAAGCTCTACCTCAGTTCTTTGAATCAAATCGCCAATATAATAAATACTCTCTGCTTTAAGGCAATTAGCTGATCGAACTGTTAATTCTAAGTCATCCACTGGTCTCATAAGAATAGGATCGATCTCTTCTTCTTTTTCGTCATCTACCGGATCTGCTTCACTTTCCAAATCAACAAATACTGCTAGTTGTTGTTGCAAAATAGTTGCTGCTCGACGAATAGCTTCCTCTGGGTCGATAGTCCCATTGGTCTCTAAATCCAATACTAATTTGTCCAAATCAGTTCTCTGTTCGACGCGAGCATTTTCAACTGCATAAGACACTCTTCTCATGGGACTAAATGTGGCATCCAAACGCAGTGCCCCAATGGATCTTCCATCCTCCTCCTCGTCCTCGCCTCGCTCAGCAGGCACATATCCTCTGCCACGCATAATGCGGGCCTCCAGGCGTATAGCGCCATTTTCATTCAGTGAACAGATAACATGATCCGGGTTTGCTATATCAACATCTTCAGTTAACTCAAAGTCCGAAGCTGTCACCTGTCCCTTACCCTCTTTATTTATCGTAATTGTAGCTTCATCCTGACTATGCAATATGACAGCTACATCCTTCAGATTAAGGAGAATATCTATAACATCCTCTTGTACGCCCTCTAATATGCTGTATTCATGGAGGACACCATCAATCTGAACTTCAGTAATTGCACAACCAGGCATTGAAGAAAGCAAAATTCTTCGCAGCGTATTCCCCAACGTATGACCAAAACCCCGTTCTAGTGGTTCTAGGGTGACTTTGGCCTGAGCCTCACTGGAAGCTTGTACTTTTATTTGACGAGGGGTCAAAAATTCTGTCGCCGAATTTGCCATGATTTTAGTTCTCCAATTTAGGGACGTTCTTCAACAAATAATTCTAATTACTTGGAGTAAAGCTCCACTATGAGGTTTTCATTAATTTCCTGAGGTAATTCTTCTCTATCGGGTAAACGCCGAAAAATGCCTTCCATCTTACTAGAATCAACATCGACCCATTCCACTGCCCCTCGTTGGGCCGCTAGCTGCAGGGCGGATGAAATTCGAAGTTGGTTCTTAGCGGAATCTGCCACTCCAACAACATCTTCTGCGCTAACCTGATAAGAAGGTATATTTACGCAAATACCATTAACTGAGATTGCCTTGTGCGAGATCAATTGCCGTGATTCCGCACGAGTCGCTCCGAAGCCCATTCGATAAACTACATTATCTAGCCTTCCCTCCAAAAGTCGCAAAAGATTCTCCCCCGTTGCTCCTTTCTGACGATCAGCCTTTTTATAATAATTACGGAACTGTTTTTCCAACACACCATATAGCCTTCTTACTTTTTGCTTTTCCCGAAGCTGCAAAGCATAGTCGGAAAGCCGACCACGCCTTGGGCCATGCTGCCCAGGTGGTTGTTCAATTTTGCACTTCGAATCAATAGGCCTTACACCACTGGTAAGATACAAATCTGTACCTTCTCGCCTGGCTAACTTTAATCGTGGTCCTAGATAACGTGCCATAACTCTAACCTCTCACTTAAACTCTTCGCCTTTTCGGCGGTCGACATCCATTATGTGGAATAGGTGTAATATCCGAAATACTATTGATTCTGAGGCCAGCCGAATTTAGTGCTCGCACCGCAGACTCCCTCCCTGGCCCTGGTCCCTTAACGTAAACATCAACACTTTTCATTCCATGCTCTATAGCAGTATTCGAGGCCCGCTCCGCTGCTACCTGAGCTGCAAAAGGGGTGCTTTTCCTTGAACCACGAAACCCTGATCCACCCGCGGTGGCCCAGCAAAGGGCATTACCTTGCCGGTCTGATATCGTTATGATTGTATTGTTGAAGGAAGCATGTATATGCGCGACTCCATCGACCACAATACGTTTAACTTTCTTTTTCTCAGCCATATATTCTCTTTAAAATCCGTTAATTTCTTACTTTCTGATAGGACGCTTAGGCCCCTTTCTAGTTCGAGCATTAGTTCTCGTACGTTGACCATTTACAGGCAATCCACGTCGGTGCCGTATTCCGCGATAAGTGCCTAGATCCATCAACCTTTTAATGTTCATGGAAAGTTCTCGACGCAAATCACCCTCAACGTTTCTCTTTGCTATCTCACTACGAATGTCGTCTAACTTATCCTCTGTCAAATCCTGGACTTTATCTGCCGGATCTACGCCTACAGCCTCACAGATTTTCAGTGCTGCACTTCTACCAATACCGTATATGTAGGTAAGTGATACACCCGCATGTTTGTTATCGGGTATGTTGACTCCTGCAATACGCGCCATGAATTTACTCCTTTAGCCCTGCCGCTGCTTGTGCCTAGGTTCGGTACTACAAATCACCCGCACCACACCTTTACGCTTTACGATTTTACAATTACGACAAATTCTCTTAACTGATGCTCTAACTTTCATATTCCTTTAACCATATTCCTGGGTGCCTATTGCGCTCTATTGGTCGCACCGCGGCTATATCCTTTTAAGTTTGATCGCTCCATTAATTTGGCATACTGACTGGACATCAGATGAGACTGGACCTGGGACATGAAGTCCATTGCAACTACAACTACTATTAATAGAGCGGTTCCACCCAACTGAAACGTTATGTTAAAAGCCACGATCATGAATTCTGGCAACAGGCATACTAAAGTAACATACAGAGCCCCGAATACTGTTAAACGAGTTATGACTTCATCTATATAACGGGCGGTCTGTTGTCCTGGACGAATACCAGGAACATAGGCCCCTTGGCGTTTTAAATTTTCAGCCACATCTTTAGGATCAAACATAATCGCTGTATAGAAGAAGCTAAAGAATATTATTCCTCCAGCAAACATTAAAATGTACAGAGGTTGGCCAGGCGAGAGTAACAAGGCTATTTCTCCTAGCCAATCCATACCAGAGCTACTGCCAAACCACTGAGCCATAGATGCAGGAGCCAGCAATAAACTAGAGGCAAATATCGCCGGAATAACCCCCGACATATTTATCTTAAGCGGAAGATGGCTACTCTGTCCTTGATATACGCGCCTACCTTGTTGCCGTTTAGCGTAATTAACCGCAATGCGTCGCTGACCGCGCTCAACAAAAACCACAAAGGCCACAATCATTATCGCCAAAGCCGCTATTACCAACAAAGCTATGATATTAATATCGCCTTGCCGTGCTGATTCGAATGACTGGCCAATAGCGGCCGGGAACCCCGATACAATCCCTGAAAAAATAATTAGGGAAATACCATTACCAACCCCTCTCTCAGTTATCTGCTCGCCAAGCCACATCATAAATAAAGCGCCAGTCACCAAAGTTGTCGTAGCTACGAAATAGAAAGAGAAACTTGGCGCAAACGCTAACCCTTGATTAGCTAAGGTAGCAGATAAAGACGTACCTTGAATTAGAGCAATCAGCAAGGTGCCATAGCGAGTATATTGAGTTATCTTCCTACGACCAGATTCGCCTTCCTTACGCAACTGCTGCAGGGTCGGATACATCATGCTCATAAGGTTCATGATAATGCTCGAAGTAATATACGGCACCACTCCTAAAGCTAAAATACTCATACGTTCAAGAGCACCGCCGGAAAACATGTTGAAAAGGTCTAGAATTCCTCCCTGCTGTTGCTCAAACAAAGCAGCCAGTCTATCTGGGTTAATTCCAGGCACGGGAATATGCGTTCCAGCCCTATATACAAGCAAAGCACCAAAGACAAAGAATAGCCTACCCCTTAACTCGGAGAGTCCCGCCTGAACACCAGCTAATTGTCCTGGATTTGTAGCCATTAGACTTCTACCTTGCCTCCGATTTCCTCAATCGCTTTCCTTGCTCCTTCAGTAACCGTTATCTCAGAACCCAAAGCTAGAGAGATGGGCCGGTCAATTTGACCGGACTTAAATATCCTAATTCTTTTAATATTTCTGGAAATAACACCTGCTTTCATTAACGATCCAAGAGTTACTTGATCGCCCGTTACCTTACCTAGCTCATGCAACCGTACCTCTGCAGTAATCCTGCCCAATCTGGAACGAAAACCAAATTTAGGAATACGCATTTGGAGAGGTAACTGTCCACCTTCAAACCCTGGACGAACTTTCCCACCTGAACGAGATTTTTGCCCTTTCTGTCCTCTTGCTGAGGTTTTGCCCCAGCCGGATCCAGCACCTCGCCCGACTCTTCTTCTTCCCCTTTTACTACCAGAACTCGGCGAAATTTGATTCAAACGCATGCTATTCTCCTTCTACCTTTAGCATGTATCTGATTCGATTGATCATGCCACGAATAGCTGGAGTATCCTGCACCTCCACGCTATGCCCAATCTTTCTTAATCCCAACCCTGCTACGCAAGCTTTGTGCGACCTCAATCGGCCATTTGGGCTTTTCAACAATGTAATGCGTATAGGTTTACTCATACTTTTATCTCTATTCCCAATACGCTCTATATTAGCCCGAGCTCTTCTAAACTTTTTCCCCTTTTCTCCGCAACACTCTCTGGGGAACGCATACTATTCAATGCTTTAAAAGTCGCTCTTACAACATTTACCGGGTTGGTCGATCCATAACACTTGGCAAGCACATTCTGTACTCCAGCTGCTTCCAGAACTGCTCGCATAGCTCCACCCGCTATAACACCAGTCCCTTCAGATGCAGGCTGCATAAAAACCTTAGAGGCTCCATGACGTTCGGTGACTGGGTACCAAATGGTAGTTCCATTTAATTCGACTCTCTCCATATTTCGTCGAGCTGATTCCATGGCCTTCTGAATTGCTACCGGAACTTCTCTTGCTTTCCCCCGCCCAAAGCCAACCTTACCATTTCCATCACCCACTACGGTCAAAGCTGTAAATCCGAATATACGGCCTCCTTTCACAACTTTTGAAACGCGATTTACTTGCACCAGCTTTTCTACTAAACCCTCTTCCTGAATCTCTTCGGTATACGCCATTTTTAAAACTCCAAACCTGCTTCTCTCGCAGCTTCCGCTAGCGCTTTAACTCGCCCATGATATTTATAGCCCGCACGATCGAACGCAACCCTAGTAACTCCTGCTTCTCTCGCTCGCGAAGCTACCAGCTGCCCAACTTTTGCGGCGGCCTCTCTATTGCCTGTACCATCTTTACGAAGATCCTTTTCCAAACTAGAAGCGGCCGCTACTATTCGATCACCCTCCGGCGAAATAACTTGGGCATATATATGCCTGGGCGTACGGTTGACTGTAAGCCTAGTCGCCCCTAGCTCGCGCATCTTCATGCGTCCTCGCTTAGCCCTTCTTATTCTAGACGCCTTCTTATCCTTCATATCTATTTCTTCTTAGCTTCTTTTCGCCGCACATGTTCATCTGCATATCGCACTCCTTTCCCCTTGTATGGTTCTGGTGGCCTAAATGCTCTAATTTCTGCTGATACCTGACCAACCAACTGCTTATCCACACC
>PAMO01000017.1 GCA_002707325.1 Gammaproteobacteria bacterium
AAAAGGAAAGGAATCCCATGTAAGTCTCCATAATAAAATATTTCTCTATCACAGGTATACAACACTAAGTCCCCAGTCGTCCAGCTATAGAGGTCAATATGCTATGTTGGAAATAGGGATAGTTGAGGATCAGGCATCGTTGATGTTACTAGAGGCCTCGTTTTGCGGCCTAAAATATAACCTTCTTTAATTAATTCCAGATATTGAAAAATTCTTTGAAAGCATCTAGTTGGTTGCCTGCGGCAGATGAAGGGACGATTATCGGTGTATGTATGCCAGATTCATACCATTTCTCAATTTCTTCCCTAACTCTATTAGGTGGCCCAAAAAGAGTCGTGTCGGATAGCCAACGGTCCGATAGGCAGCTGGTTATTTCATCTACTCTCTTCTCTTCTATTAACTTTTCTACAGCTTCCATTTCCTCCACATAACCAGCTTCTTTCCAATAATTTCGATAATTGGGAAGCATTGCATAACTACCCAAAGTCCGACGATTAACTTCTTTTGCAGCTTCCAGGTCTTCGTTGATACAAGTTGGAATCATATTGCCTATAAAGAATTGGTTGTTTTCTCTAGTTTCGTTACTTAAATTCCCAAGCGACGACTTCATATGCGATCTTGCGGCATTGGCAAATACAATGCCCTCTGCAATTTCCTCAGCGAGGATAATCATTCGGTTTCTTAATGCAGCTAGAATAATTGGAGGGAGTTCACCAACTCGCGGAACCTTTCGTATATTTTCCACGAAATCTTTTATATCTGTTATCGGTTTACCTTGTTTAATGCCTAGCCGTTCCATTGCTGGAGCGTGACTCACACCAATTCCAAAATGAAATCGACCATCTGATATCTCGTGAATGAATGCTGCACTTTGAGCGAAATCCACTATATTCCTAGTATATATAGGAGAAATTGTTGTCCCAAAAGATATTGATTTCGTAGTTAGCGCGATTGCTTCGCACAAGCCTAGGTTATCTCCCATACTTGGACAGTAGATTCCCGAAAAACCTCTTTTTTCAATCTCTGAGGCTAGTTCTATTATTTTTGTTCTTCGGCCTGGAACGGCAGCTAGGCTTACCGCAGGTTTTCTTTCGGTCATATAGTCTCTTTGATGGTTTTTTCTAACATTTTTTCATTCTATTTTAACTACCTAAAATACTTATTACTTCAAAATAATTTACTATGAGAGGCTCGACGGTCTGGTGGCGTATTATGTGCCGTGAGCAAACTTTTTCTTTTAAACACGTGGATCAAGGCGATGCCTGCAGCGAACCCGCCAATGTGAGCCCAAAATGCGACACCTCCTTGGCTACTCCCTAATGCAGGTAGCCCTTGAAGTAACTGGATTAGAAACCAATAGCCTAACATTAGTATCGCTGGAACCGCCGCTGTTGTTATGAAAAATCCTAAAACGATTAAGGTATATATTTTTGCTCGAGGAAAAAGAAACGCATAAGCTCCCATTACACCGCCGATCGCCCCCGATGCCCCTACCATTGGGATAATACTGCTCGTATCAGTTGAGATTTGAGTGGCGGCAGCTCCTAGCCCACAGAGGATATAGAAAGCCACAAATCGAAAAGGACCCATGATGTCTTCAATATTATCTCCGAACACCCAGAGAAACCACATGTTCCCCAAAAGGTGGAACCAACTTCCATGCAAAAACATTGAGGTCAATAGGGATTTAATGTTGGAAGATTCACTAAATTGGCAAGCTAATTGATCTGTGATTGCAATGCTCATTCCAGGATCAAAATTTCCTAAAAGATCAGCAGGAATTAATCCATAAAGACACAGGGATTGTGCTAGCACGCTTTGATTTCCCGCTCCTTGAATTAGGATCCATGCTGAAAAATTCAAAATTATAAGTGTTATCGTTGCATATGGGATGCCACCAGACCGGGGGTTTTCATCACGTAGTGGGAACAAGACTCTTACCTCCTTATGTTGTATAGGCGAATAAATAAATTCCTTTATCTATAGCCTAGTACTATTTGGTATTTTTAGATAATAAATTGATAAGCTCTGAAACAAGCTTGTCATTTTGTTCTGGGGTACCAATCGATATCCGTAACTTATTGCTCAATCGCTCTGTATCGAAGTACCGAATGAAGATCCCACGGCTTTTTAAAAAAGTGCAGATTGATTTAGCTGGCAACATTTCCGATGAGTCTATTTCTACTAAGAGGAAATTAGTTTGAGAGGGGTATACCTTGAAGCCAATTTTCTGTAACTCTATTTTTAGTTTTTCCCTGCTTTCTCTAACAAGGCCCCAAGTAGTAGAAGAGTAATCCCTATGCTTAATAGCCTCCAGCCCGAGTTGCTGTTCTAAAAAACCAATATTGTAACTATCCCGAGTTTTACGAATTATGGGATCTATAAGTTTGGGGTTTCCAATCAGGTAACCAAGTCGCAGACCAGCTAGACTATAGCCTTTGCTAAATGTTCTAAGAATCAAAATATTTTCAAGCTCTTCAACTAAATAGGTTAAATCGTGTTTAAGTTCCGGGTCCACAAAATCGACATAAGCTTCGTCGACTAAAAGTAGACCTCGGAATTGTTCAGCTATTCTTTTTATTTCATTTCCACTAGATAGATATCCTGACGGGGCATGTGGGTTGACTATACATGCCAGCTTCACATCTGAATCATTTAACGTTTGGCTAAAGTGCTCAGGAATTTTCCAATCGGGCTCTAAAGGAATGCGGATTACCGGTGAATCGTTAATCTCTGATAGTACCGGATAGAGAGAATAGCTTGGGTCTGTCATTCCAAAACAATGTTTCGGATCTAGAAAAGTTGTAAAACTAAGTCTTAATGCTTCGTCTCCACCATGCGTTATAAGGATATTTTCACGTTGTAGGCTATGTAGTTTTGCTATCTCGTCACGAAGCGGATCTGCTGTTGGATGTGGATATCTTCGCAGCGAGTTCAGGGTAATTTGGGACAGTGTGGCATTCAAATTAGGAGAGGGTGGATAAGGATTTTCGTTAGTGTTAAGTTTAATACTATCCTCCTGCTCGGGTTGTTCGCCCCAGGAGTATCCGTCCATTCTCATGATATTTGGGCGCTCATACGTCATAGTCTTTAGATTTTTTGTTAAATTTAGGGGCTGGACTTTCAGGGCTCAGAAGATTAGCCACCCTAGTCGTAGACGGATTTGCCTCTAGAGCAAGCTTTGCGGTTATGGTGAGAGGAACAGAAAGTAGCATTCCAATTGGCCCAAGCATCCAACCCCAAAAAATAAGCGAAAGGAATACAATAAGAGCAGATAAACCTAGTCCCTTAGCCATGAACCGTGGCTCCAATGCATTACCTACGATAATATTGGTGACCAGGTACAGCATAGCAGTTGTGATTGCCTCCAGCTGGCCCAACTGCAAAAGAGCTAGAAGTACAGCGGGTACTGCAGCAATAATTGATCCAATGGTAGGGATAAAATTTAAGAAAAATGCTAAAACTCCCCAAAGCACTGGGAAGTCAAAACCAATAGCTATAAGACCGATGGTAATAGTGGCTGCTGTCAACATGCTAACGATTGTTTTAATCGCTAAGTATTGATTTACGTTTGTAGCAAACTCTCTGAAATAAGGCATCGACGCGGTTGGATTTCGTAATATTGCCTCTAGCTTTTTTGGGAAGCTCGTTGCTTCCGCCAAAATAAAAATTACCGTGAGCAATATTAAAAAACTATTACTCAGCAGATCGCTTAGACTACCAATTATCCGTCCAGCAAGGTCCAAAGCCGTCCCTGGATTAAAATAGCTTAGTAATTGTTCATATATTTGGCCGCTGGGGGTGAGAGCCTGGATAGGCTCTAAAAGGCCAGTGGCTAGTCGTTCCTTATAGTAGGGAAGGCGAGTAAGAAAGGAATTTGCTGATTGAGTCACAACCGCTCCAAACCCCACCAAGACCGCAACGACACTGGCTGTTACTGCGGAAATCGCCAACCAAGTGGGAATGTTTTTCTTTTGTAACCAAAAAAGTGGAGTGGTGGCTACCATGGAAATAAACGCGGCCAATAAAAACGGGACTATCAAGTCCGCTGCAACTTTTATTCCCGCTGCGATGATAACTGCACTTGCTGCTATTACGATAGATTTACCAGAGGTTTCCAAAGCCACACTCTCAATTGATTTCTAACTATTTTAGAGAACGCCGGTGTTCTAGGCTAGGCAACTCTTGCCGAACTTTCGAGACTTTTTCAGGAACGATATTAGCAAGGACTACGCCCTCGCCGTCATTTTGTTCAGCAATGATTTTACCCCAGGGATCTATTATTACTGTATGGCCGTATGAATAACGCTTTCCCCAATTATGGCCATATTGTGCTGGGGCGATAACGTACGACTGGCACTCTATAGCGCGCGCTCGAAGGAGGCTGTGCCAGTGAGCCTGTCCTGTAGTTACAGTAAAGGCTGATGGAACAGTAATAGCAACTGCTCCCATATCAACCAGACCCTGATATAGGTAAGGGAATCGCAAATCATAGCAAATACTCAGGCCTAGTTTACCAAATGGCATTTGAGCTGTTACTAATGCTTCACCAGCTTCTGTTACAGCTGATTCATTTAATACAGTTCCATCAGATAGACTAATGTCAAAAAGATGGATTTTTCTATAGGAAGCCCCTATCAATCCTTTTCGTGAGATGTGAACGCAAGTGTTGAAGCATTTTGTGTTACTTTCAGACTTTTCATGGAAACCTCCCAGAATCAGGTCGCAGTTATTTTTCGTTGCTGCTGCTATACACCTACTTAGAATAGGGCCTTTCTCCTCAGAATTATCCGTTGGGATTTTTTCAAGCAAATGACGCTTTTCTCGTTCAGGTCCAAGATAGGCGAAGGCTTCCGGAAGAAACACCAGTTCTGCTCCCTGGTCCACCGCTTGTTCGATTAAACGATCCATATTGCTGAGATTTTTTACTAGATCACTAGTAGCGCATAATTGAATTGCGGCAATTTTAGTATCTCTTTGTACTTCAGACATTAGACCGTCGGTTGTATGCAGTTAATAGGAGAGCCAAGAAATTCTTCAAGTAGGGGCAGATTGAACGCGTCATCCTCTGAAATGAGGCTTATGCTAATGCCAGGTGCTCCCGCTCTACCAGTTCGGCCAATACGGTGCACATAATCTTGAGGATCTTCAGGGAGATCATAATTAACTACGTGACTGATACCCTCTACGTGGATCCCACGGCCTGCCACATCGGTTGCGACTACATAAGGGATTCCTCCTTCCTTAAACCTTTTTAACGTAGCTAGCCTTCTTGGCTGAGGAATATCTCCAGCCAGGACCTCGCAAGAAATATCATTTTGTTTCAGATATTTCATCAGGCTGTGTGCTCGGTCTCTTCTGTTAGCGAAAATTAGAGCCCTGTTGGGTTTTGTTGTGGACATGAATTTTGCGAGTAACTGATTTTTTTCTTTTGTTGAGGTTAACCAGAATTGCTGATCCACTGTATCTGTGGCTACGTTCTCTGGTTCAATTACAACGCGTTCAGGTTTTAGAGTCCATGAGTTTGCTAGTCTTATGACCGGTTCAGAAAAAGTGGCGCTAAAAAATAATGTTTGGCGTCTACTTTTTTGGGGTGTTTTATAAACTATACTTCGCACGTCCGGTATAAAACCCATATCTAGCATCCGGTCCGCTTCATCTATTACTAGAGTTTTTATATCACCTAGGCTGAGGTACTTACGGTTTAAAAAGTCAATTAATCTCCCTGGCGTAGCAACTACAATGTCAGCAGGATCTGATTGCAAGCTATTTAACTGTTTTTGGTAATCTATGCCTCCTACGATCGATTGCAGCGTGAACCCCATGTATTTAGAGAGCTCCCTCCCATCGGATTCGATTTGCATGGCTAGCTCACGAGTTGGGGCTAAAATTAAAGCCCTGGGAAATTTTTTGCCTGGGTTCTCGCTTCCTTCTTCCCATAGTTTTGTAAGTATAGTGATTAAAAATGCTGCAGTTTTACCTGTTCCTGTTTGAGCTTGTCCTGTGATGTCATAATCGGACAGACTGAAGGGTAGGACGGCACTCTGAATGGGCGTACATTCGGTAAATCCAAGATCGTCAATAGCCTCCAGCAAAGGCTCAGGCAGCGCGAATTCAGAGAATAGACTAGGTGTTTGTGCTAGATCATTGATCTCGTTACTCAAGTTGATTAGCCCTCTTTAGTTTTGTCTCGAGTGCCGCTATCTTTATGCAAAGGCTAAGCAATTTAAGGCCTGAGTTTAATTCATCGAGACCTGCATAAGTCGGTGCAATTCGAAGATTGCTATCTCGAGGGTCTATGCCATAAGGAAAAGTAGCACCCGGAGGGGTTATATTCAGTCCAGCTTCGGAGGATAATTCACCTACCCGTTGTGCAGTGCCAGATATGGCATTTACGGAAATGAAATATCCTCCAGATGGCGAAGTCCATTCGGCGATGCCGAGAGGCTCTAGCTCATCTTTTAGAATTTTCTGGACTAATTCAAATTTTGGGTTCAGTAATTTAGCATGCTTTTTCATATGAGCTTCCAACCGCCCATTTAGGAAGCGCGCGTGCCGCAGCTGATTTACTTTATCAGGACCGATGCTGAGAGTAGATAAGTATTGCGTTACTTCCTCAAGCACTAATGGCCCAGAAGCGATAAATGCAATTCCACCACTCGGATATGTTATTTTTGAGGTTGAGGCGAATGAAATTATGTGCTCATCCGTTTTTATCTTTTTAGCAATAGCCATGATTTCGGTCAGGTTTTCCATTGGAAAAGCTAGATCATGGACCGCGTATGCATTATCCCACATAACAATGAAATCATTGGCCGCAGCGATTTTAGGGAGTTCCGCCATGAATTTGACGCAAGCGGGCGTGTAAGTACAACCAGTTGGATTAGAAAATTTGGGGACACACCAAATACCCTTAACTTCGGGGTCTTGTGAGACTAACTCAAGGATTTTGTTGGTATCGGGTCCGCTATTTTCCATTGGCACAGAAATCATTTTGATACCAGCCCTTTCCGTCAGAGTAAAATGGCGGTCATATCCTGGTACGGGTGCTAGGATTTTTTGGTTTTTAGATAGCGACCATTTTCGATTGTCGCCCCAAAGCCCCCTATTTTGAGCGAGATTGAGCACTATATTCATTAGGGATAGACTGGAATTATTCCAGCAGATCACTTCCTCGGGCGAGCACCCGATCAGCTTTGCTCCAAGCACTCGTGCTTCTTCTATTCCACGCAATTGGCCATAGTTGCGAACGTCTGTTCCATCCATTGCTATATAATTTCCGCCGATCATATCGTCAAGACCCGAGCTCAGTTCTAGTTGGTCACTTGCTGGTTTCCCTCTTGATAGGTCTAGAGACAATCCTTTAATTTTCTCAGCCTCATATTCTTCAGAGAGTTTGGTATGTAAATCCTTGACCTCGAGAGGCCCCATTTTGTCAAAGGCAGTCATACGTGTAGGCCCATAGTTTCTTCTGCACCGATCATAAGATTAAGGTTTTGGATGGCTGCTCCAGCTGCACCCTTTCCTAGGTTATCGTATCTGGCACAAAGGAGAAGTTGGTCATCGTGGCCAAATACCATAATTTCAAGTCTATTCGTCTCATTACAAGAAGTAGGATTTAAAAAGCCATTCCATTTACCCTGTTGTGAGTTCAAGTCTATAACCTTAACAAATGGCTCATTCGCATAATGGTCCATATAATAATTTCTTAGCTCTCGCTTTTTTGTTCTGCCAATCAAATTACGCGTGAACAATGGTATCTGGACAATCATCCCCTGGTAAAAATGGCCTACTGTTGGCACAAAGAGAGGCGAATTCTTGCATCCAGAATATTTGGCCATCTCGGGAACGTGTTTGTGTAGCAGATCTAATCCATAGGTTTCGGTATTTCTGAGTTCCACATCTTTCTCGCTGTATGCTTGTCTTTCGCTTATTAAAGCTTTCCCCCCGCCAGAGTAACCTGATATCGCGTTTACAGTTATTAGTTGTTCCGCCGAAAGAAAGCCGCCGTCAATTAGAGGCTGAATAAGCAAAATAAAACCCTGGGGGTAGCATCCTGGGTTTGCGACAGTTGATGCTGAGGCTATAGCTTTGCGTTGGCCGCCCCCGAGTTCAGGCAAGCCATATATCCATTGGGCGTTAGTTCTATGTACCGAACTAGAATCTATGATTCGACATTTATCAGTGGCGATGGCAACGGCCTCTTTTGCTGCGTTATCAGGAAGACATAAAATCGCTATGTCGGATGCCTCAAACATTTCAGCTCTTGCATGGATATCCTTGCGATGCTTGCCGGAGATGGACAGCAAATCGATATCTTCTCTCTTCGCGAGCCGCTCGCTAATTTGTAGCCCAGTTGTTCCAGCCTGACCATCTATGAATACTTTTGTCACCACACGCACATCTCATATAACCGCAGTGTCTCTGATGAATTCAAATTGCCTTCGTATCTGCGATCGGCCCCATTGTACTTTGTAACTGCTGATAAGGAGAAGTGCCAGATGGCCTATCATTTGCGTGGAAAAGTTTCATTGCGCTAGCTTATCGGCAACCCAGCTGTTCACTGCCTTTACCTCATCTTCACATATTTGGTGTCCAATTGGGTATTCCTGCCAATCTACTCGGTAGCCAAGCTGAGATAGAGTTTCCCTGGCAGTAATGGCCTTACTGATATGTATCATGGGATCGTAAACACCATGTGCTAGAAATATAGGTGTATGAATATTTGCTAGCTCAATACGTTGGGCTAGATGCTCGTGGTCATCGATATACGTAGATAAGCCTATAATTGCGGCCAAACGTTTTGGAAAGCGAAGGGCGGCTTCTATCGCAACTGCTCCCCCTTGTGAAAATCCAGCTATCGCTATTTGATTGCTTTCAATACCGGATGAAATTTGCGCTTCGATAATGTCGCTAACTTTCTCTATTGACTCCAACATTTCATCGCTAGGAGCAGATTTATTAATCCCTTCGAGGTTATACCAGCCTCTCATTTTTAAGCCATTATTTATAGATATGTTTCTTACTGGGGCATTTGGTAATATGAAGTCTATGGGAATATCAAACTCCATCATTTCAATCATTGGTTTGAGATCTGCCGCATCAGCACCTAAGCCGTGCAGCCATATCATAGTTGCAACGGGTGCCTCAGTGTTTCGTACAACCATAGTCTCCAGCCCGTTATTCACATGTTTCCCCGTATTTGTTAAGAAAAAGTTATAAACTAAATAATATAGTAGCTCGAAAGCTAAGTAAGAATTACAGCATAATATAGAAATGGATGATGGATTAAATCGACCCGTATCGAAAAAGCTTACGAATTTGCGTCCAGCTTGGCGTTTTCTGAAGCCATATCGTCGTCAAGTATTGTGGGCAAGTATGGCGCTTGTAATGACTGCTGGGGTAACGTTGTCCATTGGGCAAGGAATTAGGATAGTTATTGATCAGGGCCTCAGTGACGGTTCTTCAATGATTTTGTCTCAAAGTATTTGGTTTTTTGCCATCTTAGTAGTTGTTCTTACTTTAGGTACCTTCGTTCGTTTCTATTTCGTTTCATGGGTGGGGGAAAGAGTTAGCGCTGACATTAGATATGCTGTTTTTTCTCATTTAATAAATTTGCATCCGGGGTTCTTCGAGGAGAATTTGCCAACGGAAATACAATCAAGAATAACGACTGATACTACACTTCTTCAGACGGTAATTGGATCATCTGTTTCAATAGCCCTGCGAAATATTTTGATGTTCTGTGGTGGTTTGGTTCTTCTCTTTGTTACCAATGCCAAGCTATCTTTGGTTGTTATAGCTAGCGTCCCTTTTGTCGTTTTACCCGTAATCATTTTTGGCAGACGCGTTCGTAATCTATCCAGATTTAGTCAAGATACTTTGGCAGAAGTTGGTACTCAAGCCGGCGAGTCCTTAAGAAATATCAAAATTGTTCAATCGTTTAATCATGAGGCCCATGATGTACAAGAATTTGATAAAAGAGTTGGAGTGGCTTTTGACATTGCTATTCAGAGAATCAAACAGCGGTCTTTCTTGATTGCTTTGGTAATGCTTCTTGTATTAGGTGCTATTGCGACCATGCTATGGATTGGAGGCCAAGATGTTCTAGCTGGAAGGATATCGCCAGGTGAATTGGCAGCATTTATTTTTTATGCATTTATGGTTGCTGGTTCGGTTGGTGCTATTAGCGAGGTCTATAGTGATCTGCAGCGCGCGGCAGGAGCAACTGAAAGACTTGTGGAGCTGCTTGGTGCTCCTAGCCAGTTACTGGAACCTCCGACTTCGAAAGGTTTTCCCCAAAACCCAGAATATAGTTTAAGTGTGGATGGTCTGTCTTTTACCTATCCACATCGGAAATCTATAGAAGTGTTAACAGACGTCAATTTCTTGATTAAAACTGGGGAAATGGTCGCTTTGGTTGGGCCATCTGGAGCTGGGAAAAGCACCTTATTTGATCTGGTTCAGAGATTTTATGACCCTACTTCCGGGCGAATACTTCTTAATGGAACTAATATAGGAGAACTGAAACTGTCAGAGGTAAGATCTAGTATTGGCTTTGTTCCCCAGGACCCCACTTTGTTTTCAGGTTCAATTAGAGCCAATGTAACTTATGGCGCACCGGAAAGTGATGAGCATGAAATTCATGAGGCTTTAGAGTTAGCTCATGCTCTTAAATTTGTTAAGCAGCTTCCTGATGGTTTAGAAACCCTTATTGGGGAGGGTGGAGCTGGCCTTTCGGGAGGTCAAAAGCAAAGATTGGCTATAGCTAGGGCATTATTGAAGAAGCCCGACGTTCTTCTGCTCGATGAAGCCACAAGTGCCCTTGATGCCGAAAGCGAGGAATATATTAGGCAGAGCATCCAGGAACTGAAAGGTAGATGTAGTATTTTAGTCATAGCTCATAGACTTTCTACCGTTCGTCAGGCAGATCGTATCCTTATTCTTTCAGAGGGAAGCGTTGTAGCTGATGGGAATCATGAGCAACTTATTAAATCAAATGATCTCTATGCTAGATTTGCCAAAATTCAGTTTTCTAATGAGGACCTAATGCAAGACAAAGCTCGAACAGCAGGCTGATGAAAGATAAACTCTGCAAAATTTTTAATATAAACAAGGGAGATACTAAATGGGACCTTTGGCGGGTGTTAGGGTTATTGAATTAGCAGGAATTGGACCAGGCCCATTTTGTGGAATGATGTTATCGGACATGGGGGCCGAAGTTATACGCGTAGAACGAATGGGCGGTAATACCCGGCCGAAAGATGTGTTAGCTAGAAATAGGCGTTCAATAGCTTTGGATTTGAAGGATCCTAGGGGTGTAGAACTAGTATTAAAATTAATAGAGGATGCGGATGCGATTTTTGAGGGGTTTCGGCCTGGTGTAACAGAGCGTCTTGGTTTAGGGCCAGAAGTTTGTCTAGGCCGAAATAAGAAGCTAGTTTATGGTCGTATGACTGGATGGGGCCAAGATGGACCAATGGCTCAGGCTGCAGGGCATGATATTAACTATATAGCGCTTTCGGGTGCCTTGCACGGCATTGGGCGGGTTGGAGAGCGCCCAGTTCCCCCATTAAATCTTGTTGGTGATTTCGGTGGTGGAGGAATGTTTCTTGCTTTTGGCTTAGTATGTGCAATCTTGGAAGCCAGATCGTCTGGAGAGGGCCAAATTGTAGATGCTTCCATGGTAGATGGATCCGCTTCCTTGATGGCAATGTTTTTTTCTATGGCGGCGGGAGGAGCATATACTGATCAAAGGGGTACGAATCTACTGGATGGCGGCGCTCATTTTTATGATACCTATGAGACGCGAGACAAAAAGTTCATAAGCTTAGGTTCCATAGAGCCACAGTTTTATGCTGAATTAATCGAAAAGATTGACGAGGATCCAGAGGAATTTACACCTCAAATGCAGTCCAAAGATTGGCCATCTTATAAAGAAAGGTTGACCAAGCTTTTTAAGATGAAAAATCAAGATGAGTGGTGTGATATTATGGAAGGTACGGACGTATGTTTTGCTCCGGTGCTTTCCATTTTTGACGCTCCCCATCATCCACATAATAAAGCGAGAGGCACATTTATTGATGTCGAGGGAATCGTTCAGCCAGCACCCGCGCCACGTTTCTCCCGTAGTGAGATGTCACCGATCCATGGGCCTCGAATTCCCGGAGAGGACACGCAAGAGATACTAGAAGAAAATGGACTTAGCCTCTCCGAAATTGAAGAATTACGTTCTGATGGGGTGATTGCAGCTGAATTCGATGATGGTAAGTAATTTCTTGAATATCAAGCTAAACAAATTGGAACGAGCAGGTATTAGTTGATGATAATTGTTCATGGCACTATTCCAATCTTGTCCATCCACCGAGACAAGGCACTTGAATTAGCTAGAAAAATGGTAGATGCGACACGCCAGGAGAAAGGCTGCATATCGTATGATTTTTATGTTGGACTGTCTGATCCTAATACGTTGATGCTCTTCCAGGAATGGGAAAATATGGAATCTTTGATGAATCATTTCCAAACCAGTCATATGGAACATTTCCTTAGAGAATTACCGAATGTTGTTTCGGGTGACATAATTACCCGGAGGTATTCTGTTGAAAGCCTTGACGATTCTCCAGAAGCAGAGCCTGAAGAATTGCCTATTGTTCATTAAGGTTGTCTTGGGAATTCAGAATACGAATGATATGAGTAGATGCCAATATCAAGGCCATTGAGAAGAAAACTTCTCCTGCAGCTAGCAGATTACTCATACCTCCATGGCTTTCGAAAGACAAAACCACGCCACGTATAAAAAATAAAATGCTGACTATTATTAGCGCGAAATGGCTAGGTAATTTGGGAGTAACAACAAGAGGCACTAGAATTATCAGAGGGAGAGCCTGCGTCGAAAGCCAAATAGCATTCCAGCCAATGTTAGTTAATGGATTCGTCAAGAGGCGGATAATTATTATTATCAACAGGCCTGAGATAGCTACTAGTTCTGCAGTTTTAAGTGTCCTCAAGGCTGATCTTAATTTAGAGGATACTCAGAACATTTTCGGGTGGCCGACCAATCGCACATTTAGTCTTGTGGATTACGATCGGCCGTTCAATGAGAATAGGATTATCTGACATAGCATTGATTAGTTGTTCTTCCGTCAATGATTCTTTCGCCAGACCAAGTTCCACATATAAGGTCTCTTTTCTCCGCATTAACTCGCGGGCCTTTATACCTAGTTTCGAAAGAATATCTTTAAGCCTTTCAGAATTCGGAGGTGTTTGTAGATAGTTAATGACTTCAACTTCTAATTCTAAGTCTTCTAAGAGAGATAATGTTTTTCTAGATTTGGAGCACCTAGGGTTGTGATAGATAGTGACTTTTGACATGCAGGTCTCTTTTGCGTATTTGAAATATGGTATTTAAACACAGTAGTCTTAGGTTGCTTACCTTTAGATATAATTTGTAGGCGTTTTTTCCAAGTATTACAGGGTTATATATGAAGCTCGGGCTTATCGTCCTATTTCTTTTATCTAGTTTAGGATGCCAGGAGGCAAAGGTAGAGCTGGCCGGAGGAGAATACCTCAGTTACTCATCGCTCAAAGGAAATTGGGTTTTCATCAACTATTGGGCAGAATGGTGTGAACCTTGTAGGGACGAGATTCCAGAGCTAAATAGATTATATTCCCAGAGTACTGATAAGAAAATCATGGTGTTTGGGGTCAATTTTGATGGCCTAAAACAAGAGGAGTTAGCGGTCTCTATAGAGAGGATGGGGATCCAGTTCCCCATATTAGCTGAGGATCCTCGTGTACGTTGGTCCCAACCCTCTTTTGAGGGGTTGCCCGCAACTTTAATTATTGATCCAGAGGACTCTGTGCATTCTGTTTTGATTGGGGCCCAGACCTTCGATGACCTTGTCGATCAAATCGACTAGACTTTATTATTTCGTTACAGTGAAGACAGATTAGCCTTATGTGCCCCATTTTTTATTCTATAGGTGAGGGGATGCGGCCGACACTATCGCGCAGGTGTTCAATTACCTTGGTGACTTCAATTTTTTCACCATTGGGGTCGGCATTGCTTCTGTCATAATATTCAACGAATCCTTCAGATAGTCCTCTTTCGCCTAGTATAACTCTATGCGGTATTCCCAATAAGTCAGCTTCAGCAAATTTTACGCCTGGACGCTGATCACGGTCATCAAGCAAGACCTCTATAGGTAATTTAATAAGAGCTCGGTAAAGCTTTTCGGATGCTTCTCGAACTGCCGAGGATTTTTGGTAGTTAAGGGCAATGATTTGCAGTTGATATGGGGCTACCGGCTCAGGCCAGATGATTCCTCCCTCGTCATGATGTTGTTCTATAATTGCAGCAACAAGACGAGTAATACCCATACCATAGCAGCCCATTAGGGGAGACACCTTCTTTCCCTTCTCGTCTAATATTGTCGCCTTGAGCGGGGCACTATAGGTAGTGCCAAGTTGGAAGATATGGCCTACCTCAATTCCACGGAGTAGTTTCAACTCGCCTTGGTTCTCTGGCGCCAAATCGCCAGATACAATATTTCGGACATCGACCACTTTATCATTTTCGATAGGAATGTCCCTTTGCCAGTTAACGCCTGTTAAGTGAAAACCTTCTTTATTAGCTCCGCAAGTGAAATCTGATAGGGCTGCGGCATCTCGATCAACAAAATATGGGATGGGTAAATCTACCGGACCAATTGATCCAGGTTCACAACCAATAGACTCGATGATTTCTTGATCAGAGGCGAATTTTAGAGGAAGTCTTGTATCAAGAATTTTACCTGCCTTCACCTCATTAAGTTCATGATCTCCCCTAAGGACAAAAGCTACTATTTTTTCTTCCTTTTCCCGAACCAGAATAGTTTTTAATACATTTTGCGGTTCTAAATCTAAGAACTTGCAAACTTGATCTATAGATTTTATCCCTGGAGTTTTAACTTGATTCACTTGTTCACTTGGCGCCGCACGATCTGGAGGGCTGGCAGCCATTGCTTTATCAATATTGGCGGCATATTCGCCTTCTGAAGCGTAAGCAATAAGGTCTTCGCCAGTTTCTGCTAGGACATGAAATTCGTGGGATTCTGCGCCACCAATATTACCAGTGTCGGCCTCTACCGCTCGGTATTTTAGATGCATTCGCGAAAGAATATTCTCGTAACACCTATACATTTCTTGATACGTAGAGTTTAGACATGCCTGATCTAAGTGGAAAGAGTAACCATCCTTCATGGTAAATTCTCGTGCGCGCATTACGCCAAAACGTGGCCGGACTTCGTCACGAAACTTGGTTTGGATTTGGTAGAAATTGCATGGCAGTTCTTTGTAACTTTGAATTTCGTTACGGAAAATATCTGTAATGATCTCCTCGTGTGTTGGCCCTAAACAAAAATTACGGTTATGTCTATCCGTGAACCGAAGCAATTCGGGTCCCATTTTTTCCCATCGCTCAGTCTCTTGCCAAAGTTCTGCAGGTTGGACTACAGGCATCAAAAGCTCTTGGGCGCCTACCTTATCGAGCTCACTTCTTACTATCGCTTCGATTTTCCGGACCACCTTCAAGCCAACTGGTAACCAGGTATAAAGGCCGGAAGCCACTTTTCGTATCAACCCGGCACGGACCATAAGTTGGTGGCTGATTACTTCTGTATCGGAAGGGATTTCTTTTATTGTTGGGGCGAGTATTTTAGATTGACGCATGTAACGTTTTCTTTGTAGTCCAGGGTTTTCTAGTTAAAGGCTAAATGTCGAGCATATCAGGGCCGTAAACCCGTCAGCCAGTTTTTAAACCAACTAAATTCATTTTCATATATATTCAGGGATTAAACCCCTGTATTTTTGCTAGAATTTCTTAGATCATGCGGCGCTGCTGAAATTATATGCTAGAAGATTCCCGAGGTCTTTATTATGCCCATTTATGAATATCGTTGTGACATATGTGGTCACGAGCTCGAAACCATTCAAAAAATTGGGGAACAGCCACTGAAAACTTGTCCAAATTGTAAAGAAGATGCTTTGATAAAGAGAGTTTCCGCGGCTGGTTTTCGGCTGAAAGGTGGCGGTTGGTATGAAACCGATTTTAAGTCCGGGAAAAAAAGAAATGTTTCAGAAAAGAAGACAGATAGCGATAATAGTTCTGGATCCAGTAGCGGTGATACAAAGAAGGTTTCGTCGGAAAAGAAGAAAGAATCAACTGCAAAGAAAGAAAAGGCCTCCAATGAATCTAAATAAAGCTACAGTAAAAATTTAAGAGCTTGCAGAACTATAAATTAGGGAAAAATATGCGCAGTCATCATTGCGGAGAGCTTACAGTTGAAAATATTGGAGAGAGTGTAG
>PAMO01000018.1 GCA_002707325.1 Gammaproteobacteria bacterium
ACGGGGATACCCCCACTAGCACCTGAAGCTAGCGTGTCTACCAATTTCACCACCTCGGCTAGAAATGGCCGGTCGCGAAATTTACTTAAGAGCCCAGGTTGTTGTCAAACAATGTCTTCGATTAACAAAAGAATTAATTACGGATCAAACAGAGAAAAGATCGGAACAACAGAGGACTTGCTTCAAGCTTTGAGCCAATCTCAAGTGCCAATGAGTTGGCGGGATTTATCAGTTGGGCTAAGTAGCAATGAGAGAAAGGCCCTTAGAAACCTTTTACATTCAGTGGAAAAAGAAGGCCAAGTTTTGCGAGATGATCGGGGGCATTATCATCTAGATAAACAGATTGAAACAGAGGTGGGTCTAATAGAGCGGAAGGGGAAAGAACTTTATATCAATGGGTTGCTCATAGAACGAATAACTAAGGGACAAAAAGTGTTAGCTCGAGAAGGTGATAGAGCTGAAGTGCAACGTATTAGTGGTGCAGAAGGAGAAAGCGCCCGTCTTGTTAAAGTCGTTGAATATAGTAAGGACCCTATTGTTGGAGAGTATAGGGAGCATGCTCGTCATCCATATGTTGAATCACTCAGTCCTCACTATAAAGGGCGTATTTCTTTGACCAAAGCCTCTAAGAAACTTAAACATGGAGACACGGTTGAAATACTTATAACTAGCCAAAATACTCGGGGGTATATTGGAGAGCTAAATAACGTTATATCCAGCGGTCGGGGTGCAAAACACGCGGCTGAATCTCTCATTACTAGCTTTGGGATACCGGTTGAATGGCCTAAGACTGTGCTGGATGAGATTAGCGAGATATCGGACGTCAGTGATCTTGAATCGGCAAAATCCTCTCGACGCGATCTTACTTCTTTATCTTTTATTACAGTTGACGGGAAGGATGCGAAGGATTTTGACGATGCTTTATACGCGGAAAGTCTAACGGATGGTTGGCGCTTACTTGTTGCGATCGCTGACGTTGCGCATTTTGTTAAAGCAGACTCAGAGCTTGATAAAGAGGCATTGAAAAGAGGGAACTCCGTTTATCTGCCAGACCGCGTTATTCCAATGCTACCCCAACTGTTGTCTACCGATCTATGTTCTCTTCGACCAAAGGAAGAAAGGTATTCGCTTGTCTGTGATATTGAAGTATCACGTTCAGGGGAGATGAAAGGCTTTGAGTTTTTTGAGGCGAAAATACAGTCTGCTCAGCGGCTAACGTATGAGCAATTGGAAGTATATCTTGAGGAAAATACTACCGAAGAATTTGTTGCCGATATTCTGCCATCCATTGGGGCGATGAAAGATCTTCTGTCTAGCTTGTTGTTAGAGCGGGAGCGAAGGGGAGCGCTAGATTTTGAACCCCATGAAGCATCACTAGAGCTAGCAGGGGATAACCTTACTGCACTTCATCCGATTAAACGACTTAATTCCCACCGTTTGGTTGAAGAGGCTATGATACTGGCTAATGTTTGTGCAGCGAATTATTTAAAAGAACTTGGAACAATATACCGAGTCCATGAAACGCCTAATCTAGAAAAAATTAATGACTTAAATCAATTTTTTTCGGCCAATGGGATAACGCTCGAGGAGCCCTTTTCTGCTGCCGCTATTAATCAAGGATTGGGTAGTCTGGAAGACAGGCCCGATAAATGGCTATTTGAATTGCTAGTTTTGCGGGCTATGCCACAAGCATTGTATAGAGCTGATGCTCACAGCCACTTCGGCTTAGCTTTAGAGAGATATTGCCATTTCACGTCCCCTATAAGGCGTTATGCAGACTTAGTTGTACACCGAGCGATTAAGGCTAAATTAAATGGCGATGACTATGCAATCTCTGGTGAGCAATTGGCGGCAATTGGCGAGCAAATCTCTTATACAGAACGAAGGGCTGAAGACCTCAGTTACCGAGTAAATAGCTGGTTGAAGTGTGAATATATATCAACACGTATTGGTGACGAATTTGAAGGCGTGGTGATGGGGGTGACAGATTTTGGATTATTTATTGAATTGAATGGATATTATGTTCAAGGTTTGCTGCATGTTTCAGAGCTTGGCGAGGAATTTTTCCATTTCCAGGATTCACCAATGTCTCTGGTAGCAGAGGGTTCTGGTCGTCGATTTGGTATCGGTGATGTTTTATCTGTGCAGTTAATGGATGTGGAACCCGCTCTAGGTCGTCTGGATCTAGCGTTAGGAAGTTCATATAAAGGCAACCGGAAAGTCGCTACAAATAAATCTGGTGGCCCGCAGGCGGGAGATAGGCCGAGGCGTCGAAGGCGTGGCGGACGAGGACGGGGACGGGGTCGCGGGAAGCCCAAACAAAATTCAGAATCCGGCAGTAATAGCTCTAGCGCCAAGAAATGAAGCCATTAGAAGACATGGTTTATGGCTTCCATGCTATTGAAAGTATATTAATAGCAGACCCCACTAGGATTGATATTTTATACATACAGCATGGGAAACTTGATTCGCGGATAGATAAAATCAGGTCTTTATCATCAAAAGCGAGCATTAGAATCGATCTTGTTGGCAAGGTTAGACTTGATCAGATGGTTGATGGGCCTCATCAGGGAGTGGTAGCACGTTGCCGCAACTTGAGCTTATTTAATGAGGATGAATTTGAGTCGAAATTTAGTGAATTTGATCAACCAAAATTTTTCCTTTTAATTGATGGAATTACAGATCCTAGGAATTTAGGCGCCTGTTTGCGTAGCGCTGCTGCTGCGGGAGTTCAGGTAGTATTCCTGCCAAAAAGGAGGAGCGCTCCCGTTAATGCTCTCGCATTAAAGACAGCGGCCGGCGGAGCTGAACATTTAATGTTAGTCGAAGTTACTAACGTAGCTCGTCGACTGAAATGGTTGCGTGATCAGGGGGTATGGGTCATCGGTGGTTGCGATTCTAGTGAAAAGCATTGGGTTGAATCTGACTATTCTGGGGATCTGTTATTGGCGGTTGGAAGCGAAGAGAAAGGATTGCGCAGGCTTACTAGAGAATCTTGTGATGAGTTGGTTGCGATACCTATGCAGGGTTTGATTACTAGTTTGAACGTATCGGTTGCTACCGGAGTGCTGTTGTTTGAAGCAGTAAGACAAAGAACCTTGCATAGTTGAAATTTATTTTATCGCCGTCGTGCTTGCAAGATGGCTTCCCCCTCCCTAAAATCCGCGTCCCATTGCAAAAGATAGTGGGTCGGTACAAAAAAATTGTGTGCCGAATGATTACAACATCCTTGCCTCACTCCATATTGGGGGGGGCGGTCACACCATAAGGAGAGAATATAATGCGACACTACGAGATAGTTTTTCTCGTTCATCCGGACCAGAGTGATCAGGTTCCAGGGATGGTAGAGAGATATACCAGTTTGATAAAACGTGGAGAAGGCTTGGTTCATCGCAATGAGGATTGGGGCCGTCGACAACTAGCATTCCCAATTGCAAAAATTCATAAAGCCCATTATGTAATGTTAAATATTGAGGTAAATACGGAAACTTTGGAGGAGTTGGAAAGTTCCTTTCGTTTTAATGACGCTGTTATTAGACACATGGTAATAGGCCGAAAGTCAGCTATAACTGGCGATTCCAAGATGTTCCAAGAGAAGCTGGCGGAACAAGAAAAGGAGCGAGAGCGGGAGCATCAAGATAAAAATGACCAGCATAGCAGTTCGCCTGAAGATGATGTAACAGATGCAGAGGACTCTGCCGCAGAGAGTGAGGATGATGCTGAAATAGGGTCGGAAGATGTGGACGAGCTTTCTGATGGTAATACGGAGTCAGATATTGCTGATTCGCAGGAGGAATTATCGTGAATAATAGAAGGTTTGGTCGGAAAAAAGTTGCCAGGTTGAACAATGATAATGTAATAGATTACAAAGATTTGGATACGTTGAAACAATATATTGGAGAGACTGGAAAAATCATGCCCAGTCGCATTGCAGGCACGACTGCTAAGCAACAGAGATTATTATCTAAAGAAATCAAGAGGGCTCGTTACTTAGCTTTATTGCCTTATACTGATCAGCATAAAT
Organism: Gammaproteobacteria bacterium; assembly: GCA_002707325.1. Classification (GTDB taxonomy): domain Bacteria; phylum Pseudomonadota; class Gammaproteobacteria; order Pseudomonadales; family Azotimanducaceae; genus UBA2965. The sequence continues at coordinate 4,025 of PAMO01000018.1, forward strand.
GAGGACTACCTAATGCAAATAATATTGCTTGAGAAGATCGGAAATCTTGGTGACCTTGGAGATGAAATAAGTGTCAAGCCTGGTTTTGCACGGAACTTCCTTCTACCAAAAGGGAAGGCGGTTAGAGCGACGGAAACCAATAGACAAGACTTTGAGGCAAGAAGAAACGAGTTAGAAGTTGTTGCTAATGAGAAATTGGGAGAAGCGAAAGGTAGGGCTGAAGCGCTGGAAGGTTCGGAAATAACTATAACTGTTAAATCCGGGGAAGAGGGTAAGTTATATGGTTCCGTCGGCACTCAAGACATTGTCGATGCCTTAGGCAATTCTGGATTTGAGATCGAGAAGAAAGAGGTTCGTATGCCTGATGGACCTATTCGTTCAATTGGAGAATACGAATTGGATATTCAACTCCATTCAGATATTTCGGTACCAGTGAGAATTCTGGTGGAGTCAGAGTAAAATTTTAAATTTTTACTTGCGTTAAGACACCGAACGTTCCAGGCTCAACATTCTTAGAGCATGGATACAGAAGAAGGCGATGTCTGAAATCGCATCAGGGACAGACAGAAACGATTCGGCAAGACATATGGATAATTCAGTAAAAGAGCTGAAGGTGCCACCGCATTCAATAGATGCGGAACAGTCTGTTTTAGGTGGACTGCTGCTGGATGGAGAGGCTTGGTTCAAAGTATCTGAACTTTTAATTTCTGAGGACTTTTATCGCGCTCAACATCAGGTCATTTATAAGGTAATGATGGAGCTATCCGCGGATAATAATCCTATGGATGGCGTAACAGTTGCTGATCGGTTGCAGTCTAAGGGACTGCTCGAAAAAGCGGGAGGAGTTTCGTATATAGGTGAATTGGCGGAAAGCACGCCAGGTGTGACTAATGTAGTTGCTTACGCCAAAATTGTTCATGAGCATGCCACAATGAGGAGGATTATTTCCGCAGCCAATCATATTGCTGAGTCAGCCTTCAATCCAGAAGGTCGTTTGAGCGATGAACTACTGAATATTGCGGAGCAAGAAGTTTTCCAGATTTCCGAATCTCGTTTGCGTGACGGTGGCCCAGAAGGGGTTGTTCCTTTGCTTGAAAGAGCAGTGGAAAGAGTCGAGCATTTATATACAGCAGGTAGTTCTATAACTGGTTTGTCCACCGGTTTCGATGATTTAGACAAGAAGACGGCTGGATTGCAGAACTCAGACTTAATTATCGTAGCGGCCCGACCTTCTGTTGGTAAAACAGCTTTGGCGGTCAATATTGCTGAACACGCCGCAATGGTTGGTGATAATGCGGTATTAGTTTTTAGTATGGAAATGCCGTCCGAGCAGATCGTTATGCGCATGTTGTCATCTTTAGGCCGTATTGATCAAACGCGAATGCGAACCGGGGCTATGCAAGAGGATGATTGGCCAAGGTTCACTGCTGCGGTTAGCCAGTTAAAGGATAAGAAACTCTATATTGATGACACGCCGGCCTTATCACCCAATGATATTCGTACCCGTGCTAGACGGGTAGCCCGGGAAAGCGGAGGTCTAGGGCTAATAGTAGTAGATTATATCCAATTAATGAGAGGCAGCGGGCCATTTGAAAATCGTACAAATGAGATTTCTGAGATTTCACGCTCGTTAAAGGCTATTGCTAAGGAACTGAGGGTGCCTTTAGTAGCGCTATCTCAGTTAAATCGGGGCGTAGAAAATCGTACAGATAAGCGACCATTGATGGCAGACCTTAGGGAATCTGGTGCTATTGAGCAGGATGCAGACGTGATTCTTTTTATCTATCGGGATGAGCTTTATAACCCCGATTCATCGGATCAGGGAATAGCTGAGATTATAATTGGGAAGCAAAGGAATGGACCGATAGGTACCACGAAACTTTCCTATATTGGCAACCTGACAAAGTTTGAAAACCTCGCGCCCGGCAGGTATGAAGACTTCGATCAGTTCAGTTAGGTGGCGAAGAAAAAGAATAAATTTGCTTATGTATGTAGTGATTGCGGAGCTGAACACTCGCAATGGCAGGGACAATGCATATCTTGTGAAGAGTGGAATACTCTATCCCGCATATCTATAGGTCCCACAGATCCCGCAGTCTCAAATTTTCAAGGGTTCACGGGAGCGGAGAAAGAGACTCAATGGTTAGCAGAAGTTGGCAGGGAGCCTTCACCTCGTCTTAGGTCAGGCTTTAGTGAGTTCGATCGAGTTTTGGGTGGTGGATTTGTTCCTGGTTCTGTAGTGCTCATGGGTGGGGAGCCGGGAGCTGGAAAGAGCACTTTATTACTGCAGGTTGTCAGTGAGATTGCTAAAAAACATGGGGTGTTATATGTGACCGGCGAAGAATCCCTTAGTCAGCTTGCCATGCGTGCGGAACGTCTTAAGTTAAACGTTGACCAAGTTCGCGTAGCAGCTGATACCCAAGCTGAGTCGGTAGCAGCGCTAATAGCGGAGCACAATCCGGCGATTGTGATTTTGGACTCTATTCAGGTCATGCAAATGGGTACTGTAGAAGCAACAGCTGGCAGCGTTACCCAGGTTAGGGAAACCGCGGCATTTTTCACGCGTATCGCTAAACAGAGTGGCATTGTTATTGTACTAGTGGGGCATGTAACAAAAGAAGGCAATTTGGCTGGCCCGAAGGTGCTTGAACACATGATTGATTGCTTCGTTATGTTGGATAGCCCCAGCGAAAGTAGATACCGCACGTTACGTGGGCAAAAAAATCGCTTTGGGGCTGTGAACGAATTGGGAGTTTTCGCCATGACCCAGCAGGGAATGAAAGAGGTGAGTAATCCTTCAGCAATTTTCCTTCAAAGAGGTGAGATTCATTCGCCTGGCAGCATAGTTACAGTAACCTGGGAGGGGACGAGGCCACTTCTTGTAGAAATTCAGGCGCTTGTGGATGCGATTGGGGGAGGGGGATATTCAAAAAGAACTGCTCTGGGTTTAGATCATCAACGATTAGCAATGCACCTAGCAGTACTAAACCGACATTGTGGAATTACCCTATCCGATCAGGATGTATTTGCTAACGTCGTTGGGGGGGTAAAAATTACTGAAACCGCTGCTGATTTATCGGTTTTACTTGCCATCATTTCGTCCTATCGCAATAAGGCCTTACCTCAAAACCTAATAGTTTTTGGTGAGTTGGGTTTGACAGGTGAGGTGCGTGCCGTTGCAAATGGTCAGCAAAGAATTATGGAGGCACGAAAGCATGGTTTTAAGAAAGCCATTATACCATTTGCGAACGGGCCAAAAGAACCAATTAAGGGTATGGAAGTGCATGGGATCAAAAGTTTAGCATCTGCTCTTCAATCTGCCGGTCTACTATAGCGAGCAGATTTTAGCGGGAAGAAGAAAGCGATCTATAAGTTTTCTCAAGTTAACTATGAACTTTTTGTATTCGGTGATCGTTTCAGGTTAGGTTAAACTATGATTAATTAATCGTATAGATAGTAAAAATGTTTTTATCAGATAATCGGATTATTGATTTTGACCAAGAACTGGCAGCCGCTTTAAATCAGGAAGGCCAACGACAAGAGGAACATATAGAGCTCATTGCTTCAGAAAACTATGCGAGCCCAATGGTTATGGAGGCGCAGGGCGGATTATTGACTAACAAATATGCAGAAGGATATTCCGGTAAGCGTTACTACGGCGGTTGCGAGTATGTTGATATTGTTGAGAATTTGGCTATAGAAAGAGCGAAAGATCTATTTGGATCGCACTATGCTAACGTGCAGCCTCACTCTGGTTCGCAGGCAAATGCCGCAGTTTATCTAGCGTTGTTAGATCCTGGTGATACTATATTAGGAATGAGTTTGGATGCGGGCGGACATTTAACTCACGGTGCGGGGCCGAATTTTTCGGGTAAAACCTATAAAGCAGTGCAATATGGTCTTAAGGATGAAACTGGTGAGGTTGATTATGATCAGATTGAACGGCTCGCAGAGCAATATAGGCCGAAGCTCATTATTGGGGGTTTCTCAGCATATTCGCGCAGGATGGATTGGGACCGCTTTCGTTCTATAGCGGATGGGATTGGTGCTTATCTGATGGTAGATATGGCCCATGTTGCGGGACTCGTTGCGGCAGGCCTATATCCAAGTCCTGTGGGTATAGCGGATGTAACCACATCGACGACTCATAAAACGTTGAGAGGGCCAAGGGGAGGTATTATTTTGGCTCGAGAAAACCCTGAAATAGAGAAAAAATTGAATTCAGCACTCTTTCCGGGATCCCAAGGTGGTCCCCTTATGCATGTCATAGATGCCAAGGCCGTATGCTTTAAGGAAGCCTCGACCGAATCCTTTAGGCAGTATCAAGAGCAGGTAATTTTGAACGCACAAAGTATGGCAAGTGCATTTGAGAAGAGGGGCTATAGGATAGTTTCTGGAGGTACAGATAATCATCTCTTTCTATTAGATTTGATTCCGCAAAACATAACGGGAAAGGCGGCGGATGAAGCATTGGGGAGGGCTAATATAACAGTTAACAAAAATGCGGTCCCTGGTGATCCTAGATCGCCATTCGTTACTTCTGGCCTGAGAATAGGAACGCCAGCAGTTACCACGCGGGGTTTCAAAGAATCTGAGTGTGATGAGCTAACAAAATGGATTTGCGATGTTCTGGATAATCTCGAAAACCAGGAAACGATAGATGCTGTGCGTGAAAGGGTTCTGGGATTGTGTAGGAAATTCCCAGTTTACAAAGCCGCTATAGCGTAGGAAGCTGCTTATGCATTGCCCCTTTTGTGAAGCTGATGATACAAAAGTTATTGATTCCAGATTAGTAGCTGATGGCGATTCAGTTCGGCGGCGGCGGGAATGTCAGACTTGTGGTGACAGGTTTACTACTTTTGAGACAGCTGAATTAGTCATGCCAAGAGTGGTGAAAGGGGATGGGTCTCGTGAGCCTTTTAATGAAGAAAAACTTAGATCAGGTATGCAAAAGGCTTTGGAGAAAAGGCCTGTTAGCATTGAATCTATTGATAATGCGCTCAGTAGGATTTCTCATCGACTGAGAGCAACTGGGGAGAGAGAACTACCGTCACGTCTTGTAGGAGAAGAGGTAATGACAGAATTACGAAATCTAGATGGCATAGCTTATGTTCGGTTTGCTTCTGTTTATCGGGATTTCCAAGACGTAAAAGAGTTCCAAACCGAGATACAGAAACTCAACAAAGAACTTGATTAGAGGAATATAGCCTCATAACGAGTGTATCAAAATGACTAGGCAGACCGATCTATTATATTTACGATCAGCGCTTGACTTGGCTGAGCGTGGTAGATTTTCCTCGACACCTAATCCGCGTGTTGGTTGTTTAATTGTTAAAGAAGGGGTTGTGATTGGTCGAGGCTCTCATTTTTGGGCCGGCGAAAACCATGCTGAAATAAATGCCTTGCAGGAGGCGGATTTATCGGCATATGGAGCAACTGCTTATATAACTTTAGAGCCATGTTCCTTTCATGGTAGGACGCCCCCGTGTACGGACGCTTTGATCAAAGCTGGCATCAAACGAGTAGTCATCGGAATGATTGACCCTCATCCAGACGTTTCTGGGAAGGGTATCGGAAAGTTACGCTCTGCTGGCATAGAGGTAGATCTGCTGGAATTACCTGAGGTGGCAGAGCTTAATGCGGGTTATGTTAGTCGGATTACTCTTGGTAAGCCCAGGGTATGTTTAAAAGTAGCAATTTCTCTAGACGGACGCACTGCTATGGCCTCTGGGGAAAGCAAATGGATTACTGGTGATGACGCGCGACTTGATGTGCAGGAACTTCGCGCTAGTAGTTGCGCCATTATTACGGGTTCTGGAACTATTTTGCACGATGACCCTCGGCTTACTGTCCGGGAGGATTGTTTCCAAATAGGAGGCCGAATAAGGCAACCTTTGAGAGTAGTCTTAGATTCAAATCTACAAGTTTCGGGTAAGCACAAAGTCTTTGAAAATCCTAGTGAAGCTTTAATTGTTCACTGTGGCAAAGCGGAGGAGCAAGTGGACGCGGTTGAGCATCAATGTTTAACCGACGTAGGTTTAACAGGGGGAACTGATGAATCTCAAGTAGATTTGATTTCGCTTCTTAAAATGCTTGGTGATCGAGGGTGTAATAATGTTCTTGTGGAAGCTGGCTCGCAGCTTCTTGGGGCTTTTATCGAGGGCGAATTGTGGGATGAGCTTATTTTGTATATAGCACCTAAAATTCTAGGAAATGATGCCCGTTCCCTTGCAAATTTGTCTGTTGTTAGTATGGCGGATGCCATTAACGGTAATATCATTGACCACACATCGCTCGGTCCTGATATACGCATTCGTGTTGAGCGTAGAGTTTAGAGACGCCAATGCCAAAGAAATTCAATCCTTGGGCAAGACATCAATCGCGAAGAGCATTGGTACAGGCCCTTTATCAATGGCAGATGACAGCAGCTTTAACTGAAGACCTAGAGCAACAATTTGTTAAGGAGGCAAAACCTCGTCGATTTGATAGAGAGTTTTTCTCTAAAATCTTGCATGGTGTTTTGATAGGCCATGAACGGATGGACAAGCTTTATTCGCCTTATCTCGATCGCCAGGTTGACGAACTCGATCAGGTGGAGAAAGCAATACTTAGGTTGGGTACTTATGAACTTAGTGAATGCTTAGATGTACCTTTTCGGGTGGTTGTGGATGAGTATATAGAGTTGGCTAAAACCTTTGGTGCCCAGGATAGTTTCAGGTACATAAATGGCATCTTGGATTCAGTCGGCCATGATTTGCGGGGGGATGGTTGATGAATGAGTTCGAAGCCATAGACGAAATAGTTCGTACCCTGGGGGCCAACTCCGTTGGCCCCCATGTCCAGCTGGGACCAGGGGATGATGCAGCTATAATTTCCTCGCCAAGAGGTTTTGATACCGTATCATCGATAGATACCCTATCGGAGGGTGTTCACTTTCCTTTGGCTTCGGACCCCAAATTAATTGGTTATAGGTCTTTTATGGTTAGCGTTTCAGACTTAGCTGCAATGGGGGCGGAACCATCTTATGCGATGGTGGCACTTATTCTGCCTGATTATCCAGAGATTGAATGGATAAAACGCCTTTCAGAGGGCTTCAAAGAGGCAGCTGATATTTGTGAAATGCCGATAGTTGGGGGAAATTTAACCTATGGTAAGCAGTTTAGTATTTCCGTTAGTGTTCATGGTTGGGTGCCTAGCGGGTTAGCCTTGCAGAGGACGGGAAGCAAAGTAGGCGATATGATTTATGTTAGTGGGCGGTTAGGAGGGGCGGCCGCTGCGCTAGAGCAGTGTGACTTAGCTGGTGAGCGGGCGGAGGGGAAGTTAGAGCCTTTGGCCAGCGCTTTTTTTAAACCAAAATCGCGTCTCGATATTGGGATTTCTCTGAGAGGTGTAGCAAACAGTGCGATCGATATATCCGATGGACTATTGAAGGATTTGTATTCAATTAGTGTATGCAGTGGGGTAGGAATGGAGATTGATTCAGCTAGTGTGCCGGTTGCACGGGGGGCACGATTGGAGCAAGCGCTATATGGAGGCGATGATTACGAATTATGTTTTACTGGACAGATGCTTCCCGAAAGCTTGTTTAGTGATATATTTTGCATTGGAAAAGTTGTTTCTTCCTCGGGTATTAGAGTTGATGGTGAGGAGGTAGCTCCAGGAGGCTACATCCATTTTTCAAGATAGGGTATATATCCTAGTATCTTCGTTGCACGCATATCTTAGCTAAGTCAACAAGCAAACTATTTTTTAGATTTTCTGCTGCTAGCAACTGAACAGCTTCCTCTACGAGTTGTTCGGCAAACTTTTTAGATGGTTGTATGCCTAATAACTTTGGGAATGTGCTTTTATTTAGTTCCGTATCGGAGTTAGCTGGTTTTCCTAGCACCGTCGTGCTCTCTGATTCATCAAGTATGTCATCGACGATTTGGAAAGCTAAGCCAATTTTTCGAGCAAATGTATCAATAGTCCTGATCGTTTTTTTCTCTGCTGTACCAGCGATGGCAACCCCAATTTGTATGGCAGCAGTTATCAGAGCTCCTGTCTTAGCTTCATGTAGTCTTCTAAGTTGCTCGAGAGTTAGCGTTTGATTTTCGGACTGCAAATCTAGTAGCTGTCCCCCTACCATTCCATTCCAACCTGCACCTTGAGATAATAATCTAATGCTTTCGATTCTGGCTGATCCTGGTATTTCGGTGTGCGGTCCTGCTAATAAATCAAAGGCCAAAGCCTGCAGAGCATCGCCAGTTAGGATCGCGATGGGCTCCCCAAAAGCTATATGGGTAGCGGGTTTTCCATGTCGAAGATCATCATTGTCCATAGATGGCAGATCATCATGAATCAAAGAATAAGTATGTATTAGTTCAATAGCGCAAGCGGGGACAAGAGCCTGTTCTAATGTTCCTCCGAAACCGGTGCAGCTAGCACACAGTAACATCGGACGGATTCTCTTTCCGCCTGTTAGAGTTGCATATCTCATAGCATCGACAAGTTTTTGTGCTATGAGAGATTCTTTTGGAAGTAACTCATCTAGCTTGTGTTCGATAGCTTCACGAATATCGATGAGCTCAGAGTTCATTTTTCTTTTGTTGGCAAAGCATCCACCAAGTCATTATTTTTGGTGAGTTGCTGTACTTTCAACTCGGCATCTTCGAGCGATTTTTGGCAGAATCGAGTTAAATTGATACCCTTTTCAAATGCTTTAAGGGAGTCTTCTAGTACTAATTCACCAGATTCCAATGATGCTACTACTTCTTCCAGTTCTTTCAGGGCAGTCTCAAAGTCCAGTGGTTCTTCAGGCATTTTATAAACTATTTGGCTATTTGGATTTTCGAAACTATCTTATCACTATTTTGCCTTTGCTAGTTCATAAAGACTGGTTTTGGAATTTAAATTAATTACCCCCTGCTCGGTAAGCTGAGCACATCCAGCTCGTATGAGCCATAAACCCAAAGGCTGGTTTTTTTTTCTTAGAATTTCGGCTATGTCACCTGGGTGAAATGTTGTTTTATTTGAGTTATACATTTCCTGAATAGTAACAAGTATTAATTCGGTCTCACGTCGACTTGGAGCCACTACCATCCCTCGATCCACTATTACTGAATAAACTCTATTTTCGTGTATTTGGATTCAAAAAACGAGAGATCTTACAGAAATTTAGTTGATATAAGGGAGCTCGTGCATGATATAGTCCGAAGTGGCCCAAGTAATTTTGGCTTCAGTTGGGGGTGATTTGGCTTCGACGGGGGTAGCAGAGCTTGAGGTGCATGCCGAGAGGGTAGTGACTCTCGTTAATAAATCGCTGTAACTTTTTATAGTTGCCAACGACGAAAACTACGCACTAGCGGCCTAAAAAACCCGCTTACGCTGATGATCTTAGCCTGCAGGGTGAAATCGGCGGCAAAGTTAGCAGGATCGCGTGGATATCTCGTCCGGGGTTGACACGTTAAACTTAATCGGACTCGCTGAAAACGCCCTGACCGTCGGGTAGCTGGATGCTAAATTAGTAGACGGACTCTAAGCATGTAGAGCCAATTGCCGAGCGCCAGCGGACGCGGGTTCAACTCCCGCCACCTCCACCAAAAATAGACCCCAACCCAAATGGGTTGGGGTTTTTCAATAATTTCCAATCGCTGCCGTTGGTCCTAACCAGCCTATGACAGAAATATTAAATTCTTATGACTATCTCTCGAAGGTTATGTCGCTGGTTTGTCACAAAACTCTAACCTGGATAACCAATAAGCTTAATACAGCCTGGTTAATCTCATCGCTTAACACTTTTTTGGGATTTATTATGAAACGCACAAATTTATATCAGATCTAAGCTAAAACCGTCAAAACTGGCGCGTTTCTCCAATTGCGAGCACCCAACCAGTATCTTTTCCCATCCCCTTTTTTTGAGCGGCTTTTTTAAAACGTAAAGGTGGATCATCCATCGGCTCATCAGAAAGATCAAAGGTTCCAAAATGCATTGCTACCGTTAGCTTAGCCTCGATATCAAGAGCGGCTTGTACGGCCTCCTCGGGATTCATATGGAATGCTTGCATCATTTCGTTAGGTTCATATGCACCTATTGGCATAGCTGCTAGGTCGAAAGGTCCAAGATATCGGCCTATCGCCTTAAAGCCACTGAAGTATCCGGTGTCCCCTGCGAAGTAGAAACGTCTTGAGGCTCCTATAATGGCCCAGGATGCCCAAAGGGCCTTTCGGGTATCCGTAAGAGAGCGCTTGCTCCAGTGTTGAGCTGGTAAGCAATAGACATCAACCTCCTTAAATGAAACATTTTCGCCCCAATCTAATTCTCGTATGTGTGAAATACGATTTCTTCGCAGGACGCTACCATTTCCTTTGGGGACAAAGAAGAGTACATCAGGATTAAGTTTCTGTATCTTGCGCAGAGTAGGCAGATCCATATGATCATAGTGATTATGGGATATAACTACGAAATCTATCGGGGGTAGGTCTACCAAAGAAACCCCAGGCTTAACAAAACGACGAGGTCCCAGGGGCGGGATAGGACTTGCTGTTGTGGACCAAATTGGATCTGTTAAAAAATTAATCCCATCCATTTGCACGAGAAACGTTGAGTGCCCCACCCAAGTTATACTAGGAGTATCAATATTTTCGCGCAGAAATAGGCCATTGTTTGGTTCAAAAGGAGGTACGCCAGCGTTGGTTCGCCAGGCAGTAGCAAGGCGACGCGCTAAAAATTTAGCCCGAGTCATCGTCGACCCATGGCTAAGATCGCTATTGGTATTTGTGTAGCGGCCTTTACTATCTTTCGGAGCACCCTCAAAAATAACATTGGATTGGGGTCCTGCTTGGGCGGCTGATAAATAGAGCAACCCTAGTACGATTAGGTATTGATGGAGTTTTCTGTATAGCATTAACGGACCTAACTATCCCCTGAACTTAGAAAAACAATCTTTACCACTTTTTCTAAAGATAGAATCTGTAGTATGTCCGGGGATGGCCTTAAATGGGGGGGAGAGGGAGTTAGACCATCCCAGAACACACACGGCTAGACTACACTTCAATTATGAACTTCATATGACAATTTTATAACTTGTTATTCATTTGAAATTTCTTTCCTAAGTGGTTGGCCAGCAAGGTAGCACTCTAGATTATAGAGGAACAACTCATCGGCCCGATCGGCCATCCCATCCCCGAAAGAAGCATTATGGCTAGTGACGCGTACTTTAGGATGGCTCCAATAAGGGTGATTCTCGGGTAATGGTTCGATATCGAATACGTCTAAAATAGCTGTTTCAATTCCGTTTCCTCTTTCTAGTGCGGATAGAAGATCATCCTCCAAAATAAGACCACCCCTACCAATATTTACTAAAATACTTTCGGGCTTCATTTTTTCTAGGAAGTTCCTGTCAACGATGCCTCTTGTCTCTCGACTTAAAGCACAGGCTAAAACGACTACATCACATTGAGGGATTAATTTACCTAGATCGTTTACCGTAGTGACATAAGCAGGATCATCTGAGTTCGAGTTTCGGCGCACTGCAACAACTTCGGCCCCAAAAGCTCTTAGGCGTTTGTCTAATTCTTTCCCGATGCTTCCATAACCGAGTATCAGCCATTTTGTGTTTTGAATCTCTCTGAAAGGAATTGGTGCCCATCGCTTTTTTTTACCATATTCTTCTATTTTATTATGATTTTGAAAAAGCGACAGAATATTCCCCAGGGTGAATTCCGCCACGCTGGGAGCTTGTGCATCGCTATTGGTAATCCGAACACCTCGTTCGAGTAACTTGCCAAAAATCGGTGCCTCTACACCCGCTATAGCCGTATGAACCCAATCGAGCCCAGGACTATTTAATAGTATTTCATCAAGCATAGCTGGATTTGAGTTCTGATATATATCTAGACTCAGCCAAGCTACGGTAGCATCTAGAATATTATTAGGTTTCTCGAGTTTTGTTATATTGAAGGATTGAATTTGTGCTTGGTTAAAAGCCGAAAGTGTTATGTCTTCGCCTAATTGTTCTATTTTGGCTCCTACGCGGGCAAATGCCTTTTCGGTTAACAATAGCCTATGCTTGGACATTACTTTTTAGTCGTCAACCTTTACTCTGTGATTAGCTACGATTGGCCCACCGACCCAACCACAGAAATGTGGGTCGGCTTGCTTCAATTGACCTTCTATCCATTTTCCATCTTTAGCGAATAGGCCAGAGATGCCGTCTTGTTGGGTTACTATTACATTACCTTTCCCATCTTGTTCATACTTTGCGTGTGTAAATGGGTGATGCATCCCTTTCATTAATGTTGCTCCAACCATTTATCAAGTGTTTCGTTTAGCCATCTCACTTTGCTTTCTTGGTATCCACCAAGTGTTACACCGGGTTTCTGTGTTGTTTCCAGACCAAGTTGTACTCTCCCCATATTGAAATCGTCCTGATCGAACACTTTCGCTAGCATCCCTAGGGCTTCAACCTCTGTCCAAGATTGCGTAGCGTCCAGTTGTACGAGCTCTGCTGGCGGAGGGCGCTCGCCTGCGAATGGTGAAAGTAGCATTACTTCCATAATAGATGAGCGATGATTATTTCCATTTGGTCTGAATCTGTAGACGATTCGATTGAAAGCGCCCCAAGGGTGAAAATTTGGAAACAAGGTGTAGTCGATATTATCGATAAATTCAGCATCAGACCAGTTATCTACTAGATCCCCAACCATTGGCCGCCAGCGCTCTCTGGAGGAATTTGCTGCTGATAGGCGCGCAGTAGTCCCGTCTACCGACCAGGGTATATCCATATCATCCCTAATATCTAACATATGCCGGAGTATTTGTTCCTCGTTAGGCTCCCAATCCAACAGAGGGCTTGGAGTGCCACCGGGAGTGATAACTCTAGAAAAAGTATCCCAGACATCTACCTGAGAGTTCGTATCACCAAGATACGGAAGAGTTTGTGGGTGTGTGGCATTTGGATGGAAGGCTTCGCAGAAAGCCTCTTGAGCGATCTTCCAATTTGCGGGTATTTCTTTAGCTACATGCACTTGTATATATCGATCTTTCAAGTTCCATCTCTCGAAATGTAAGGGTAAGTCGCCTAAGTGTTCTTCAAGTGAAAGAGCTGATTTATCGGGATTAATAAATACGAAACCTGCCCATGTTCCTACCAAAGTTTCTGGTAACGAAAATTTCTCTGGCTCTATTTGGGGGAAATCCCAGCTGGCTGGAATATCTTTCAATGTCCCGTCAATTGACCAGGAGAAACCATGAAATGGACAGCGTAATTCTGTGCTATTACCTGGATATTGTGTTAGTAATCTGCCCCGATGCAGGCATGCATTCACGTAACATTTTATTTCATCTATTTTGGTTCGAATGACAATATAAGATTGACTCCCTATCTCGTAGATTAGATGGTCGCCTACTTCTGGAATTTGTTCCTCCCTACAAGCGAACTGCCATACCCTAGACCAAAGTTTTTCCATCTCTTTCTTATGGAATTCTTCTGAAATGTACCTCTCTATGCTCATGTCTTCTAATTTTCGCGATGCTGGATGTTCTATCCTAAGCACATCGGGAACTTCGTGGGAATCCGTATCTAGTAACCCCTGGTAGGTGATACCTGGAGAGCGCTGGTTTTCTACTTCAGCCATATTGTATCGTTTCCCTTAATCTATGGAACTGACAGTTTGCCACCACTGCATACAAAAGCAAAAAATAACGTCAACTCAATCCCATTACTTAGGTTATCCTTAGTCTAACGAAAACAACTATAGTATTTTTCTATGTCGCAGAGCGTGATAGACCTTAATAATCTGCCCAAAATAGCAAATCCAGGCCGCATAGCCATTTTGAAATCTAAGTGGTACCCCGAGTTGACGGACGAAATGGCTAATGTGGCAGAGAAGGTTTTACGAAATAATGGATACCGTTTAATTGAAGTTCATACTTTACCTGGATCCTTGGAGCTACCTCTGGCAGCTTCTGATCTTCTTTCTACAGATATAGGTGGAGAAATTGATGCAATTATTTGTTTTGGCGTTATCGTCAAAGGCGACACCCTCCATTTTGAGATGATAACTGAAGAGTGTGTGCGGGGCCTTGGAGCTGTTATGCGAGAATACCGCCGGCCAATTATTGTTGAGATTTTGCCGGTTTTCACATTAGAGGATGCAGCAGCTCACGCGGGGAAAAATAGTAATAATAAGGGTTACGAGGCAGCAGCTGCTGCTATTGAGATGGTGGCCTGGAGGCGAGGGATTACATAGTTTGGGCTAGCGGTACTTAGTTAACCTTTGTTTTTGTCTTTCCCATTCTCGTTCCCGCTCGCTGGCTCGTTTATCATGTTGTTTTTTCCCCTTGCCTAGTGCGATTTCGCATTTTACTTTGTTGTTCTTCCAATATAGAGCAGTTGCTACACATGCAAACCCTTTTTGTTTTGTAGCCAAAAATAGTCGAGCGAGCTCTTTTTGATGTAATAGAAGTTTTCGAGTTCTTTTAGGATCTGCAACGATGTGGGTTGAAGCGGTAGATAAGGGCGTTATGTTTGCTCCGATTAGCCAAGCTTCGCCGTCACGTAGGAGGACATAGCTATCTATCAGCTGTGCTTTTCCCCCTCTTATGCTCTTCACTTCCCACCCTTCTAACGCTATCCCGGCTTCAAAGCGTTCCTCCAAATGATAGTCATGCGAGGATCGTTTGTTCAGAGCTATCGTATTTGATGAGTGCTTTTTCTTTTTACTCATATTATTAGTATTTGATGGGCCTGTTGAGGCTCCCGCGGTGTTGGTACACAATTCAAGCTTAACGCGAATATGCTGGAAGGAAAACATGACACAACAAGTAGAGCCTAGCCATGAAATGTGGTCCAGTCGTTGGTTATTTGTCTTAGCTGCAGCTGGATCCGCGGTTGGCCTCGGTAATATTTGGAAATTTCCTTATATCGCTGGAGAGAATGGTGGGGGAGCATTTGTATTACTTTATCTGGTATGTGTAGCGGTTATTGGGGTACCGATCATGATGGCCGAGGTTATGCTTGGCCGAGAAGGCCGACGCAGCCCAATTAACACGATGATGAGTCTGACGGCGAGGTTTAGATCTAATCGACTTTGGGTCTTAATCGGTTGGATCGGAGTAATCGCTGGTTTTCTGATACTCAGCTATTATGCAGTAATAGCAGGTTGGGCGCTTTCTTATATAGGACGAATGGCTGGGGGTACTTTTGTAGGTGCGGATACTTCAGTAGCTACTAATACGTTTGAGGATTTTCTTGGGGACCCACTGCTAATGGTATTTTGGCAAACCCTATTTCTTCTTATAACAGTGTGGATAATTTCGAAAGGGGTGGTTCGAGGATTGGAGCGAGCTATACGTTGGTTTATGCCACTACTATTTGTTTTGTTAGTAGTTTTGCTTGGTTACTCGATAGCTTCTAATGGTTTCCAACAAGGCTGGAATTTTATGTTCAGTTTTAACTTGGAGGCCCTGGATCAGGATGCTGTTTTAGTAGCTATGGGCCAAGCTTTCTTCACTTTAAGTCTAGGAATGGGCGCGATTATGGCATATGGGGCATACTTGCCTAGCGCCAGTTCCATAGCTGGGACGGTTAGTGTAATTGCTGTTCTCGACACACTAGTTGCCATTATTGCAGGACTTGTCATTTTTCCTATCGTTTTTGTTAATGGTTTGGAGCCTCAACAGGGGCCAGGATTAATGTTTGTTACGGTGCCTTTGGCTTTTGGCCAGATGCCTTTGGGGGTATTTTTTGGTGCTCTCTTTTTTCTCCTTGTGAGTTTTGCGGCTATAACTTCAGCAATATCGATTAGTGAACCAGCATTAGCCTATCTGGTCGAGAAATATAAACTTAAACGGTCCAGTATCGCCATTGTTTTAGGTTTCATATCATGGATTTTAGGAATTGGCACTGTTCTCTCGTTTAGCAGCTGGTCCGATTTTTATTTATTTGGGGGTCTAACCTTTTTTGATTCTGTCGATTACCTTTCTCAGAATATTATGCTGCCTTTTGGTGGCCTATTAATTGCTATCTTTGCCGCCTACGTACTACCGAAGAATATAATCAAGCAACAGTTGGGATTCACTGGAGAGACCGGGATGCTGCTATGGAAAATATTCTGCGGGGGCATTGCTCCTCTGGGAGTCTTGTTTGTTTTTATTACTTCTGGATTAGGTGACTTGTTTATCACTTTATTCAGTTCAGTCAAATGAGAGAATGATGGCTTCATTGACTAGATCTATTCTATTGCCCTATAGGGCAGCTTCGGTTTATCAAGTGGTCGCTGACATAGAACAATACTCCGAGTTTCTGCCATGGTGTATCGAATCAACCATACTGGAGAGCTCACCATCGTTGATAGTTGCTTCTCTTTCCTTTCGGATCAGAGGGATCACGCATGTTCTTGTTACCAGGAACACTTTAGAACAAGACCGAAGAATGCTGTTAGAGATGGTTTCCGGTCCAGTCCGTCATTTTGAGGGGGAATGGATCTTTAGTGACCTGGGTGACGGGCGCGGTTGCTCAGCAGAGTTTAACGCATATTACGAATTATCAGGTTTCACCTTCTTTCTGCAAAATAAGTTGAGCAATCAAGTGGCCCGGAAGGTTGTGGAAGCTTTCTTGGAACGATGTACGAATGTATTATAGATAGGCAACTATGGTTACTCTTAGTCTTCATCTATAGTCGTTTCTTGATTTTCTGATGGCAGGTAGTTGCCGAGAAAACGATCTAATTTGCCATCTTTAAAATATAAACTAAGTCGCCTCTCGTCTTCGAACATTCCTGGCATCGTGATGGTATATATGTAGTCCCAGCGAGAACCATCAAAGACATTTTGAAATATGGGTTCACCCATCACATATGCTACCTGACTTTTACTCATTCCCGGTTTTAATTTGTCCACCATTTCTTGCGTTATAACGTTTCCTTGCTGCACCGTTATTTTGTGCACTTTGGGAATTCCTAGCTTAGGGATCTTTGGCATCTTAAAACTGCAGCCAATAGTTAGGGTGGCCGTCAAAAAAATTATTATGGCAGTTCTATAATTCGTCATAATTTCAGACCAGCGGGATTGTGCATTCCTTGCTAGTTTATACTGTTGTGTTGGGCTAATGAATCTTGTTCTTCGCTTCGTTTATTAGGGTTTTAGCATACTCTCGCGATTGTGTTGTTACACCAGATCCTGCCAACATTCGAGCAACTTCTTCAATTCGATCTTCATTATTCAGTGCGCCTATCATGGTATCCTGCTTCTGATTCTTTTGGACTAATAGGTGCGCTTGGCCTAATGCCGCGACTTGTGGAGCGTGCGTTACACAGATAACTTGTGCGTGATTCGCGAGGTTTCGTAGTAATCTTCCGATTACGTCCGCGGTAGTGCCACCAACTCCTACGTCAGCTTCGTCTAATATAAGGCTCGGCAATTCTGTTTTTGCTGCGGTAACAATACAAATAGCAAGACTAATTCGTGATCGTTCGCCCCCAGATGCTATTTTCCCAAGAGGGGCCGATGGGTATTTAGGGTTAGTTATAATTTCGAATTCGACGTTTTCAAGACCCGACTGATTTTGAGTAGGACTAAAGTTAACCATCAACTGGCCATCTTTTATACCTAAAGTTTGTATACAGGCACTCACTTCGTTAGCGAACTCCTGTGCTATTTTTTTTCGTATCGATGAAATTTCTTCTCCCAGTTGCGTATAAGTTTTCTCATCTTTTTTAACCTGTTTTTCTAATTCATCATATGTTGATTGGTCGAAGGAAATGGTTTCCAGTTCCAATTGAAGTTCCTGCAGCCGGTTTATTAATAATTCTGGATCCAAGCGATGCTTGCGCGCAAGATCAAAGATAAGAGCAAGCCTATCTTCAATATCCTTGAGTTGACCTGGGTCGTCTTCAAGACTCTCAAAATATGATCGGAGGTCTTTTGATGTATCGTCTAATAAACTATTAGCGGTCTGGAGGTTTTCTCGAGCTGCCAATAGATCTTGATGATCATCTGCAATCTCATTAAGTAGCCTTTCAGAGGTTTTTAGGCTTTCTTTGGTCTCTAGTGCACCACGAATTTCAGATATAGCTTGTCTTAGGCTTCCCATTTGCGCCAACCGTTTCTGGTTTTTAGATAGCATGGTAAACTCCCCTTCCGTCAGCCGAAGGACCTCCAGTTCTTCAATTTGATATCGGAGCAACTCCGTCTTATCTTTATTGGCATCAAGCGTATTTTTGAGATCTAGTAATTTCTTCTCATTGTTTCGCCAGCTTGTAAAAGCGTTTCCGCATGATTCCAGAAGTTTTCGGTCTACTCCAAAGTCATCGACAAGTGCTAGTTGGCAATCTCGATTTGTCAGTCGCTGGTTTTCATCTTGTCCATGCAATTCTATTAAGTCGACGGTAAGTTGCCTTAACAACTGTAAGGTGACCGGAACAGAATTTATAAAGGCTCGTGATCGGACATCATTTGATAAGCTGCGCCGTAAGAGACATCGGTCCGTTTGATCTGCATCTTCTAGCGAATTTTCCCTGAGGAATTTTTGGCTAAGCTTGTGATTGGATAAGTTAAATTCAGCAGTGATTTCTGCTCGATCTGCTCCCGGACGAACAGCAGTGCTGTCAGCGCGTTGTCCCATCACCATGCCCAATGCACCCAGCAAAATTGATTTCCCAGCCCCTGATTCGCCAGTAATAACAGTGAGCCCGGTTTCAAAACTTATATCGAGGGTGTCTACAAGGGCGAAATTTCGGATGTGAAGTGTTCTCAGCATTTGGTTAATCTGTGTCGTAGTAGTGAATTTTTATTTACCAATATAAGATCCTCCTAGAAAATCGAAAAATCAAATAGAAAATAATGCAGATACTCGATCCCAGTGCTTTTTCAAGTGGCGGGGAAGGGGTTTTAGGAGCCGCCATGAACTGATGATCATAGGACGAGACTCCTTTCGCGGATTTTAGGCTAGACATTGAAAAATCACATTTAGCCCTAATATATTAGTGTTGGGAGACTTGATCACCCCAGCAGGCTGCTGAAACTAGTACTGATGATCTTAGGAAAAATATGAATTCAGAAAACGATAAAGATACTTCCAACGAGAGAGAGACAGAGCCAGAGAGGCAGGAAGTTAATGATTCCGCCGATGAGATGAAGTCTGATCCTGAGGAGAAGGAAGAGGATGAAGTTACAGAGGCAGTAGATGATGCTCACGAGAATGAAGCGAGAGCCGAACTATTGCAGGATAAATTACTACGTGCCCAGGCAGAGATAGAAAATATCAGGCGTCGATCAGCTAAGGAAAGCGAGGCTATTCGCAAGTTTGCGATTGAAAGGCTAGCACGCGATTTATTGCCTGTATTGGATAGTTTGGAGAAAGCTATTGAAGCTTGCGGTGATACAGATAGTGAAGACGGTAATGCTCTTGCAGAGGGAGTCCAGCTTTCCCTTAAACTTTTTATAGATATCCTCGAGAAGGAAGGTCTGTCATTAGTGGATCCAATTGGCGAGCCATTTGATCCCCAGTTCCATGAAGCACTCACGGTGGTACCAAATCCTGATATGGAGGCTAATTCTGTTATGGAGGTGGTCCAAAAGGGATATATTTTAAATGGGCGAGTAATACGGGCAGCTAAAGTGGTGGTTACGAGCGATTCCTGAGTGCGTTGCTAAGTATATTTTCGAAAAAATATTGTGAGAGGGGGTTGAAGTCTGGTGCATTGGCCAGATATAGAGTTGAGTGGCACAGTTAACGCCATGTGAAATTGTTTAGGTAATCGGTGTTTTGGCCGATTGCATTGGTTAGCAAATGGAGACTGAAAAATGGGTAAGATCATTGGTATAGACCTAGGAACCACCAATTCATGTGTGGCTCTTCTCGAGGGCAATGATGCTAAGGTGATAGAGAATTCGGAGGGGGATCGTACCACTCCCTCAATTGTAGCTTATACAGAAGATGGTGAAGTGCTCGTTGGGCAAAGTGCCAAGCGCCAGGCGGTGACTAATCCTACTAATACTTTGTTCGCTGTTAAGCGTCTAATAGGCCGAAAGTTTAAGGATAAGGTCGTACAAAAAGATATTAAGATGGTGCCTTATCAAATAACTGGCGCTCCAAACGGGGATGCTTGGATCGATATAAATGGTGAACAGGTAGCACCACCTCAGATATCAGCTGAAACCTTGAAAAAGATGAAGAAGACTGCTGAAGAATATCTTGGTGAAGATGTTACGGAGGCTGTGATTACAGTGCCTGCTTATTTCGATGATTCCCAGCGCCAAGCGACGAAGGATGCCGGCAGAATAGCTGGTCTTGATGTTAAGCGTATTATCAATGAACCAACGGCTGCGGCCTTAGCCTATGGTATGGATAAGCAGCGCGGTGATAATAAGATTGTAGTTTATGACCTGGGTGGTGGTACTTTTGATGTTTCAGCTATTGAAATAGCCGAGATTGATGGAGAACACCAGTTTGAAGTCTTATCTACAAACGGAGATACGTTTTTGGGAGGAGAAGATTTCGATCTCCGAATTATTGATTATTTAGCGGATGAATTTAAAAGAGATAATGGGGTAGATTTGCATAGTGATCCCCTTGCACTGCAGCGACTTAAAGAGGCTGCTGAAAAAGCAAAGATTGAACTATCTTCCAGTCAGCAAACAGAAGTTAATCTCCCTTATATTACGGCCGATTCGAGTGGTCCGAAGCATCTTGTTCTGAAGTTAACAAGAGCTAAGCTAGAGTCTTTGGTCGAAGATTTAGTGGAAAGAACTATAGGCCCTTGTAAGACGGCACTGGAAGACGCTGGCCTTAAAACGACAGATATTGATGATGTGATTTTAGTGGGTGGTCAGACCCGGATGCCGCTAGTGCAGCAGAAGGTAATGGAGTTTTTTGGCAAAGAACCACGTAGAGATGTTAATCCCGATGAAGCTGTGGCTATGGGTGCCGCTATACAAGCGGCTGTATTATCGGGCGATGTGAAGGATGTTTTACTCTTAGATGTTACGCCTCTCTCTTTGGGTATAGAGACTTTGGGTGGGGTTATGAGTCCACTTATTGAGAAAAACACAACGATTCCTACCAAGAAACAGCAAGTTTTTTCAACTGCTGATGATAATCAGACAGCTGTTACGATTCATGTTTTGCAAGGCGAACGTAAACAGGCAGCTCAAAATAAGTCCCTAGGCCGCTTTGATCTAGCTGAAATCCCGCCAGCTCCGAGAGGCATGCCACAAATTGAAGTGAGCTTCGATATAGATGCGAATGGTATTTTAAATGTCTCTGCTAAAGATAAGGCTACTGGGAAAGAGCAATCAATTGTTATTAAAGCATCTAGCGGTCTTTCTGATGAAGAGATTGATCAAATGGTTCGCGATGCAGAGGCGCACTCTGCAGAGGATGAAAAATTTGAAGAAATGATAAATCTTCGTAATCAGGCTGATGGCTTAATACATGGGGCCAGAAAAGCGGTTGAAGACGCTGGAGAAAAAGCTACACCAGAGGAGAAAGAAGCGATTGAATCAGCATGCTCTGATTTGGAGGGAGTTCTTCAGGGCGATGATAAAGAAGCAATTGAGTCGAAGATCCAAGCTTTATCAGAAGTGGCGGCAGGTTTAGCGCAAAAGATGTATGAGGAGCAGGCGGAATCCGGGATGGGGTCTGGGAATGAACAAGATGATAGCTCCGAATCAGGCAATACGGTTGAGGCAGAGTTTGAGGAAATAGACGAAAACGACGGGAAGTAATTCCAAGTAGGGACTAGAGCTATCCTTTTGAACCCCATTAGGATTGTTGGGATCGTTGCATGATTGTTACTTGATCGAAATATATGGCAAAAAAAGATTATTACGAGGTATTGGGGCTTTCGCCTGGTGCTGACGGTGGAGATATTAAAAAAGCTTACCGGCGGTTAGCTATGAAGTACCATCCAGATAGAAACCCGGATACTTCAGATGCTGAAGACAAGTTCAAGGAAGCAACTGAAGCCTACGAAATCTTGTCAGATGATGAGAAAAGGGAAAGCTATGACCGCTTTGGTCATGCCGGAGTTGACCCCAACATTGGCGGAGGATTTGAAGGTAGCTTCGGCGATGTATTTGGCGATGTATTCGGCGATATTTTCGGGGGCGGGCGACGTAGTTCAGTGCAACGCGGCTCTGATTTAAGATATTCGCTAGGTCTGGATTTAGAGCAGGCAGTCGCAGGCGAGACAATTGAGATAAAAGTGCCATCGTTGTCGGCGTGCGTGGATTGCAATGGCACTGGTGCCAGGAAGGGTTCATCTCCTTCCACTTGCCCAGATTGTGGTGGGGCTGGTCAAGTTCGAGTTGAAACTGGGAGTTTCTTCTCATTGCAGCAGACATGCTCCAGATGCAGAGGTTCAGGGACAGTTATTTTAGACCCTTGCCGCAGTTGCAGTGGCGGGGGAAGGGTAGAAAAAAGTAAAACGCTCTCCGTTCGAATTCCACCTGGAGTTGATACAGGAGATAGAATCAGGTTGTCCGGTGAGGGGCAGGCAGGAGTCAACGGTGGTCCTCCGGGAGACCTATATGTTCAAGTTGAAGTCAAAGATCATCCAATTTTTGTGAGAGATGGTGGCAACCTATACTGTGACGTACCTATTAGCTTTGTTGATGCTGCTTTGGGTGGGGAAATAGAAGTACCTACCCTTAGTGGTCGAGTTAAACTTAAAATTCCTTCAGAAACTCAAACCGGAAAGTTATTCCGATTAAGAGGGAAAGGTATTAAACCTGTCAGGGGTGGCGGACTCGGTGATCTGTTGTGTCGAGTAATTATAGAGACACCAGTTAAGCTTGAAGAAGAGCAAAAGGCCATATTAAGAGAATTGAAGGGTAGCTTGGAGAAAAGCACTAAAAAACATTCCCCGAAGGAAAATTCATGGTTCGAGAATGTGAAAAACTTTTTTGATAGCCTGAAACCTGGGCAGTAACCAGTTAACATTGATCCGAAGTTTAACGTTTAGGGTGATCAAATGATTCGTGCAGCCGTTACAGGGGCAGCTGGCCGGATGGGCAAGACGCTTATAGAAGCAATTTATGGTTCGAAGGAACTAACTCTAACAGCTGCATTTGAACAGCCAGGATTGAGCGTGATCGGGGCAGATGCTGGGGATCTATGTGGACTGGGCCCATTGGGGGTGGCTATTAGCGAAGATATAAAATCAGAAGCCGATAAATTCGATGTTCTGATAGATTTTAGTACACCGAAATCATCTATGATAGGTTTGTCGGTATGTGAGTCGACTGCTAGTGCTTTAGTTGTAGGCACTACCGGCTTTAGTGAAGACGATTTGGTATTGCTCGACAGGGCAGCAACTAAGATCCCGGTAGTTATGGCGCCAAACATGAGTGTTGGAGTGAACGTTCTTTTCAAATTAATTGAAGCAGCAGCGGCATCCTTAGGTGACAACTTTGATGTAGAGGTTATTGAAGCTCATCATAGGGATAAGATTGATGCGCCGTCAGGTACCGCGGTTCGAATTGGAGAAATTTTAGCGGGTACTATGGGTCGTAATTTGGAATCGGATGCAGTATATGGTCGCCAGGGAGCAGAAGGTCCAAGAAAAACGAAAACTATTGGTTTTGAGACCATACGTGGTGGAGATATAGTTGGCGATCACACCGTTTTATTTGCGGGGCAAGGCGAGCGACTGGAGATAACACATCGGGCACAAAGTCGTATGAACTTTGCCCAAGGAGCACTTCGAGCAGCTATTTTTGCCTCTAATATGAGTAGTGGGCGTTATGATATGCAGGATGTGCTGGGCTTAAAGGACTGAGTTAGGTAACATGCCAACCCCAAGTAGCCTGCTTGTATTCTCGTCTTCGGATCTAGGATGATAGTAGGTTTGGAAAAATGGGCAACACCTAGGATAAAAGCCAAGTAGTGGAGTGTAAAAGCTCTGCATGGCAGATAGGGCCCTAACAAAATGGAGTGGTTAGGACGTGGTTCCGGCATTGCTAGCTCTAGAAGATGGTAGCTTGTTTAAAGGGGAGTCTATCGGCGTGCTTGGCACATCGGTGGGTGAAGTGGTATTCAATACAGCAATGACAGGATACCAAGAAATCTTAACCGACCCATCTTATTCGAATCAAATAATTACGTTTACGTATCCACAAATAGGAAATACTGGCGTTAACCTAGAAGATATAGAGTCTTCTAGGGTGTGGGCTAGTGGAATGGTTATTCGCCAATTGCCTAGACAGGCGAGTAGTTGGCGAATGACTGAAACTCTTCATGATTTTCTTTGTCGAGAGAACGTAATTGGCATAGCGAATGTGGATACCCGTCGACTTACTAAAGTCATTAGAGAAAAAGGGGCGTTATCTGGTTGTATCATGTCTGGTGAGAACCTGCAGTCTTTCGAAGCAGTAGCTAATGCAGAGGACTTTCCTGGACTTTCAGGAATGGATTTGGCCAGTGAGGTTAGTTGTAAGGAGCCTTATTCTTGGGAAGAGGGAGCTTGGACTATAGTGGATGGGTATAGGAAAAGTGTTGAAACGAGGTTTAGGGTTGTAGCTTACGACTTCGGAATAAAGCGAAACATACTTCGCCTTCTGCACGAGCGTGGTTGCGAGATCGTGGTTATTCCTGCGACTACGTCGGCATCGGAAGTCATAAATTTAAGGCCTGATGGTATATTTTTATCAAATGGCCCCGGCGACCCGGAGCCCTGTGATTATGCTATTTCGGCTATAAGAGAATTGCTAGAGACTAGATTGCCAATTTTTGGGATTTGCTTAGGACATCAACTGTTAGCCTTAGCGAGTGGGGCTCAAACTATCAAGATGACTCACGGCCATCATGGAGCCAACCACCCCGTAAAGGATCTCCGCTCTAATCAAGTGGTCATAACAAGTCAGAATCATGGCTTTGCCGTTGACATTGGAAGCTTACCCAGTTGTTTGGAGGCCAGCCACTTGTCGTTATTTGACGGTAGCTTGCAGGGTATTAGGCACAAGGACTTCCCAGCATTTGGGTTTCAGGGTCATCCAGAGGCCAGTCCAGGTCCTCAAGATTGCGAATATTTGTTCGATGCATTCATTGAGCTTATGGAGAAATCGAATGCCTAAACGTCAAGATTTGGAATCCATTCTAATTCTTGGAGCAGGTCCAATTGTTATTGGCCAGGCGTGCGAATTCGACTACTCGGGAGCGCAGGCCTGCAAGGCTCTTCGTGAGGAAGGCTTTCGAGTAGTTTTAGTAAATTCCAACCCTGCAACCATAATGACTGATCCTAGCATGGCAGACGCAACTTATATTGAGCCTGTTGAATGGGAGACGGTTGAAAGAATTATAGAGCAAGAGAAACCGGATGCATTATTGCCAACTATGGGTGGACAGACTGGCCTCAATTGCGCCTTAGACTTGGTGCGGGAAGGGGTTCTTGCAAAGTATGGGGTTGAGTTGATCGGTGCTACCAAGGAGGCTATCGACCAAGCTGAGGACAGAGAGCAATTTGACAAAGCAATGAAGAGTATCGGTTTAGATACCCCAAGATCCGGAATAGCTCATACTCTGGAGGAGGCCCAAGAGGTACAAAGCCAACTCGGATTTCCATGCATTATCCGGCCATCTTTTACCTTGGGCGGAAGTGGCGGAGGCATAGCCTATAACAAGGATGAGTTTGAAGAAATTTGTACCCGAGGCCTCGATTTATCGCCAACCAGTGAGCTACTGATTGATGAAAGCTTACTTGGATGGAAAGAGTTTGAGATGGAGGTTGTTCGAGATAGTGCGGATAACTGCATAATTGTTTGTTCGATCGAGAATTTCGATCCAATGGGAGTGCATACGGGGGATAGTATTACAGTAGCTCCAGCGCAGACGCTGACAGATAAGGAATATCAGCTCCTAAGGAATGCTTCTCTAGCTGTTTTAAGGAAGATAGGAGTTGATACGGGAGGGTCGAATGTCCAGTTTGGGATTGACCCGGATTCAGGACGGGTTGTCGTTATAGAAATGAACCCAAGAGTATCTCGCTCTTCAGCTTTAGCCTCAAAAGCTACCGGGTTTCCCATAGCTAAAATTGCGGCGAAGTTAGCGGTTGGTTATACGCTGGATGAATTATTGAATGATATAACAGGTATAACACCAGCTTCGTTTGAACCAAGTATTGATTATGTTGTTACTAAAATCCCACGTTTTACCTTTGAAAAGTTCAATCAAGCTGATCCTCGCTTAACTACACAGATGAAATCAGTCGGGGAGGTAATGGCTATAGGACGAACCTTTCAAGAATCGTTGCAAAAAGCGCTTAGAGGATTAGAAACGGGAAAATCTGGTTTAGATCCGATTGTTTCAATAACCGATATCGAAGCCGAGGCTCTGATTCAAAGAGAATTAGCGAGTCCTGGACCAGAGCGAATATGGTATGTGGCCGATGCATTTCGTCTAAATCTATCTCTGGATGAAATCTATCAGTTGACTGGTATCGATAGATGGTTTTTGGCTGAAATTGAGGATCTGGTTCAGACCGAAATTAGTTTGCGCGGTTGTGATCTTGATTCGTTAAATACAGAACATTTATTTGCGTTAAAACAGCAGGGTTTTTCTGATGAGCGGTTGGCTCTTTTGCTCAACCAAAACGAAGAGGAAGTCCGCGACCGGAGGCTTTCTCTGGGCGTCCGACCAGTTTATAGAAGAGTTGATACCTGTGCCGCCGAATTCCCGTCGGCTACAGCGTATATGTATTCAACTTACGAGGAAGAGTGCGAAGCTTTACCTTCAGACAGAAAAAAAATAATGGTTTTGGGTGGAGGTCCAAATAGAATCGGACAGGGTATAGAGTTTGACTATTGTTGTGTTCATGCGGCTCTAGCTATGAGAGAAGATGGCTATGAAACGATTATGGTGAATTGTAATCCAGAGACCGTGTCGACTGATTATGATACCTCAGATCGACTGTATTTTGAGCCAGTCACACTTGAGGATGTATTATCGATTGTTGAGTTGGAAAAACCTTCTGGGTTAATCGTGCAGTTTGGGGGACAAACACCTCTTAAATTAGTAGAAAAGCTTGAGAAAGCTGGCGTACCAATAATAGGTACTAGCGCCGATGCGATTGATCGCGCAGAAGACAGGGAGCGCTTTCAGGGGTTGATAGATGGCCTTGGGTTACAGCAACCATCTAATGCGACAGCTGTCGACGTGGAAACGGGAATTTCCGGTGCTAAGGCAATTGGCTTTCCAATCGTTGTTCGCCCCTCCTATGTATTAGGTGGTCGTGCTATGGAGATTGTTTACAATGAAACAGAATTAGCTCGTTATCTTTTGAATGCAGTGAGTGTTTCAAATGATTCACCAGTTTTGTTAGATAGATTTTTAGATCAAGCAGTTGAGGTGGATGTTGATGCCGTATCAGATGGAAAAGATGTGGTTATTGGAGCCATTATGCAGCATATCGAACAGGCTGGTGTTCATAGCGGGGATTCCGCTTGTTCATTACCTCCATACACTCTAAGCCAATCTTTACAGGATGAGATACGAGACCAAGTAAAGGCTATGGCCCTTGAGTTAGGGGTGGTTGGTCTAATGAATGTCCAATTAGCGGTTCAAGGAGAACATATTTACATACTTGAGGTTAACCCACGGGCTTCTAGGACAGTGCCATTTGTATCAAAATGTATAGGGGTTTCCTTGGCCAAAGTAGCGGCGAGATGCATGGTTGGAAAATCGCTGGTGGAACAAGGATTTACTAAGGAAATTATTCCTAAGACTGTGAATGTTAAAGAGTCTGTTTTCCCGTTTACTAAATTTCCTGGAGTAGATCCAATTCTTGGACCAGAAATGAAGTCTACTGGTGAGGTTATGGGAACGGGAGAGGTATTCGCAGAGGCCTTTTTTAAAGCCGTTTTGGGGGCCGGTATCGTGTTACCTAAAAGTGGGCGAGCGTTTCTTAGCGTCAAGGAATCTGATCGCATAGATTTAATCGGTATTGGAAGGAATCTCGTTGAGTTAGGATTTGAACTGGTGGCCACACCTGGCACCGCGAAAGCTTTGCAAGAGGCTGGAATAAAAACGGATTCAATTAATAAGGTTCGACAAGGAAGGCCGCATGTAGCGGACCTCTTAAAGAACGAACAGATTGATTTGATAGTCAATACTACGGAAGGCCACCAATCGATAGAAGATTCAGCTGTAATTCGACGTTTAGCATTAGAAAAAAAAGTTTGTTATACAACTACCGTTGCCGGCGGGGAAGCTTACTGTATCGCTATAGGCTATGGGCAAAAGCATCGTGGTGAGACCGTTCGGAGATTACAAGATCTTTATGCATCTTAAGGCGCATACCTCATATGAAAGGAGGTTTACATGGCTAATCCTATGACTGTGGAAGGTGAAAATGCTCTTCGGAACGAGCTTGCTAATAGGAAGCAAGTAATCAGACATGAAATTACTAGCGCTATAGCGGAAGCCCGTGAGCATGGAGATCTCAAGGAAAACGCGGAATATCACGCAGCACGGGAGCAGCAAAGTTTTAATGAGGGTCGTATTCAGGAAATTGAAACTAAATTAGCAGATGTTCAAGTTATAGATATTAAGAAAATCCCGCCTAGTGGAAAGGTCATCTTTGGTTGCACAGTTTCTTTAGTCGATGCGGAAAGTGGTGATTTGCAAAGATATAAAATAGTTGGGGAGGATGAGGCGGATTTGAAAGCTTCTAAGATTTCTGTGAGATCGCCTATTGCTAGAGCAATAATTGGGAAGTTGGTAGGGGATGTCTGTGTAGTGTCTAGACCGAAGGGAGCGGTTGAATATGAAATAGAAGCAGTTGACCACATTTAATCTTCTGATAGAAGGTAGATGGCTCTGCTTGGCGCGAATAATTCTAGGCTAAATCGATTCCCGAAATATTGGAGAGCTTTATTTTGGCGTCTGGGTTTTTTTTGTAAAGCACAATAGTTTTACCAATTTTTTGCACCAGGTTTGCCGAACAACTTTTAACTAATTCTTCGGTGATGGTTGCACGCTCGCTTCTTCTGTTTGAGTGTAGCTTGATTTTTATTAATTCGTGATCCGATAGGGCCCTATCTATTTCTGCTAAAACGCCACTTGATACACCCCTTTCACCTATCGAAATAATGGGCTTCAGGTGGTGAGCTAGTTTTTTCAGTTTTTTGGTTGCTTTCGAGTCCATAGCCAAACATAACTACTAATATCAACATATACTATGGTCACTATTAAATAGAAAATTCCCCTGTAATCAAAGTAATCTTTGAATACCTCATAAAACCAGGAATATGTAATGCCAAGCCGTAGGAAATCTGCTAAAAATAGTGCTTCCAGTCAAAAATGGCTCAATAGGCAAAGTAAAGACATATATGTCCGAAGCGCTCGAGGGTCAGGGCATGCGTCTCGAGCTTACTATAAGTTAGAGGAGATTGATAAACGTCTTAACCTGCTAACACAAAACAGTTGGGTGCTTGAATTAGGGGCCGCACCAGGTGGATGGACGGCTTATATCGAATCTAAAATAGACGTTAATAAAAGAGGACAACTTATTGTTTGCGACACGCGGCCGATACAAGCGACGGCAGGTACATGCGTCATAAAAGGCTTATATGGTGATCCCGCTACGGAAGCGAAAATAGAGGAAAAATTAGTATCTGGCAATTTAGACCTTGTTTTGTCCGATATGGCCCCCAATATAACAGGGGTAAGAATAACTGATCAGGCTGCCTCGATAGAATTAGCCGAATTGGCGGAAGAAGCTGCCAAAAAGTGGCTAAGAATAGGAGGTAGTTTAGTGGTTAAGGTATTTCAGGGCGATGGTTCTGATTCGTTTATTAAGAAACTAAAGACATATTATTCAATGATCCAAGTGATCAAGCCCCGATCCTCGCGCGCGCAGTCTCGGGAAATTTATGTAGTAGGCCAGAGGTTTCTTGGGGGCTCTTAGTCGTGTAGTCTTAACGGCCCGAAAAATTAGGATTTGGATTACTAGAGTAATTTACTAAGAGGATAGGCATTTGACCGATATGGGAAAGAATTTACTACTTTGGCTGATGATAGCGGCCGTTTTGCTGACAGTTTTTAATAATTTCAATGCTAAGCCAGAGCCGTTAACTCTAAGTTATTCGGAATTCATTGAGGAGGTCCGATCGGGAAGAGTCCGTGAAGTTACTATAGATGAGAACTTCATTGTTGGTTCGGGCCAAGAAGGATCGACTTTCAAAGTTATCAAGCCACCGGTGCATGATCCAAAGCTTTTGGATGATTTATATAATCATAATGTGCAGATTCGGGGAAAATTACCAGAGCAGCAGAGTATTTGGGCCCAGCTACTAATTGCGAGTTTTCCGATTATTATTATTATTGCAGTCTTCATGCTTTTTATGAGGCAGATGCAGGGAGGCGCTGGTGGTAGAGGCGGGCCGATGTCTTTCGGGAAAAGCAAGGCGCGTCTGTTATCTGAAGACCAAATCCAAACGACATTTGCGGATGTTGCTGGTGTTGATGAAGCGAAAGAAGATGTGCAGGAACTAGTAGAATTTCTCAGAGATCCAGGGAAATTTCAACGGCTGGGCGGGAAGATTCCTCGGGGCATATTAATGGTAGGACAGCCGGGTACAGGAAAGACACTTCTGGCTAAGGCTATCGCTGGTGAAGCACGAGTGCCTTTTTTTTCCATTTCCGGTTCTGATTTTGTTGAAATGTTCGTAGGGGTAGGTGCTTCGCGAGTCAGGGATATGTTTGAGCAGGCCAAGAAGCAGTCGCCTTGTATTATATTTATTGACGAGATTGATGCAGTAGGTAGACATCGGGGTGCCGGTTTAGGTGGTGGCCATGACGAGCGTGAGCAGACGCTAAACCAGCTTCTAGTAGAGATGGATGGTTTTGAGGCAAATGATGGCATTATTGTCATTGCTGCCACTAACCGACCAGATGTTCTAGATCCTGCTCTATTGCGTCCAGGAAGGTTTGATAGACAGGTGGTTGTCAGTCTTCCGGATATTCGGGGTCGCGAACAGATTTTGAAAGTGCACATGCGTAAAGTTCCTATTGGGGAGGATGTAGAGCCAGCAATTATCGCTAGGGGCACACCCGGATTTTCAGGAGCTGACCTAGCCAATTTGGTAAATGAAGCCGCACTATTCGCAGCTCGTACTGGAAATCGCTTAGTTGCAATGATCGAGTTTGACCGTGCTAAAGATAAAATTATGATGGGTGCTGAACGAAAAAGTATGGTTATGTCCGAGAAGGAAAAGAAAACTACAGCATACCATGAGGCAGGACACGCTATCGTAGGAAGGCTTATGCCAGAGCATGATCCGGTCTATAAAGTATCCATCATTCCACGAGGTAGGGCGCTCGGAATTACTATGTTTTTGCCGGAAGAGGATAGGTATAGCTTAAGTAGACAGACTATAAAAAGTCAGATTTGTAGTTTGTTTGGCGGAAGGCTTGCTGAAGAGATGGTACTAGGGCCAGAGGCAGTTACTACCGGAGCATCGAATGATATAGAGCGTGCTACTGGGCTAGCTAGAAATATGGTAACAAAATGGGGGCTCTCGGAAAAAATGGGGCCGGTCATGTATGATGAAGATGATGGAGAGGTGTTTCTTGGTATGTCCGCAGGGGCAAAGCCTAAGCCTCATGCTCCAGACACAGCGAAAGCGATTGACGAAGAGGTCAGAGGTATAGTCGATGACTGTTATGCTAGGGCCAAGTCTCTTCTTGAAGAGAATATAGATAAGTTGCATTTGATGGCTGAGAGTTTAATTGATTATGAGACTCTCAATACGGATCAGATTGATGACATAATGGCAGGTGCGAAACCTCGCCAGACTGGTGATGACCAGTCTTCGTCAGGGGGAGCCCCTAAGCCTGGAGAATCTCCAATCGGTGGGCCAGCTGAAGAGCACTAGTAGGTAAGTTGAAACTGTATAAGGGAGAATCAATCCCCACGCCAGTCACCTGTGGATCGTCTGTATTAACTTTTGAATCTCCCAGAATTATGGGAATCATTAATATTACTCCAGATTCTTTTTCGGATGGGGGTGATTTTTTCGTGAATGGCAAGATAGCGTTACATCATGTGCGCGAAAAGGCGGAGGAAATGATTGAGTCTGGAGCCGACATTCTGGATATTGGGGGGGAATCTGCACGTCCGGGAGCGCTGCCAGTCTCTATATCCGAAGAGATCGAAAGGGTTATTCCTGTTCTTGAAGAGTTAAAGGACCTACCTACTATTTTGTCTTTGGACACTAGTAAGCCAGAGGTAGCTGAACAGGGTATAGAAGCTGGTTGTAATATCATTAACGACATTAGGGGTTTTTCCCGTTTAGGGATGCTAGAGGTGGCAGCAGCAGCCAGCGTCGGTTTATGTATTATGCATATGCAGGGGGTTCCAGAAACGATGCAAGCGGATCCGGCATACGATGATATAAGTGATGAGCTATTGAGTTTTTTTGAGAAAAGAATCGGTGCTTGTTTAGATAGAGGCATAAAACGAAACAGGTTAATACTTGATCCTGGTTTCGGGTTTGGAAAAAATCTAGACCATAATTTAGCTCTGCTAAACAATCTGGAGAGAATGCGTGTTGGGGGTCTTCCTATTATGGTCGGCCTGTCACGAAAAAGTATGCTGGGAGCTCTTACTGGCCGACCGGTGAGTGATCGTGTAGTAGCTAGCGCTGTAGCTAATGCCATTGCTTTTACACGCGGTGCCAATATATTCAGAGTGCACGATGTTGCTGCTACTTCTGATGCCTTGAAGGTTGTCCAAGCAATGGCCTGGGATAACGTGGGAGAAAAACATCATGAGTAGAAGTATTTTTGGTACTGATGGAATTAGAGGAAGAGTCGGACAATTTCCGATTACCCCAGATTTTTGTTTGAGGCTTGGTTGGGCGGTAGGTAAGGTTTTCGGAAAAGAGAAGGATTGCCACGTTCTTATAGGTAAAGACACGAGAATTTCTGGTTATATGATGGAGTCGGTATTGGAATCTGGATTGTCTTCCGCTGGTGTGGATGTCACCTTGTTAAGTGTAATGCCTACACCAGCTATAGCTTACCTGACTCGCACCTTGCGAGCTGATGCTGGGATCGTGATTAGTGCGTCGCATAATCCTTATTATGATAATGGGATCAAGTTTTTCGATGGTTTTGGAAACAAACTAAACGATGCTACGGAAAAGGAAATAGAGTTTGCCTTGGATGGAGATCTAACATGTGTGGACTCAAAAGATCTTGGCAAGGTGTCTAGATTAGAGGCATCTAACGGGCGTTATATTGAGTTTTGTAAGGCAACAGTTGATAGGGCTCTCAGCTTCAATGGTCTTAAGTTAGTAGTAGATTGCGCTAATGGAGCTAATTACCATGTAGGGCCAAAAATATTTGAAGAGCTCGGCGCTGAGGTTATTTCTATTGGGGTCGATCCTAACGGAACGAATATAAACTATCAGTGCGGATCTACCTACCCGGCGATGTTGAGCGAAGAAGTAATAAAACAAAATGCTGATGCTGGAATCGCATTTGATGGTGATGGTGATCGTGTAATAATGGTTAATGAGCTTGGGGAAATCGTCGATGGCGATGAAATTCTGTATATCATAGCTTGTGACCGTCTGCGGAAGAATACTTTGGGTGGGGGCATAGTGGGTACGATGATGACCAACCAGGGTCTTGAGAGAGCTTTATCTTCCCTTGGTGTCCCATTTGTTCGAGCCGATGTGGGAGATCGTTATGTACTCGAGCTACTTAGAGAGCAGGGTTGGAGTCTTGGCGGAGAGACTTCGGGCCATATAATATGCCACGACATATCAGCTACCGGTGATGGTATCGTAGCAGCGTTGCAGGTCGTCGCCTCGATGGTTGTTGAGGGTAAGCGGCTTTCGCAATTAACTGAGGGATTCATAAAATCGCCTCAAGTGCTTAAGAATGTAGCATGTGAAGGCCTGACTGAAAATATTTTGGATTCTAAATATATTGCAGAAGCACTCGACAGCAAAACGCACGATTTGGCAGGGAAAGGGAGGATAGTCCTGAGGAAGTCTGGTACAGAATCCGTTATAAGGATTATGGTGGAAGGAGAAGATATGGAATCAATTACTTCTGTAGCAGATGATCTAGCGAAGACTATTCAGGAAAATGCTGGTTGAATGTAAATTCAGTCTCGAATTCTTGTCATCTAGAATTTGTATGTAGAATGTTTACTTCGAGTAGATTTAACTTTTTTTGATCCCAGTCGTCGTTTAACATTCGAAACCCCTTGAAGAATACAAGGAAATTCTATTGCATCACCGACCTTTAGTAGTAGCAAATTGGAAGATGAATGGTTCTAAGACACTTATTTCTGATTTAGAAATTGGGTTAGGAAGCTCTGTCTTGCCGTCGACGGTAGATATTGTGTTACTTCCTCCGAGTGTTTATTTAGCTGAGGTGGTTATGGTTGCTCAGCAGTACGGTATTCAGTGTGGAATTCAAGATAGTTATGTGGAGGAAAAAGGAGCATTTACAGGCGAAATCTCAGCAGAAATGGTTAAAGATGTAGGCGGAGAATGGGCATTGATAGGGCATTCCGAACGGCGGGAATATTTTTCTGAGGATGACGATTTGTTAGCGAGAAAGTTCGAAGCTGCTGTTCGTGCTGACTTGAGGCCGATACTATGTGTTGGCGAATCTTTGGAGGATCGTGCACAAGGGCGGGCTTTAGAGGTTGTCAAGAAACAGTTAAACTCGATCGCTGATCGGGTGGGGCCTAGTTTTTCTAGGGCTACTGTAGCTTATGAGCCGATTTGGGCTATAGGGACAGACCAGGCGGCCACTCCCGATCAAGTAAAAGATATGCATATAGCTATTCGAAGGGAACTAGAGGAGATTGACCCATCTAACGGTCCTCAGCACAGGTTATTGTATGGAGGTAGCATGCAGGCGGCGAATGCATCCACTTTGCTTTCTATAGATGAGGTTGACGGAGGTCTTATCGGAGGGGCCTCTTTAGATATGGGTGAGTTTTTAGGAATAATCGCTAAAGCTGGCGAACAATAAAAGAGGAAATGGTGATATATAATGTCTACGTTTGAGTCTGTCCTGCTACTTCTACTAGTTGTAGACGCTATAGCTCTAGGGGTTCTAGTTTTGATTCAGCAAGGAAAAGGAGCGGATGTCGGGGCTGCTTTTGGTAGCGGTTCATCAAATACAGTTTTTGGCAGCGGCGGATCCGCTTCTTTTTTAACTAAGATTACTGTTTGGTTGGCTGTTGGCTTTTTCCTGATATCTTTTGGGCTGGCTTATACAGCAAAAGAGCGAGCGACTGGCATGGACGACATTGGTGTTCCTGAAACAGAAGCTTTTGAGGTACCTGATAGTTTGAATGCAGAGTCTGAAGGTGTAGATTCGCAAATTCCAGATATTTAGAGTTTTTGCCGAAGTGGTGAAATTGGTAGACACGCTACCTTGAGGGGGTAGTGGGCAGATGCCCGTGGAGGTTCGAGTCCTCTCTTCGGCACCAGATACTTTAGTTACTTTCTCGTAAATACACAGAAATATGCAAGTGACTGAAAATACGCGGTTTCTAGTTGCGACGGACGAGTTCGATCAATATAATCCGCCATCTTGCTGATGCGGGGTGGAGCAGTCTGGTAGCTCGTCGGGCTCATAACCCGAAGGTCGTGGGTTCAAATCCTGCCCCCGCTACCAAAGAGGAAATAGGCCCCTACATAGGGGCTTTTTAATAGCTGGGAGACACTTCTGGCTTTTGCCTCCACGGTAGCTAGCTGCGCAAAAGCTTTTGGGGTTTGCCTTGGTCTGGGAATACTGCCATGTAGACCTAGACCTAACTAGGCTCGGGTAGAAGTGGTATGGGAATGGGCGTTATGCCCATTTTTTGTGGCTGAGTAATTTGGATATTTTGAAGATTAGAAATGAATGGTAAGGAACAGGAAATTGCGGTTTTGCTAAATCCAGCGGTGGAAGATAGCGGTTGTTCTATATGGGGATTAGAATGGTTGGTTTCCGGCCGTAGGCGAAAATTACGGCTCTACATAGATCGTCCTGGCGGTATTTCGATAGAAGATTGTGAGAACGTGAGTAGATTGATTGGAGACGTGCTTGATGTGGAAAGCAAATTAAATGAGAGGTATGAACTTGAGGTCTCGTCTCCTGGACTTGATAGAATCCTATTTACGGAAGAGCAGTATAAGTTAAGTATTGGTTATAAGGTGGAAGCGAAGCTAAATTATCCGATTGATGGAAGGAAGCGTGTCACAGGTGTATTAATCGGTCTGGAAGACGGTGATGCGGTGTTGCGCGAAGAAGATATAGAGTACCTGTTACCGCTTGCGAATATTCAGCGGGCCAGGATCGTTCCTGAATTTGAAAATATTAGACGGTAATTATGAATAATAAAGAAATGTTAATGGTTGTAGACACCGTATCTCATGAAAAAGGTGTTTCCAAAGACGTTTTATTTGGAGCAATTGAAGTAGCCTTGGCAACTGCCACAAAAAAACGTTATGGGGAAGATGCAGAATTCAGAGTGTCGATTAATCGAGAATCTGGCAGCTATGAGACCTTTCGAGTTTGGTTGGTTAGGGAGTTGGACGATGAAATTGTGGAAGATGGCGAGGAGTTTAATCCTTCGGCTCATCTAACTCTTGAGGATGCTAAGGATAAAGATCCCAGCTTAAATTTGGGTGATATGGTAGAGGAAGCTGTTGAGTCGGTAGCATTTGGTCGTATAGCGGCTCAAACCGCAAAGCAAGTTATAGTGCAAAAAGTTAGGGAAGCAGAACGAGCCCAGGTAGTTAATGCATATCTCCCTCAGGTTGGCCAACTTATTGGCGGCACTGTAAAGAAGCTTGGTAGGGACAATATTATTGTTGATTTGGGGAATAATGCAGAGGGGTTGCTTACGCGAGATCACTTAATTCCTCGCGAAACATTTCGCGTTAGTGATCGACTTCGAGCTATGCTTTTAGAGGTAAACCCAGATAGTCGGGGGCCTCAACTCATACTAAGCCGCACCGCTCCAGAGATGCTGGTAGAACTGTTCAAGATAGAAGTGCCGGAGATCGCTGAGGACGTTATTGAAATTCGCGGGGCTGCGCGCGATCCTGGATCAAGAGCTAAAATAGCTGTTAAGACAAATGATGGTCGTATA
>PAMO01000019.1 GCA_002707325.1 Gammaproteobacteria bacterium
AATCCAGCGATTGCCGTTTTCCTTGCTAATTTTGGTCGATTAAAGGATATATAATTAAGACATAGAATAGCGACAGCTCCAGCAACGGAACCTAGGAGAGTAGCTATAACTACACCGTGTAGCGTGTAAACAGGGTTAGTGGGCCTACTTTGTTGCATATTCAGTCAGGGTTACCAGGCAATAGTGTTAGGCTGGCAGGATACGCTCACCGACAGAAAATCGCCAGATAGATGGTGTTAGATGGTTTAGGAATCTGATGAAAATCGAAATTTATTTTGATCTTATTTGTCCCTGGTGTTATGTCGGCAAGAGAAGATTGGACCAATTATTACTGTTGCCTCTATACGAAGAGGTGATGGTCATTTGGCGACCCTACCAGTTATATCCAGAAATTCCCTCAGGTGGTTGGTTGAGAGAGGATTTCTTGCGCCGAAAAAATCCTGGAGTTGCTAATATAGAAAAAATTAGAGGCCGAGTGCCAGATCAGGTTAAGTCACAGGCTGATGCAGTAGACTTGGTCTTTGATTTCTCTTCGATTGTATACATGCCCAACACAAAATTAGCACATAGACTCGTTATGGGGGCGGAAGCAAGCCAGCTTCAAGCACAGTTAGTAGAAGTCCTTTTCCGTTATTATTTAGTGGAGGGATGCGATATTGGAAATAGCGATGTGCTGTTGAGAGCTGGTCTCGAGGTAGGCATGTCTCCAAGGGACTGCGAATATTTTTTGTTTGGGGAACGCCCAGGTATCTCTTTGGAAGAAAGGCTCCGTGATGGAGTGAATATTGGTATTTCGGGAGTCCCATGTATTGTTGCGACGAACAACTTCATGTTGCCGGGCGTTCAGACCCTTGACGTGCTAAAAAATTTTATATCTCGTTCTGTCGAATTATCTGAGAAATAGAACTATCTGGTGGTTGAATTCAGTCAAGTTTCTGATCCATATTAAGCGCGGGGACCCCACCTTCATTCTTGCCAGTGACTTTTGCTGGGATGCCCGCGACCGTTACAAAAGGTGCTACATCCTCCAGGACTACACTTCCAGCTCCCACTTTAGACCCTTGGCCAACTTCTATATTTCCAATGATTTTGCAACCAGCTGCTAGTAATACACCTTGCCTGATTTTAGGATGCCTATCCCCTTGGTCCTTGCCTGTCCCACCTAAGGTTACTGAATGTAATATTGATACGTCATCCTCAATTACAGCGGTTTCCCCGACAACGATCCCTGTTGCATGGTCAAGCATAATTCCAGATCCAATTTGAGCGGCAGGATGTATATCTATTCCAAGAGTTACACTAATTTGGTTCTGAAAAAACTGAGACATTGTTGTTCGTCCCTTATTCCAAAGCCAATGCGCTACTCTGTGAGCTTGAAGGCCATGAAAACCCTTAAAAAATAAAAATGGGGTTGTCAGATCTAGGCAAGCCGGATCGCGAGTGCGGGTTGCAAGTATATCGATCTCTGCTGATTGAAGGATTTTAGGATCATCCTCTAGGGCTTCTTTAATTACATCTCGTATCAACATAGTAGGTAGCATAGGGTTATCAAGCTTGCTAGCTAGCCTAAAACTAAGTGCTGAGCTAAAGCTAGTATGATTTAGAATGGTTGCATGGAAATAACTGCCCAAGATAGGCTCCTCCTCAGCTTTTACCTCGGCTTCTCCTCTCATGATTTCCCAAAGACCAGCATCATCTATGCTGCTATCAGAAGTTTTTTCCATTGCTTGCGCGAATAAATCTGATCGTCTTTTTTCAAGTGTTTTTTGCATAATTTCAAAGCCTAAGGTTTGTGGCATAGATTGCAAGCATTGTCGATAGCGCTCTAGCCATGTAGGGTTGGTATTCTAACGAATTTAACTCTGGATAAGTGGTTTGGAATCTCCCGATTTTTCGATTGTTGGTCTGATAGGACGCACAGGTAGTTTGCATGTTGTAGATAGTTTGAACGCGGTGGCGAGGGTTTTGGAGGCTCATTCTTTAAAAATAGTGGTAGATGATTCGACTCGATCGATTTTGCCCGAATTGAATTGTGAGGTAGTCGATAGAACTCTGCTGGGCACTACGTGTGATTTGATCATAGTGGTCGGTGGAGATGGCTCGTTGCTTAGCGTAGGCCGTGACCTTGCTCATACTGGAGTTCCGGTCTTGGGAGTTAATCGAGGCGGGTTGGGGTTTTTAGCTGATATTTCTCCAGAGAGTATCAGTCGTAAATTGGCGGAAGTTCTCAGCGGTGAGTTCGTTATAGAAAATCATTTTCTACTTTCAGCTGATTTGGTTAGAGATGCTACAATCATAAATAGCTCTTTGGCTCTTAATGATGTTGTAGTGCACCTGGGTGGAATGTCGCGGATTATGGAATTCTCGGTTTGGGTAGATAATCAATTTGTTTATGATCAGCGGTCCGACGGATTAATAATATCCTCCCCAACCGGATCAACGGCTTATTCTCTTTCGGCTGGGGGGCCTATAATGCACCCAAACTTAGACGCTATTTTGCTTGTGCCAATGTTTCCGCACACGTTGACCAGCAGGCCACTGGTAGTACCAAGCGTGTCTCAGATTAAAGTTGTGGTTGGTCAATCAGCTGAGGTTAGCTGTGATTCACAAATTGATTTTGTCTTAGATACAGGCGATGAGGTAAGAGTTTCTAAAGCTGATCACCCATTGAGACTGGTCTATAGTTTAGGGCACTCATTTTATGATTCTTGCAGAAGCAAGCTAGACTGGGGGAGCCGACTTGGTGGCGATGCTTCCGGGTAACCCGGTCATTTAATAATATCTTCAATCCTATCTATGTCGCTAAAAATTCCAACATCATCTGTTTCTATTTTTGTAAGTGATTTTTTATAGTTTTCGAGTATTTGACGAGCTCCATTATCTCCGCGTAATGTTTGGAGTTCGTTGAAGTGAGTTCTAGGGAACCCTACGGGATGTCCAAGTCGACCATCTTTTGTTGGAACCACTATATTGTCCTCCCCTGCCTTGTTCTTTAGCGTCATTAAGGTTGTTTTGGAAATGAACGGCATGTCACCTAATCCTATAAAAGCATAATTCCAATCAACTACAGATTCAATTCCTGCTGCTAAAGAGTGACCCATTCCCAAATGTGCATCTTTAGCGAATACACACTTGAGCGTTTTGTTAGAAGAACCAATGCATAGTGTTTCCGCTATTTCGAATTCATTGGCTGCCAGAACGACAGTTACCTCATCAAATACTTCTTGATATATTTTAATCGTACTAATTAGAAGCGGTCCTCTGCCGGGCAGGAGGTAACTTCTTTTATCTTGGCCGAATCGTCTACTTTTTCCAGCTGCTAGCAGCATAGATCCGCACTTGAGCATTTGACTAGAGATTCTCCAGAGAGGCTAGGGGCATTGCTTCGTTGGGGTTTTTTCGTACAGCGGTTATTTCAGCTAATATGGCTATCGCGATTTCAGGGGGGGTTTTACTTCCGATAGGCAAGCCAATGGGAGCATGAAGTCTAGATATATGATCCTTTGTGAGATCTAACTGTGTAAGTCGTTCTCTTCGGCTAGCCGAAGTTCTTGAAGAACCCATCGCCCCTATATAAAAAGCTTCTGTTTTAAGAGCTTCCATAAGCCCCATATCATCAATGCGAGGATCATGAGTAAGAGCTACGATCGCTGTGGCTGGGTCATTTGCCTGCCGCTTAACTGCATCATCGGGCATGTCATTGATAAGATGGACTCCTTCAATATCAAATTCTTTTATAAATTCTTCCCGTGGGTCGCAGATTGTTACTTCATAGTCGAGCATTAATGCCATTTCAGATAGATATTTCGATACCATTCCCGCCCCAATGATGAATAGTTGGAACTGAGGCCCGTATGTTTGTCGTAAAACTTTATCTTCCGCGTTCCAAGAAAGAGGTTCTCGATCCTCTGTAGCCTCACAAGCATAGGTCCCTAGCGCTACATTAACTGTTCTTCGTATATTTCTTCGGTTATTTACTCGAGCGATAAGATCTTGGAAGTGATTAATGGTTTTTTGGTTGGGTTGTAATGGCTCTATTATCGTATTCAGCGTTCCTCCGCATGGCAAACCGAATTTTTCTGCTTCTTCTGATGTTACTCCATACATAAATTCTTGTATTTCTGTTTTAGCAAGCTCCCCATTTACGAGTTTTTCTAGCAAATCTTCTTCTACACAACCACCTGATAGCGAGCCTTCCATTTGGCCGGTTTCGTCGCACGCGAATAATGAACCTATAGGTCTAGGCGAAGAACCCCATGTTTCTACGACGGTTGCGAGCCAGCATTGCTTTTTCTCCATCAACCAACTGTTAACTCTGTTCAGTACTATCTCATCTACGGCTTGCATAAATCGATATGTCCGGTTTAATCGGTCTTATCTTACTACTTACAGACCTTTCCTTCATGCGGATAATTGATACATCTTTAGATACTAATCTTGCTTCCTTCTCGGCCTGGCTTTGGTCGCAGAAAATTGAGCATCGAATATTCGAAGAACGGGGAAGGCAAGTTTTGGAATTATCTGACAGTGCTAATGCTTCTATCGCGGTTGCTGCATACGTAAAGTGGAAAAAAACTAGTCCGCTAGATAGAGGGCGTGCTAATCTTTTTCAATTCACGGCTTGGTTCCGTCATGTCCGGAGAATGCCGGCACTATCGATTCTAGTATTTATAACCCTGTTTGTTTTTCCTTTTACGCTTCCCCTTGCGGGTGGGCATTTGACCAGGCTATGCAGTTTATTGTTGATATTTGATCCTGTTAATTATGGGGACAAGATAGTCCCGCTTGTTGATGTGGTCATGCAAAAGGAGTTATGGCGATTGATTACACCGGTTTTTATTCATTTCAATATTATGCACTTAATGTTTAATCTGACTGTGATAATCTATTTTGGGAGATTGATAGAGAAGAGAGAAGGATCGGCTGTTCTGTTTTTCCTCTTTATGTTTGCGTCAGGCATTTCGAATTTTGCCCAGTATGCGGTGTCGGCTAATCCTTTTTTCGGCGGTTTATCAGGCGTTGCTTATGGCTTTTTGGGTTTCGTTATTGTTATGCGGTTTGTAAGAGGTTCGAGCACTTGGCCTGTTACAGCTGGCTTGATAAATAGCCTTTTGTTCTTTCTAGTTCTTTTCACTACTGGAATTATTGAATTATTTTTCGACAATATACGTATTGCTAATACAGCGCATTGGACCGGACTCGTCACAGGGCTAATTTTTTCGCTATTTTTTTTAGGCCACAAAAAAAAGTTCAGTGTTAGACGTAACAACTAGTTTGTTAAGCCAATTTTTTAAAAGTAAGGGTTTTTAGACCTACTTAGATCAAGGAAATAAGTTTGAGAGCAGAACCAAAATATTTAGTTGAATATCGCTCGCCGGACTATAGAACAGTGGAAACTCACTTGGATTTCGATTTACATTCTACAAAAACGAGAGTGCTAGCAAAGCTGTTTGTTAAGAGGATTAACCTGGATCCCAAGATCCCGATAGTACTTTTTGGAAAGGACCTGGAGCTCGTATCTTTGCTGATCGATGGTTCGACACCAGAAGAGGGAGATATAGAGATAGATGAGGAGGAGCTCAGAATTTGGGGACTTCCGCTAGAATGTACTTTGATTATCGAGACCCTTATAAATCCTGATCTCAATACCTCTCTGGAGGGTTTGTATAAATCTAGTGGAATGTATTGTACCCAGTGTGAAGCTGAAGGCTTTCGTAAAATCACCTATTACCAAGATAGACCAGATATTTTATCGGTCTTTACGACTACGATTACCGCTATGGCGAATGAGTATCCAGTTTTGTTATCCAATGGCAATTTGTTGGAGGAGAGAACTTTGCCTAATGGTAGGCATCAAGTAACCTGGTTTGATCCTTTTCCTAAACCCTCTTATTTGTTTGCTCTGGTAGCGGGAGATTTAGCTAGTTTGGAGGACAAGTTTATAACGCAATCCGGTCGATCGATAGATCTTAGAATATATTCGGAGAATCATAATATTGAAAAATGTCATTATGCGATGGCAACCTTAAAACATGCTATGGCATGGGATGAGCGCGCGTATGGCAGAGAGTACGATCTTGATGTATTCATGATTGTAGCGGTAGAAGATTTCAATATGGGAGCAATGGAAAACAAGGGGCTAAATATATTTAATACCAGTTGCGTCTTGGCTACGCCAGATTCGGCGACCGATGCTGCTTTTCAGAGAGTGGAGTCAGTTGTTGGTCATGAGTATTTTCATAATTGGTCTGGGAATCGTGTTACTTGTAGAGATTGGTTTCAGCTCAGTTTGAAGGAGGGATTTACTGTTTTCCGTGATAGTGAATTCTCTAGTGATATGAATTCTCATGGACTTACAAGAATCCAGGATGCTAATTTACTGCGGACAGTCCAGTTTCCGGAGGATGCGGGCCCCATGGCTCACCCTGTCAGGCCGGATTCTTATATCGAAATTTCGAATTTTTATACTGCTACTGTCTATGAAAAAGGCAGTGAAATAGTACGAATGCTAAAAGTAATTCTTGGTGCTAATAACTTCAGATTGGCGACTGATGAGTATTTCCGAAAATATGATGGAGATGCTGTAACAACAGACATCTTCTTCCAGACGATGGAAGCTTTTGTCGATTTTGATATAAGCCAATTTAAACTTTGGTACACAGAAGCGGGGACTCCTACTCTTCGTTGGGAAAGCCATTGGCAGAATGGTGTGTTTGTTATTGTTATTAGGCAAAGCAGACCTCGGACATCTGGAAAAGAATCTCCTCCATCGATGTATATACCCTTGCGGTTAGGATTGTTAGATCGGGAAGGAAATGAACTGATAGGTCCTCAGTTAATTTATGAGTGCTCTGCGAGAGCCCGACTGGATACTGATTCGACGTTATTGATCCATTTAACCGCGCCAGTGACCACGCTTAAGGTGTCTGGATTATCTATGAGACCAACTGTGAGTTTCTTGAGAGGGTTTTCCGCCCCAGTAAGAATCGAAAGTTCTGTGTCAAAGGTTGATCTGGAATTTTTAGTTACTAAAGATTCTGACCCTTTTGTCAGATGGGATGCTGCCCAAGGATTAATCCTTTCTGAAATTGACCAAATGCAGAAAGGGCAACCAAACGATGAGACCACAGTTAGACTTTTCAGAGCTTTTTTAACCGAAGCTTGGCAAGAAGTAGAGGCTGGTGATGCTGGCCACCGTTTAGCTCTTCTAGCCTCATTGGCCGTGCTTCCCGAAGAAAATTATATTTTTGATCAGTTGATCGAATTTGATGTAGAT
This sequence comes from Gammaproteobacteria bacterium, assembly GCA_002707325.1. Classification (GTDB taxonomy): domain Bacteria; phylum Pseudomonadota; class Gammaproteobacteria; order Pseudomonadales; family Azotimanducaceae; genus UBA2965. Next base: position 7,277 of record PAMO01000019.1, read on the forward strand.
GCGGTAAGTGCGGCCAGAGAAGAGCTTAGGCACCGGATAGGGACAGAGTATTTTTCAGAGTGGATTGGTCTCTATGATCTAACGAAGCCAAATGCGCCTTTTTCTAATGATGTTAATCAGGTAGCTCGAAGGTCTTTTCGTAATCTTTGCCTCCACTATATTGCGGCTGTTTTGGATGGCGAGGAGCTAGAGAATTTGCTTTTTGAGCAATATTCTCAGGCTGATAACCTAACCGATAGATACGCCGTGCTGGCTGAGGTGGCTCAAAATGGAACCTTAAAAGCCATATCGAGGAAGAGCTTTATGGATGACTTTTTCCACAGATGGAGAAAAGAGCCTTTAGTTATCGATAGTTGGTTTTCAGTGCAGGCAGCTAGTGATTTGTCGGGAATTTCTGAACTGAAGACTTTAGAGAAAAATTCAGAATTCGACGAAAGAAACCCTAATAAGGTCCGGGCTTTGTATGCAAGCTTTTCTCAGAAAAACCATCGTCGATTTCATTCTTTGGATGGTTCCGGATACAACTATCTTGGAGAGGTTATATTAAGGCTTGATAAGCTGAATCCTCAGGTAGCGTCGCGGTTACTAGGACCTTTTACACGTTGGCAGCGTTATGACCCTGTGAGACAAAAATTGATGTGTGAGGTGTTAGGTCGTATCGCGTCAGGATCTAGCTTGTCGAAGGATGTTTACGAGACCGTATCAAAAAGCCTTCGACTTGCTGAGTGATCCCCTTTTAACATTATTTATGTGTACAGATTGGGGAGCGGAGGAGGTTTTTGGATTTTGTCTTTGGCGGAAAGCCTTCTAGCCAAACTCCACATTTCCTGGAGAGAGATTATGTCAGATTCTTTAACTTCTTTCCCATAGATCCTTTGATTAAGCTTGGCTAGTATTTCGTAACCTTTAGGGTCTCTCTGAAGAAGTTCTATTGCCTGTATTTTTGTTATTTTTTTAGAGGTCATTATGTGCTGCAATAGGCGTTTTTTGGTGGTTCTTGGACTGCTCGTATTTAATAGAGGAACGACTCGTATTAATATGCCAAGAGGGTTTTTCGATAGTCTTCTATGTAATAATCGCCATCGCGTTAGTGACCAGACGAAAAGATAAATCAAAACCATAATTATTGTAACTGCAATTATGTAAGTGATATCTAATTCCCCGAAAGTGCTAGTTTCAGGAGCGCTTTTTTCTTGCGAATTAATGATAGGTAATATTGCCGGAAGAGTTTCTTTCTTGCTTGGACTTTCTGATTCTTCTGATTGACCTATAATGCTGAGCGTTCTGCCGGGTACCTTCGTTATATTTGTCTTGTTTGTATTAATGTTCCACCAGGTAACCTCAATTGGTTCTATCGACAATTCCTGTGGCTTCAAAGGAATCATGGTATAGGTTTCAATTCTTCGACCAGAAATTCCACCTTGTTTTATCACGTTTTCTAGTAACGGTTTTTTAGGATAGATCTTGAAATATTGTTGACCATTTTTTAGTTCTAAGGGGCTAATGGCCGATGCGGAATTACCAACAGCGGTAATAGTTAGTTCTCTTAAGATTTGGGTTCCAGTAGCCAGGTTTAGCTCATTAGGAAACCATTTATCTTTTATCGATAATTGTGTCGCCGGCAGCCATGGTTTGTTTTTGGGATATGTCTTTGGTATGGGTAGAACATCCAGGCTTATCGAGGGGGCCGAGATTCGGATGCTGGTTCGTCGGTATACGCCTGCTTGATTCAGTCTAACGCTAGAGGTAATGAAAGCCTCGGGAATGGGTATCACGCCACTTTTTTCCGGGAATATTAGGTACCTTTGTTCGATAACACCATAAGAAATACCTTTTATAGTTTGTTGTGTCGGTTTCGGATTTTCCAGCGGAGTAACAACGGCATCTTTTATGGTTGGTGGTTCCGGCAAGTCACTATATAGCTGTACGCCAGGAGCGAAGAAAAGCTTACGAATGTATGTTGTTTGACCATGTACATATATGGGAGATGTCGTTAGTTCTGTCTTGAAGAAAATTGATTCTTCTATTTGTCTTTTTGCTGAAGCGCTAAGTGGTTTTACTACGATCTCTAGGCTATCGCTTTGGGAATTTCCAAACTTAAATGGCTCGATGATAATGGTGCCAGTTTTTTTTGGTCTCAATGTATATTTATAGTCTATCCATGATTCAACTTTCCCGTTCATAGATTGATGTTGGCTACTAGTCTGAGAATTGAGTATGTGAAAATGTTCTGTTAGTTGCTTGATGTCGGGGCGTTTTAATCCTTTGGGTCCAGTCACTCTTAGTGCGAGGGATAGTGTGTCTATCTCTGTTAGGGTTTGTGGTGTTACTTTAATATCAACTTTACCGAAAGTGATTAAAGGAAAAAAATACAGAACTAGAAACCAGTGCTTCACCAGATATTCTCAAAATTTAAGTGGGAGTAATCGCCATCTCGCAGGCGTTGGTTTGTCTCGTGTTGGAATTTTCGTTTTAGCAAACCCCCAGGGTCATCAGGGATGCGTCGCATCCATTGTTCGAAGGCTTCCTTCTGTTCGTCATGTGAAGATATGCTTTCTTCATCGTGATCAGAGAGCTGATTAGATCGGGTAGATATCTCGTTTTCTTTCCTAGAGTCTTTTCCCTTCTTGGGTTTGTCATCTTGGGCATTGTCTTTCGCTGCATTTCGCGTTGCACTGATATCCTCACTTTTTTTTTCATTCTTTCCTTCGCTATTTTCCCGATTCTTTTTAAGAAGATTCTGTATTAAGTTTTTGTTGTGTAGCGCGTCCGCATGCGATTTATCGATTGCTAAGGCGCGTTGGTATGAGTTTATTGCTAGTTCATATTTGCCTTGTTGGGCTAAAGAATTACCGTGGTTGTAATGACCGGTCGCGGATTGATCAAGGCTAAAGGATAATTCGGCTTCACTAAAATCCTTATTCAGGTATAAAGCTGAAGCTCGCCACTTTGGATTCTTGAATTGAGAGGCTGCTTTTTCGTAATTTCCTTCCTGTAAGGATTGATAACCTCGCTGATCTGGGCGCTTCCACAAGTCGCTCCATTCAGCGGCCATAGGAGTTGCTGGGATAACAAGAAGGAGAAGACCGGAAAAAATAGCACGAGGGAAAGAGTATAAAACTAGTGGAAGCATTCCAAGGCATAGCCAAAAGCCAAGGTCATGCCAAACGTCAGCTTTTAAATTCGTTTCTTCGGTCTCGATCCCTAGGAATGACGGTGTATCAAGCAATTCAATTATATCGGTGTTAAGAAGGGAGGCGGATCGATGCCGGCCAAAGGTTATCTTTGTAATCGCATCCAACTCTTTAGGCGCCACCTTAGTTATGACAACGTTTCCATTTTGATCCTTTAGGATATCCGAAGAATACTTGCTGTCGAGTGGGATGGAACCGCCCTGTTTGCTGCCAAGGCTAAGAATAGAAATCGGGAATTTTTGGTTTTTGAATTGAGTTAAATCTGACGCCTTTTCCACCCCATCGCTCACTATTAATATTAAGCCTGTTTCCATGCCGGCGTTTTTGAAAAGTTGCAGGCTTTTTTCGATGGCCGAGGCCGGGTTGCTTCCTGGTACGGGCATCATTTCAGGATTCAGGGAGGGTAAGAGGTTTTCTATAGTATTCGTATCCTCTGTCAGAGGGGTTACGGTATGGGCATCGCCAGCATACGCCACTAAACCCGTTAGGCCCTCAGTTCTTATTTTCAGGATGTCAGAGATTTTCTGTTTGGCGCGAGCAAGCCTCGAGGGAGCAATATCTTCTGTCAGCATTGACAGCGATAAGTCCAGTAAGATTATTGTAGCATCAATTTTTTTATTGGTTGGTTGCGGGATTTTTTCCCAGGACGGACCAGATAATCCTAGAACGCCCAGGCTCAGGATTACTATAGATAATAACAGGGGTTGCCTGATTTTTGGCCTGACTTGTTCCTCTAAGAGAGTTGCTTGCAGATTGGGTGATATATGTTTCATCCATGCCGAGTTATTAGGAATTCGTCGCCAAAGAAAGGGTAATGCCATTATCGGAGCAAGTCCCAATAGCCATAATGGCCTCAATAAATGGAGTTCCTCTAACATTTCTCTTGTCTCAGTATAGTATTCGTTAATAAAGATATTAAAATGATCCAAGCAATAGATAATGGCCAGTGAAATAATGATGTTGTGGGTCAGTAGAGTTTGTCTTTGAGCTGTATAGGCTCCAAAGAATCAATGATTCTGTAGATATCAATTAACCGCTCTGTGTTTTCCGCTCGGTAGTATTGGCCGCCGGTTAATTCCGCTATCTGTTCCAAGGTATTTTCATCAAGATTTGTTGATGGATTGACTAGCCTTCTTGCGAAGAGGCCAGGTAGTTGTAACGTGGTTGAGCCGACTCCAATCGTATGGATTCTTATGTCTGCTTGAGAGGCTAGTTGAGCTGCTTTAAGGGGTGCGACCCTTCCAGTGTTGTTGGCCCCATCAGTTAACAATATGAGTATCCTGTCCCCCTTGGATTGTTGTACTAGTCTTTTTGTTGCCAGTCCGATTGCATCGCCAAGCGCGGTTTTTCCTCCTGCTATGCCTATGGGCGACTCATTTAAGAATTGTTTCACCGTTGTTAGGTCGAAGGTGAGTGGAGCATTGAGGTAAGCCTTGGTTCCAAACAGTATCAAGCCTATTCTGTCGCCTACGCGACCATCAATGAAATCATTAACAACCTTTTTTACAGCGCTCAATCTCGTTGTTTGTTTATTGTCTAAAATAAGATCCTCTGTCCCCATGCTGCCCGAGATATCGACGGCTATAATCATGTCCCTCCCTGTAGTAGGAAGGGATTGTGGGGGCCCTACCCAAACTGGTCTAGATGCTCCTAAAACCAGAAGAGACCAGGCAGCCCACAAAAATATCTTTTTCCATCTGATCTTGGGAACTCCACTTGTAGCTTCAATATTAATTGCTTTAAAACGGGCTATTGTTGGCACTATAAGTCCTGCAGGGGTCTGATCCATCTTGCTTCCCCAGTATTTCGACACAAGAGGTATGGGGATCAGTGCTAGTAGCCATGGCCAAATCAGGTCAATCATTTTGAATCTTTAGTCTGTTGACTAAGTTACTGAGCAAAGAGTGTATAGCCGCAGTATTCCCCGACAGTTGATTGCTAAATCTTTGGCTTCCCAATATTCTACCTGCACCTAGAGTGAATTCTTTGGTGTTACTTAAGTCATCTAGTATTTGCAGCCAGGATTCACCCGATGCGGGGACTGCACGCGGATCTTTTTTTATGTGAACTAGTAGTCTCTTAATGATTTCATTGGCTCGGTTGGCATATTCAGTTCCCTCAATTTCCTCATGTTTGAGTTTCGTATAAAGCTCGTTAAGTAGCTCATCAGCGATAGTGTATGGGCGGCTATTTTCAATGTTTTTTCTGATTTTGTAGGTTGTCAAAACCGTTATAAATATTGTTAAGCTAACGAGAAGCCACCAACCTAATGCTAGGGGCCACCAATCAGGATCGGGCGGATAGTGAATATCCCTCAGCTGCTCTAGAATTATTTCATCCATCTTGTTAGGACCAGCGAAACTTATCTATGGGGTCATTAGTTGGTATGAATTGGTACGCTATACCAAATTTTAAGCAAAGATTTTTGATAGCAATCTGGTTCGCCGTGAAATCTTTGTGATAGCGAGCGATTGTTTTGGTGTTGTCCGAGTCAAATCTGTATCGTATGTTGCCGTCAGTCACTGTATACCTACCTTTTTCTGGTAGTCGTTCTTCCAATGGATCATAAATATGGATTACCTTGAGCTCATTTTGATAGCCTAGCTTGATAAACGCTTCTTCCCATACAGAGCTTGAGTTGAGGTAATCACTAATCAGAAATATTTTAGTATCTCGGGGCCTCAGCTGGCAGAGCTGTTTCAGCGATTTTCTGAGTTCATTGTTGGAGGTTGCTTGATATTTTGCTTGAAGAGCCTGGTTGAATGAAGCTATATCGGATAGGTATTTTGCTAATGCTTTTTGGTTTTGCTTGGGTTTGTGGAGCGTGAACCCGTTGTTGCCTATTACAACTCCGCCAACGCGG
>PAMO01000020.1 GCA_002707325.1 Gammaproteobacteria bacterium
ATAATGTCAGGGACATGGTTAGTAGCTAGAGGCTCGATGTTAGGGTCTAGAACATCTAATTCCTTCAGGTCTTTTCTATAGGCTTGAATATATTTATTAGTAATTTCTTCTATCGGTGTTTTTGAAAGAATAGCGGCATTATTTATTTTGTCGTCTATATCCGTGATATTCCTGACATAAATCACTTCCTCAAAGAAAAGATGCAAAACCCTATAAAGCACATCGAATACTACAGCGGGGCGGCCGTTCCCGATATGCACGAGGTCATATACGGTTGGACCACATACATACATAGTTACACGCTTAGGATCCTCTGGTGAGAATATGTCTTTTTTCCGTGTTTGCGTGTTGTACAACCGAATTTCCATTTCTTTTTAAAACCTTCTATCTCATGCTATTTGGGGTGATTCAGTCACTATTAATTTTTGTCCTGTCACAGTTAGATAGAAGCATGATCGACGATTTGTATGGCAAGCCAATCCATCCTGCTCAACTAGTAATAGTAAGGTATCGCCATCGCAGTCGATGCGCATTTCAACTAATCTCTGGAAGTGATTTGATGTTTCACCTTTTCGCCAATACGTATTTCGGCTGCGAGACCAATAACAAACGTTACCTTCTTTTAATGTAGTTTGGATAGCAGTTAAATCCATCCATGCAAGCATTAGAACTTGTTTTGATTCTACGTCTTGGGCAATAGCAGGAATTAGCCCATCCTTATTAAAATTTAGGGAGCTAAGTACACCCTTCAAATCTATCTGGGTTCCTTTATCTGTTGTTTCAAGTTGGTCAAACATGGTTATTCCCCAAACCGTTCTTTTAAATAGTCGAATATAGCCCTCATAGCCATGGCCTCTCCACCTTCCGGTCTTCCTGGCCTATGACGTGTATTAAAAGCATTAATATCGAAATGTACCCAAGGGTAGTCATTGATAAAGTTCTCCAAAAACAGAGCGGCTGTTATAGCACCAGCATAGGGGGAAGGTGCTGAATTCACCATATCTGCGATATTGCTTTTTAACATGTGTCTATAAGGCTTGTGGAGCGGTAATCTCCATATTGGGTCTTCGGTGCGCTCTCCAGCGTCATAAATACGCTCGGCAAGACTGTCATCATTGCAGAACATGGCTGATATTTCAGCACCTACGGCCGATCGGGCAGAGCCCGTAAGTGTTGAAAAATCAATGACTAAGCTAGGTTCTTCCTCCGCAGCGAGTGCTAGGCAGTCACACATTATTAATCGGCCTTCAGCATCGGTGTTGTCGATTTCCACGGAAAAACCTTTATAAGTTTTTAACACATCCCCAGGTCTATAGGCATTTCCGGAAATGGCATTTTCAACTGCGCCTATCAGCAGTCTCAGTCGTATAGGAAGATTTTTTTCCATAATTAATGACGCTAATCCCAAGCTTACAGCTGCGCCACCCATATCTTTTTTCATATGCCTTATTCCATTTGAAGGCTTTATATTTAGACCTCCGCTATCGAAGCAGACTCCTTTCCCAACTATAGTTACTCTGGGATCATTCGGATTACCCCATGAAATATCGATAAGTCTTGGTTCATCAGTTGCCGCTTGGCCCACGGTATAAATTGATAATAATTTTTCCTCTATAAGCTCCTTTCCTTTGACTACAGTAATTTCTGCGCCATTCTTTATTGCTAGATTTCTCGCCTGCGCAGTCAGCTCGCTCGGACCCATTTCATTAGCAGGAGTATTGATCAAATCTCTTGCGAAAGTCACACTATCGTTGATAGCCTCTATTAGTGGTATATCTAACTCCTCTGGCATTATTAATTGAGCTGGCTTTCGTTCTGGGGTCTTATATCTATTAAACTTATAGGAGCCCATCAACCAGCCTAATAGCTGGTGCTCGGAGATGGGATCGGAAAGTTTATAGACCCCTTCTGGTAGCGCGTAAGGAAGATGTCCGAGAGTTTCTAAAGAATTACTTCCATCCCATCCTACGGCAACTTTTTGTGGTTTAGTATTTTCCTCTGGCAGCCAGCAGATTTCGCCAGCTTTGCCTTCGAAACCATTTTTTGTTACCCAGTTTTGGCTTAATCGGGGTAGATCTTGCTTCCAGGAATTAAAATTCTTAACATCTATTAAGGCAAGAGTAGTCGGATTTCCTTCGAAATCCTTCAATAGGATATTAGTCATGTTGGTCTCAGATCGTTTTTATAGGGATATTATTTAGGCCAAGGTTATTCTTATCTAGAATGCGATCAGCCCGGTAGCTTGAGCGGACTAGAGGACCAGCAGCTACTTCCGTGAAGCCCAAGGCAAGTCCCCATTCTCTATAACGACTAAACTCATCCGGGGTAACCCATCGTTTAACTGAAAGATGGTTTGCTGTCGGTCTCAAATATTGCCCAAGTGTAAGGATATCGACATTGTGTTTTCGTAAGTCTTTCATAGCGTTTTTTATTTCACCATCGTTTTCACCAAGACCAAGCATGAGACTTGATTTTGTCAACAAGGTTGGCTGGATCTTTTTTGCGTAAGCTAAAACATTCAGGGTTTGATCGTACCCGGCTCTGGCATCCCTGACTTCGTGCGTAAGTCTTTCTACTGTTTCAAGATTTTGAGCAAAAACATCTAAGCCAGAGGTTACTAGTATTGAGATGCTTTCTTTAGATCCCGAGAAATCTGGAGCAAGTGCTTCTACACCAGTATTTGGATTTAATTTTTTTATTTCGCGTACGCAGTCCGAATAATGCGATGCCCCCCCATCTGGCAAATCATCTCGATCTACGGAGGTTAGAACGATATATCGTAGGCCCATGACCTCCACGGTTTTAGCTGCGTTTGCTGGTTCCTCAGGATCTAGCCAGCCCGCTGGATTTCCAGTGTCAACTGAACAGAATTTGCAAGCACGTGTGCAGACAGATCCCATTAACATTATCGTGGCGGTTCCATTATTCCAGCACTCTCCTATGTTTGGACAGTGGGATTCTTCGCAAACAGTTGATAGGTTATGCTTTCGGACTAGGTCCCGAAGGAGCTGATATTTTGGTCCACTAGGAAATTTAGCTCGCAACCAAGGAGGCTTTCTCAACTCAGTAGCTGTCGGGTTATGGTTTGTTTTGATACCATCTTTAATCGCAGAGAAACCCATCTCTGTGCGAAACTTCTTTCCGCTGCGCGTAGAGTCATTCATATTAAGATAATTTAGGCATTTTAAGATTAACTTCCTGGTTTCTGAATCAGGTATTTATTAAATAGGGAGTCTAGGGACCTTGCCACACACATACAATTCTTTAATAGTTGATCGTCGGGTTCGATGGTCATATGGAATTGGCTCTGTAGCTTACGGAATTAAGGACCATGGGTTTGCTTATTTTCTATTATTCTACTACAACCAGGTTTTAGGTCTGCCAGGTACTTATGGTGGATTAGCAATTTTAATAGCTTTGATTTTTGATTCCATCACTGACCCATTGGTGGGTCTATGGTCTGATAATACCCGGTCTCGCTGGGGCAGAAGACATCCTTTTATGTACGCTGCCGCATGCCCTGTCGCTATAGCTTATTTTTTTCTTTGGAATCCTCCTCAATTGGTTGGTTTTGATCTTTTCATCTATCTTCTGGTAGTCAGTATCCTTGTCCGTTTTTTCGTAACACTTTATGAGATTCCATCGAGTGCTCTGGTGGCAGAGCTTACAGATGATTATGACGAGCGAACCCAATTATTAAGTTATAGATATATGCTGGGATGGTTTGGAGGATTGGTAATGGCGGTGTTAAATTGGGGGCTTCTGATGGTGGTATGGGGAGAGGTCTCACCGATAACTTACAAGATATATGGTGCTATAGGGGCTTCCATAATTCTAATAGTAATATTGGGCTCATCGTGGCGGTTACATCGATATATACCACTTCTGCACGAACCACCTATTAGAAGTTCTTATTCGCTTATTGGTCTTTTGAGGGAGATGAGAATTACGCTTAGTAACCGGAACTTCGCGTCGCTCTTTTTTGCCGGATTATTTTCTGCTGTGGGTGTTGGTGTAGCTACAAACTTTGATACATATATTGTTACCCAATTTTGGGGGTTTGCCGCGGAGCAATGGCGTTGGGTAATACTCTCTCTTTTTCTTTCCGCTTTAATCCCCATATTCCTAGCGCCCCGCTTAACTAAGCGTTGGGATAAAAAAACAACAGCAATAGCGATCTACTTTTTCCAAATTATTTTTGGGGCAAGCCCAGTAATTCTTCGCTTATTGGGAGTTTTCCCTGAAAATGGAAGTCCTTATTTACTTCCCATAATTTGGGTCCATACAGTTATAAACGTAACTATGATAATTCTCTTTGGAGTGGTTCAATCGTCAATGCTCGCTGATGTAGTGGAAGATAGTGAAGTAAGGACTGGGAGGCGGGAAGAAGGCTTATTTTTTGCGTCTCGATCTTTTGTTCAAAAGGCTACCACCGGAATTGGTGCTTTTATAGCGGGCATTGCTCTGGATTGGATAAAATTCCCAAGGGGAGCTGCGCCAGGCGAGATATCAGATGAAATTCTTTGGGACCTTGGGTTTATCTATGGGCCGGCTTTAATGTTTTTTTATTTCCTTGCGTTGGTTTCAATCACTTTTTATGGCATATCTCGTGATGAGCACAACTCTCGAGTAGTTGGTCTGCGAAAAAACTAAGTATTTCTCATGTTGGTTAATGCTTTATTCAAGGAAGGAAGATTTTAGTTTTGTGATTTAAACTGCAAAGAGTGCAATTCGTAATACATTCCTTTGTTGGCTAATAGCTGCTGATGAGTTCCCATCTCTTCAATTTTTCCTTGGTTTAAAACGATTACTCTATCTGCTTCTTGTATGGTTTGGAGTCGATGCGCAATTATTATGGATGTTCTCCCTGCTGTTGTTTGCCGCAAAGCTTCTTGGATTAGTAGTTCGGTTTCGGTATCAATGCTTGCTGTGGCCTCATCTAGAACTAGAATTTCGGGATTCGCTAAAACCACTCTAGCAAACGCAAGCAACTGGCGTTGTCCTTGGGAGAGATTTTGGCCTCGCTCTGAGATTATAGTGTCATATTTATTTGGCAAAGACGTAATGAATTCATGAGCACTTACCGTTTTTGCCGCTTCGATGACTTGGGTATGCGTGATCTGAGGTTTTCCTAGGGCAATATTATCGTATATTGTTCCCGAAAAAATATGGAAGTCTTGTAGGACAACCCCTACTCTCAATCGTAGATCATGTGATGCAATTTCATTCAGGTCCACGCCATCGAGATAGATTTGCCCATTTTCGTAGTCATAAAAACGCCCTAATAATTTTATAAGAGTGCTTTTCCCTGAGCCTGTGGGCCCCACGATTGCTAGTGTCTCACCGGGGTGAATAGTGAAAGAGACATTTTCTAAGACAGGGTTCATCGGCTCGTATTCAAATGTTAGGTTTTTAAAGTCTATCTGACCCCTTACTCTAGCCGGCAGCTGAACAGGGTTGTCGGGTTCATAAATTTTTTCGTCCCAGTCTAGAGCTTGAAATATTCGTTCCCCACTAGCCATTGCTCTAAATAGGATATTGGTTTGCTCGCCCAATGCGACAACGGGATGCAATAGCATTTCTATGAATCGAGTGAAGAGGATCAGCCCGCCTAGGGTCATTTGATCTTGCACAACTGCTCCCCCGCCATACCAAATAATCATACCTAACCCGATATGAGCAATACTATCGGTGAACGCCCCATATAAAGTTTCATAACGTATTGTTTTTACTTCGTGATCACGGTTTTCTTGGTTAATACGATGGTATGCCTCAAAGTTGTGTTGCTGTCGCTCAGATAACTGCACGACTTGTAATCCTGCGAGATTCTCTTGCAGGCTTTGATTTAGCATTGATAGCGAGGTTCGTACCAACCTGAATAGCTTTCTAGTAACTTTCCGAAAATATGAGGTGGCAATTGCCATTACAGGTAGTGCCATGAGAAGGATAAGCGTTAGCTCTATATCTATAGCTAGCATGATAAAAAGAGCTACGAAAAATGGTACAAATTCACCTATTAGAGTACCTAGACCACGTAGAAGTTCATAGAGTGCTTCTACATCATTGGTTACTCTCGTCATGACTCTGCCTACAGCTACTTGGTCATAGAAAGACGATGGTCGGCTTTCTAGATGCTTAAAGAGGTCCATTCGGAGATCTCGTAAGCCATTAATGACCGAGCTAATTAGGGTCATTCTATGTCCATGTCCGGTCACTGCCCAAGCCAACTGAAGTAATGCATAGATTCCGCAAGCTATCCAAAGTGGATGAATAGCCCAGTAGGTCGATAGTGTATCTGTAATATTAATCAGGCCGAAGTCAGGGACATCTGAAGTCGTTTCCCCTCTGATGATATGGTCGATTACGACGATAGAAAGTACTACAGGCAATAGTACCTGTAGGGCTGATGTTACAATTACTAATAAGGCGCTGACGCAGAATGTAATTTTGTATGGCTTCATCCATTCGAGAAGCCTGCGGAGTAAAGCGAGGTTGAGAGTTGCTCCTGAGAGATCGGCTTCAAATAGCGAGTAATCTCGGGGCCGACGTATTTGGCTAGCTTCGTCTGTCATGAGGGGGACCTGAGTGGCAGGTAATCTGATTCATTGGCCCCTTCCCTTTGAATTCTCTCGAACTCACAATAGAGCCCATTAAGAGCTATGAGCTCTTCATGCGTACCCTCTTCTATAATTTCTCCACTATCAAGCACGATGATTCTATCTGAATGTTTAGCTGTAGAAACGCGATGGGATACTAGGAGGGTTGTCTGACCTTCTCTAAGTTCGTGTAGTTCCTTAAGAATATGTTCTTCTGTTTGCGTATCTACGCTGGAAAAACAATCATCAAGAATCAAGATTGGTGACTTCCGAATTAGCCCTCGCGCTAACGTTGCACGTTGTTTTTGTCCGCCAGATAGAGTTACGCCTCGTTCACCTACAATAGTCTCCATTTCATCAGGAAAACCCTTGATCGCTCCGTCAAAATCGGCATTTGCGGCAGCCTCCCATATCTGGTTAATCGGTCGTTCAGGATCATCGTAAGTTAGATTGCTGCTAAGGGGCTCACCGAATAAAAAAGTATCCTGTGGGACTAAAACGATTTGAGATCGGACTTGGGAAAGGGGGTAGTCACAGATATCACATTGGTCGATAAAAATGCAGTTTTTTGGTGTGTCTAAAAGTCGTACTAGTTGTTTAAGCAAGGTGGTTTTTCCCGACCCGACTTTCCCCATTATCGATAAAGACTCTCCTGCCCTAATTTTAAGATTTATATCTAGTAAAGCCGGCCTTGAGGTGTTGCCGTAGCTGAAGTTAAGATTTTTAATTCGAATGTCACCGCTAATATCTTTTGGGGCATAGAGTCTTGGGGTGTCAAGGATTTCTGGTTCTAGGTTTAGAACCTCAAATAGTCTGTCGCACGCTACGGCAGCTCTTTGGAAAAGGTTTACGATAAAACCCGCCACGCGAAACGGCTGTACTACCATATTTACGTACATGAAGAATGCTACTAGCTGCCCCACCGTTAATACTCCTTGCATTACTAGAACTCCTCCATAACCAAGAATAGTTATAGAACAGATTGCTGCAATGGTTGGCATCCAGGAGGCCATATGGGAGCCGATCTCCGATTGACGATAAAAAGCGTTAGCGTATTGTTGGTTCGTATTGGAGAAACGAGCTACCTCCCGTTCTTCCTGTACCATTGCTTGTATCGTTCTAATACCTGATAAGTTTTCTTGTACCTGACCTCCTAGGTCCGACATTCGGTCTTGAACATCCTTCGAAGCTACTCCCATCTGCCTTGCGGACCATTGAGCATAAAAGAATACCAGTGGCATTGGTGGCAGAAGCAAAAGTGTCAATGCTGGTGATATGTACCACATAAAACCGAATCCGACGATGCTAGCGTAGACCAGTATAATTAGTAGAATAGTTCCCATTGAGATGAGACGCTGCACTAAGCTGATATCGGCAACTGCCCGAGTCATCATGTCGCCTATGGTGTGCTCGCTAAAAAATTTGGACCCTTGATTCTGGAGAGATGCGAATAAAGACTCTCTTAAATCAAAGGCTACGTATTGTCCCGTTCGTCTTACCGAAAACCGTGCAAAGGTAACGAATATGTAGCGAGCCGCCACAGCGCCTATTATACCAAAAACTGGGAATGTTAGATTCTCATCCTTCGCCGAAACTCGGTCTATTCCCATTGCTACAAATAGGGGAATCAATCCCTCGAAAACCCTTGCCACGCCAAAGGCGGTGATTCCAGCGATCATCCTAAAGCGATAGCGAGCAATATATGGCTTAAGACGGAATAGAGATGCAAACACGTGTCTTAAAAGCCCGCGGTATTTCGAGTTCTTGGGAACGGGATTGAGTCCCGAATATTGTCCATACCTGTTACATATAATAGAAATCTCTCGAGCCCAAGACCAAATCCAGCATGTGGTGTTGTCCCATATTTACGAAGGTCTCTATACCACCATAAATCTTTTTTTAAACCTTCGTCCGACATTCTTTGGTCAAGAACGCTTAATCGTTCCTCTCGTTGGCTGCCTCCAATAATCTCGCCGACACCTGGTAATAGAACATCCATAGCAGCTACGGTTTTGTTATCGTCGTTAAGCCTCATATAGAAGGCTTTTATATCTTTTGGGTAATTAATGATGATCACGGGGCCGCCAATGTAGGATTCGCATAGGTACCGTTCATGCTCGGATTTGAGATCTACCCCCCATTGCACCGGGAATTCAAAGCTTTGTTTGCTCGATTGAAGAGCTTCTATTGCCTCTGTGTACTCGAGTATTTGGAATGGCTTTTGGACTAATTCCTCTAGCTGCTGAATTTGAGAGATATCTTCGTTTTGGTTAAGAAATATCAGATCTTCTTGGCACCTTTCTAATAGACGTTTGCTTATATATTTTAGGAACTCTTCGGCCAGGTTGGCGTTATCAGAAAGATTGGCAAAAGCTATCTCGGGTTCGACCATCCAGAATTCCGCTAAGTGTCTCGAGGTATTTGAATTTTCGGCCCGGAATGTAGGGCCAAAGGTATAAACTTTGGTTAAAGATAGAGAGTACGCTTCCAGGTTTAGTTGCCCAGACACAGTTAAAAAAGCCTCGGTACCAAAAAATTCCGGATGTTCTAATCGCGTGGTTTTGTCGAGCGTAGATACTCGAAATAATTCTCCTGCACCCTCGCAGTCACTGGTCGTAATGATTGGAGTGTTCACCCAAAAAAAACCATTCTGATCAAAATAATCATGTATGGCTTTACTCATAACATGCCTAATTCTTGAAACTGCTCCAAATGTATTAGTTCTAATTCTCAAATGAGCCATAGATCGCAAGTATTCGAGGGAATGTTGTTTTTTCGAAATGGGGTAGGTTTCTGGATCTTTAACCCATCCCACCACTTTAATTTCTGTTGCCTTGACTTCTATGTCTTGGTTTTTGCCTTGCGACTCAACTACCATACCCTCCACCTGGATAGAGCAACCAGTGGTTAGCTCACATATTTCGGTTGTATAATTTGGCAGGTCTTTCTCCACCACTATTTGCAGGTTTGTCAGACAGGAGCCATCATTTAAATGGATAAAAGAGAACCCTGCCTTGGAGGTTCTAACAGATTTTATCCAGCCGTTAGTCCGCACCATTTTTCCTAGCGCGACATCATCTGACAAGAGGTCTGCAATAGTAATGGAGTTGGTTGTTGTAGATTGGGTATTTCGCATCTACGAGGATATTAATCTATTTTTGACTTTTAGATAATTGATACTTGCGAATCTTTCAAAATATTCGGTCATCCTATTCTAACTTAATGCTGCTTGGATCAATGAACTTTTCTAAGTTAACGTTCGAGTTAAATGGAGTATGTTTTTGTCTATATTCTATGTCCTGCTCCACATAGCTTCGCTCATCCTCCAAAAATCGGCTAACAGCGACTCGAAAATCTTCATGTTTTATCCAATGACCGCTATATGTTTTTTCTGGTAAATAACCGCGTGCAATTTTATGTTCTCCTTGAGCTCCAGCTTCTACTTTGCCTATTTTTTTTTCTATAGCGAAGTCTATAGCCTGGTAGTAACAGGTTTCGAAATGCAAAAAAGGGTGGTACTCGTTACATCCCCAATTTCGACCAAATAAAGTATTTCCCCCAATGAAATTTAAGGCGCCTGCAATATATTTATGATTTCTTTTGCACATTATCAAAAGAATGTCTTCTGCCATAGTGTTTGTAATTAGGCTAAAGAATTCGCGGTTTAGGTAAGGCGACCCCCACTTTCTGGCACCAGTGTCAGTGTAAAAATTGTAAAAAGCATCCCAATGCGATTCTTTTATATCACTTCCAGAAAGCCATTCTACTGAGACACCATTTCTGAGAGATTCTTTGCGTTCTCGACGAATATTCTTTCTTTTCTTAGTTGAGAGGTCTGATAGAAAATCGTTGAAGTTATTGTAACCCGCATTTTTCCAATGGAATTGCTGGTCTATTCTCTTTAAAAAACCGTGTTTACCAGCAAGATTCCATTGCGGTTGCGTAAGGAAAGTAAAGTGGAATGATGACACATTTATTTGCTCGCAAAGGGCTAAGCAGGATTTTAATAAAAGGGATTCGATATCGCTCGAAACATATTTAGTTAATAATCGTCGACCGGTCGCAGGAGTAAAAGGGATGCTGGCTTGTAGTTTCGGATAATAATTGCCCCCTGCTCTATGAAGCGCATCTGCCCATGAATGGTCAAAAACATATTCACCTTGAGAATGGTTTTTCAGATAGAGAGGCACGGTACCAAGAATTTCTCCCTCCTCTTTCAGGACTACATGGAAGGGCTGCCATCCCGTTTCGGGTGACACGCTTCTACTGTTTTCTAGGGCGGAGAGAAATTCGTGGCGAAGAAAGGGGTTGTAATTGGTTTTCTCTCCAGGGTTAGCGCAAAGATTCCATGCCTCAGATGGTACATCGTCAATGCAGTGAATAATATCTGCTTGTTTTGTTGTCAAACTGGTTCCTTGGTGAGGCAATGAAGGTTAAGACCTATGTTCACAGATAGACGTATTTTTTCGGTGTATATGTTCAATAGATTCCGGCTTCTAGTCCAGCTGATATTGCAGTACCAAGATCTACGCATTTTTCTAAAGTATCACTTTTTAGGGGGCCCCTACTAATAATAGGTTCTTGGACTTCTATAAATGGATATCCTTTCACTATTCGTCTTATGGAGGTTAATGCGCCAGTCCCATCGTTTTCAGCACTTATCAAAATCGCACATGGGAGAGGCTGAATTTTGTCCTCAACTTTGTAGAACGTTCGGTCGAAAAAATCTTTCAGACCGCCAGACATGTAGCCAAAGTGTTCAGCGGTACCTATTATAATTCCGTTGGCCCATAGAAGATCATCTTCTGTAGCTAAATTCGCTTCTAGAAAACGTATTTCGATACCGCTTATTTCGCTGTGAGATGCTCCTTCGAGCGAAGCCCGAGCCATTTTTTCAGTACTCCCTGACTGGCTATGGTAAATAATTAGTAGATTTCTGGTAGGCATACAAGAATTAATTTCCTCGTCAGTAGACCGATTTGGCGCAGCCTTCTTCATTAATATCGGCAGTATTATGCCATTTTGTCACTAAATGTAACAAAATGGTTGACTGATAGATGCCATTTTCGGACTATTCCATCGGGACGCTTTATTAACGCAGGGAAAATAGCATCAGTCTTAAAAAAAAATCTTTGGCGCAGTTTTTATTTCCTTTGATGGGAGCAGTTAAGATTTCGGGAGAAAAAACTGGTATATGCTTTACTTAAATATCTTCATTGGATTAGTTCTTTTAGTTATGGCTCTTTTGCATATGCCACATCCAGCACCTTTAGGCTGGTTGCCATATCTGATTGGGGCACTGCTTTCGTTCATAACATTAAGAAATGAATTGGCTTTGGTATACGTTCGTATGCTTGCTGTAGGGACTGCCCTAGTAATGTTTTTCTTTTTTGCTGGGTTCTTTGCCCTAGTTCCAAACCTAGAAGCTGACTGGTATATGCATCAAGAGGGATGGGCTGCTGTTACCCGGATCTCAGCAAGCTTTTTTATGATCCCAGTATTGTCGGATTATAGTTGCCGTCTAAAAGCTGATTGTCGAGATGCTATGACTAACGAGCGCCGGTCGTTTTTCTCTGCGCCGGAATAGTTTTCAAAAAAATTGCTTTAATCCTTACACTTTGTTTTATACCTAGCTGGTTACAGATTATTTAGTAGGTTGATTAGACTAGCCGCGATAGTATTGGCGCTTAACTATGGAATTATTGTGCCATGAAAATCATACCCCGCCGCTCAGTATTATATGTACCAGGAGTTAATTCGAAAGCTTTAAAGAAAGCAGAGCAGTTAGCCTGTGATGGTCTCATCTTTGATTTGGAGGATGCTATAGCTCCCGAGTCAAAGAAAATCGCCCGGAAAATAATTTTAGAAGCAATATCAGACTCGAGATACGGTTACCGGGAAATAGTTGTTCGTCTAAATCCATTTGATACTGAGTGGGGAAGGGAAGAGTTGCCTGTTTTCGCCCGCTCGAATGCTGATGCTCTCTTGTTTCCTAAGATAGAGTCCATAGGACAGGTTGAAGAGATTTTATTTCATCTTGATGCTGCAGGTGGCAGTCACATGCCAATATGGCTTATGGTAGAAACACCAAGAGCTGTTTTGGATATTGATCGGATAGCATCCATTAGCGATAGGATAGCTTGTTTAGTAATGGGCACCAGTGATCTTGTTAATGAACTAAGAGGCCGCCATGTCGAAACAAGACAAAATATTTCATATTCTCTGCAAAGGACGATATTAGTAGCCCGCAGTAATAGAATAGGTATCCTAGACGGCGTTCACCTGGATTTTAAAGATCAGGATTCTTTTAGAATTATTTGCGAGTCTGCGAGAGACATGGGTTTCGATGGAAAAACCTTGATACATCCTTTGCAGGTAGATGCAGCTAATGAGGTTTTTGGAGTGTCACCCCAAGACTTTGAGCAGGCTCAACAACTTCTTTCGGTGTGGAAAAAGGCTCAAGCTTTAGGTAAAGGAGTGGCTGTCGTTGATGGCAGACTGGTGGAAAATCTACATATAGAAGAAGCCAAGCGGATTGTTGAGATGCAACGATTACTTGAAAGTCGGTGAAGTTTTAAAGGCTGTTACTTAGCTCTAATGGCCGGAATTACTTCCGTTAGGTAAGCATCTAAAGCCTCTTCATTCCATGGTGCCCGAAGTGAAATATTGATTTCGTCAGCTCCAACTTCCCTATAGGCGTTTATTCTATCAATAGCTTCGGTAGGGCTGCAGAGAAGAGAACCTTCTTCTATTTCATCCGCTCTATCACCCCAAACAGTAGCTAACTTTCTTCGTTCCTCGGCGATTTCAGAGTCTTTAGTAGTCATATTGAAGCTTAAATTAACAGCGCGCTTTAATGATGCGGGCTCCCTTTGCTCTTCTTCGCACCAGACGTTAAGAACCTGGTTTATTCTTCTAAATTCATTAGGCGATACATATGCTGCATTCCAACCATCCGCGTATTTTGCTACGACTTGTAAGGTTCGTTTCTCGCCAATGCCGCCTATCCAGATCGGTAGTTTTTCCTGAATAGGTTTCGGTAAACAGCTAGCGTTATCTACTTGGAAATGTCTTCCAGAGAAGCTTGTTCGGTCTTTGGTAAGCATATTCCTTATGATTTGAGCGCCTTCTTCTAGCATGTCTAGCCTGGTTCCAATATCTGGAAACGCATATCCATACGCACTCGCCTCCCAAATATGCCATCCCGCCCCAAGACCGAGCTCGAACCTGCCACCGGTGATATGGTCAAGTGTTGTGGCAGCTTTAGCGAGAAGAGCAGGATTACGGTAACCAATATAGAAGACAAGGCAGCCGATTCTAGCATGCTTGGTTTCAGCAGCTAAGGCTCCAAGCGTGGCGAGCGCTTCGAAATGGGATTCTACCCCATTTTTAGAAGGAGCTTCATAAAAGTGATCCCAGGTAGAGATCCAATCGACGCCATGCTCGTCCAACTTGCGCCAGAATGTTCGCAAGCTATCCATGCTCACGTTCTGCTGTCCGATATGAACGCCCAGAGATACCGACATTTTAATTGTGCCTTAATTATTTAGCGGGGCGGAGGATACCCTACACTTCTAGCTCGGTGAAGGTGGGAAAGGAGAATTTATAAGTTAAAAATTAAATAACCTTTTATTTATAGATATCCTAGGGAACCTAGGCTTGTTAAAAAAGCTATTAATGAAAAGGCGAGAAGTACAAATTCACTAAGAGTGAAAGATTCTTGCCCCCTACCATTTATTTTTGAAAAGTTCATACAATAAACCATCACCTTTCTTTGTTAGGTTAAAATCCTACTGAATAAAAATGTATTTATGTTTCAAGAATATTGGAGTGAAAATGGACTTTTCAAAAGTAAAATGATTTTTCTAAGGTTATATAGACAATTTTGGCAAAACCAAATTACTAACCTAGGCGCTCTAGTGCAGGTAGGGTACACTTCTCATGTCAGCCTTACGTACGTGAGAGGCGTACTTTAAAATGTCTCAGGTTCGCAGATCACCGTTGCAGGTTATTTCAGTAGTAATCATCATGCTAGGATTTCACTTAGCGTGTTTGGGTGTCTTTGTTGTCGGATATAGTACTGCTGCTTTAGTAGCGGCGGTTCTAATGTTTGGGTTACGTGGGCTAGGCGTTACAACAGGCTTTCACCGCCTCCTAGCCCATCGGTCTTTCAAAACAGGCAGAGTAACGCAATTTATTTTAGCTTTATTTGGATCGATGGCAATTCAGGGAGGGCCACTATGGTGGGTTTCGCATCATCGATCCCATCATGCAAATACCGATACTGATTTAGATATCCATTCGCCGGCTACCAAGGGGTTCTGGAGGGCGCATATTGGTTGGATGATGACACATGGAGCGTTCAACGAGAATGGAGCAAATTCTAGAGACCTTCACAAATACCCTGAGCTCAAATTTCTTCAGCGCTACTATTTTTGGATAATTCCAGGACAAATTTTGATGATTTATGTTCTGGGAGCGTGGGCGAGTAATGCTTTTCCCAGCTGGGGGTCTTCAGGTTTGCAGATTTTAATTTGGGGCTTTTTTATTAGTACAGTATTCACTTGGCACGTAACCTTTATGGTGAATTCGGTTTGTCACAGATGGGGTGCCCGCCCATACGATACTGGCGACGATAGTACTAACAATATTTTCATTGGAATTTTGGGGTTTGGGGAGGGTTGGCATAACAATCATCATCGCTTCCCTTTCTCGGCACGTCATGGAATCAAGTGGTGGCAAATTGACACTACTTGGTATCTTTTAAGATTACTTAGCGCCATTGGATTAGTTTCAGATTTGAAAATACCACGGGATTCTGCAGAGTAAAAAAGAGCGCGATAAACAATGTTCGATAGAAATAAAAAATACCCCGCCTGTCAAAGTATTCGAAATCCTGCTGGTGAAATCCTTTTTGATGGTGAATGGGATGGTAAAAGTATATTTGAAGTATCTTCTTCTATACATGGTTCAGAATTCTGGGAAGGAAAGAAAGTTTTAACAATTGCTGCCAATACTTCTGGTCTTTGTGTCGAGCTGGCTAGAGCAGGAGCGCAAGTCACAGCTTGCGAACCTGATCCTCACAAGAACAATAGATCACTTGTTCGTCATTTGTTGGCAGAGTTAGTCGAGGAAGAAAGTTTAAGCCTAACCTTTCTAGATGTTGACTTTTTTAGCACTCATAAATTAGCAAAATCAAAACGCTTTTCTTTTTGGAAACCGCCTATTTTGACAGAGGACACAATTATTATTTGCTATGGCTTGATATATCATTTTAGAGATATTGTTTATGCGATTGAGTATTTAAGTTCGTTACCACACGCGGAACTGTTTATTTCTACACAAACTCAACCTGGAAATAATCTGGCTATTTTTAATCGGGTCGACCCAGAGGTCCTGGCTAACCCAGGGTTTTGGGATAATTATAGCGACACAGTAAGTGGATGGCATTTTACTAGAAAATTGTTCGAGGCCTATCTGGAGTCAGCCGGTTACAAGGATATTAGACCATTAACAGATGCATCTATTAACTTTCCACAAAAGCCAAAAGGTCTTACAAATTCAGCATATTATACAGCGAGCCATGTACGACAAAACGATTTTAAAGAGCGTTTAACGCAGTATCATCCTAGATAAATATTTTTTGTGTAAATTTGTTTTCTGGGGCGGCCTGGAAAAGGCCCACGCAACATGGACCTTCTCAAAAAAACATTTCCAGTAAATGTTTTAGATTAGCAGGCGATAGGGTGCTTCCAGAAGATCTCTAACAGTTCCAAGGAATTCAGCCGCTGGAGCTCCATCTAAAACTCGATGATCCCAAGTTAGAGAGAGCTTCATCCTATGCTGTTTTATGGGCACTGAACCATCCCAAGCGAAATCCTCCCTAAGACGATTTACTCCCAAGATCCCAGCTTGTGGAGAGTTTATAATTGGAGTAAAGGAATCAACCCCAAACATTCCTAGAGCCGACACTGTAAATGTGCCTCCAATAAGATCATCAGGATTAAGTGCGCCATCTCTAGCTGCTATCGCTAGACGATTAGATTCTGATGCCAGTTCCTTTATAGAAATTAGATTAGCATTTCGAATGACGGGCACAATTAATCCCTCTTTCAGTGCCACTGCCATTCCCACATTTATTTCGCCTACCATCGTGATTTCATTTTCACCAAAAATACTGTTCATGGACGGATGTTTTTCAAGAGCTTTAGCAGAGGCGCGTATTACGAGATCTGTATACGTAGGCTTGACGTTATCATCAGCCCATTCCTCTATCAGCTGTCCGCGCAGTTTTATTGCGTCGTCCATAATCACGTCCATATCCATAGTCAGCTGGGCCATAGTTTGCAGGCTCTCATGCATGCGAGTAGCTATTGTTTTCCGCATTCCTCGTATCGGAATTGTCTGGTCTTCTCGCTGCGCTGCTGCAATAACAGTTGGTTGTGATGGCGTTGAGGATGTCGGTTTGTTTGCTGCTAATTCAACATCTTCTTTAGTTATTCTTCCACCTGGACCCGTGCCACTAACAGTATTTAGATCGATTCCTAGTTCACGAGCTAATTTACGCGCCACTGGAGAAGAGCGTGTCGCCCCCTCCGATGGTTGTTCCGAGGATTTAGCATTTTTAACATCGCCTTCAACGATTCTGCCTCCTGGGCCAGAACCTGCTATTTGGCTAATATCGATGTTTCCTTCAGAAGCTAGTCTCCTCGCTATTGGTGATATAAAAATTCGCTCGCCATCTGCACGCTTAACGGGTCTGGTTGTCTCTTCAGTCTCAGAAGTTTCTAATACTGCTGAGGCCGTGCTAGTTTCTTCCTCAATCCCGCTTTCATTTACTTGAGGGGCTCCCCCCTCAGGGATGTCTTC
>PAMO01000021.1 GCA_002707325.1 Gammaproteobacteria bacterium
ATAGGGGCTTTTTAATAGCTGGGAGACACTTCTGGCTAATGTCTCGAAGGTAGTTTAGCCACGCAAAAGCTTTTTGGGTTATTCCCTTGGCCTCGTAATGAGGCTATGGAGATCGGATAAGCTCGAGGACGAGTGGTATGGGAATGGGCGTTATGCCCATTTTTTGTGGCTGAGTAACTTGGAATTTGAAGAATAGAGATGAATGGTAAGGAACAAGAAATTGCACAGTTGTTAAATCCAGTGGTGGAGGATACGGGCTGTTCTATATGGGGATTAGAATGGTTGGTTTCCGGCCATAGGCGAAAATTGCAGCTTTACATAGATCGACCCGGTGGTATTTCTATAGAAGATTGTGAGAACGTGAGCAGGTTGATCGGAGATGTGCTTGATGTGGAAAGTAAATTAAATGAAAGGTATGAACTTGAGGTCTCGTCTCCTGGTCTT
Organism: Gammaproteobacteria bacterium; assembly: GCA_002707325.1. GTDB lineage: Bacteria > Pseudomonadota > Gammaproteobacteria > Pseudomonadales > Azotimanducaceae > UBA2965. The sequence goes on from PAMO01000021.1 coordinate 445, forward strand.
GATAGAATTCTATTTACTGAAGAGCATTACAAATTAAATATTGGTTTTAAGGTGGAAGCGAGGCTGAATTATCCGATTGACGGAAGGAAACGTGTCACAGGTGTATTAATTGGGCTAGAAGATGGTGATGCGGTCTTACGAGAAGAAGATGTAGAGTACCTGTTGCCGCTTGGAAATATTCAGCGGGCCAGGATCGTTCCTGAATTTGAAAATAGTAGACGGTAAGTATGAATAATAAAGAAGTGTTAATGGTTGTAGATACCGTATCCCATGAAAAAGGCGTTTCAAAAGACGTTTTATTTGGAGCAATTGAAGTAGCATTGGCAACTGCTACGAAAAAACGTTACGGCGAGGATGCAGAGTTCAGAGTATTGATTAATCGTGAATCTGGTAGTTATGAGACCTTTCGGGTTTGGCTAGTCAGGGAGTTAGATGGTGAAGTTGTGGAAGAGGGCGAGGAGTTTAATCCTTCAGCCCATCTAACTCTTGAAGAAGCTAAGGATCGAGACCCGAGCTTAAGTTTGGGTGACTTAGTTGAGGAACCTGTTGAGTCGGTAGCATTTGGTCGCATAGCAGCTCAGACTGCAAAGCAAGTTATAGTGCAAAAAGTTAGGGAGGCAGAGCGGGCCCAGGTAGTTGACGCATATCTCCCCAAGGTTGGCGAATTGATTGGCGGAACTGTAAAGAAGCTTGGTCGGGATAATATTATTGTTGATTTGGGTAATAATGCTGAGGGTTTGCTTACGCGAGATCACTTGATTCCCCGCGAAACATTTCGTGTTAGTGATCGCCTTCGAGCCATGCTTCTAGAAGTGAATCCAGATAGCAGGGGTCCTCAACTCATACTGAGCCGCACGGCCCCGGAAATGTTGGTAGAATTATTTAAGATAGAGGTACCAGAGATAGCTGAGGATGTGATTGAGATTCGCGGAGCTGCGCGTGATCCTGGATCAAGAGCTAAGATAGCTGTTAAAACAAATGATGGCCGTATAGATCCAGTAGGAGCCTGTGTGGGGATGCGTGGGTCTAGGGTTCAAGCGGTATCTGGTGAGTTGGCTGGGGAGCGAATTGATATCGTTCCTTGGGATGAAAATCCGGCTCAACTTGTCATTAATGCAATGGCGCCTGCAGAGGTCGCATCAATAGTGTTAGATGAAGAAACACATGGAATGGATATCGCTGTCACTGAGGATAACTTAGCCCAGGCAATTGGTCGTGGGGGTCAGAATGTTAGACTAGCCAGTGATCTTACCGGATGGACGCTTAACATAATGACTGAAGAAGACGCAGTTGCTAAGCAAGAAGAGGAATCAGGTAAGTTTATAGAAGAATTCATGCAGGCCTTGGATGTTGATGAAGATGTCGCTGCCGTCTTAGTCGAGGAAGGCTTCACTACACTTGATGAAATAGCGTATGTTCCGCTTGAAGAGATGACTGCTATAGAAGGATTTGACGCTGAAATAGTTGAAGAACTCCGAAATAGAGCAAAGGATGCTCTTTTAACTAAAGCTATTGCTAATGAAGAGCTATTAGGTGATAAGGAACCAGCAGATGATTTATTGGAAATCAAAGGGTTAGAAAAAAGGGTCGCATTTGCGTTAGCTGGGCAGGGGATAATAACCCAAGAAGATCTGGCTGAGCTAGCAGTGCCAGATCTGATAGAGTTAGTTCCAGACATAGATGAAGAATTAGCAGGGTCTTTGATCATGGAGGCTCGGGCTCCATGGTTCGAAGATGCTGAGGGGTAGGTTCGGGGAAAATAATGGCGGAAGTTACGGTTAAACAGCTCGCAGATACGGTAGGTGCTCCAGTCGATCGATTACTTAATCAGATGCAAGAAGCTGGTTTGTCTCATACTAGTGCTGAATCTAAAGTATCTGAGGAGGAAAAGCAGACTCTTTTGGCTTTTCTAAAACGTAGTCATGGGTCTGACGAGAATCAGCCTAAGAAAATCACGTTGAAGCGTAAAACGTTAGGGACTCTAAAAACGGGACAGGGGAGGACAGGGCGCACTGTCAATGTTGAGGTCAGACGAAAGCGAACCTATGTAAAAAAAGAAGCCGAAGTTGAAGAAAAAGAGTCGATTCCCCAGCCGGAGCCAAATCAGGCCGAATTGGAAGCTCAAAAGATTAGACAAGAGGAGGTAGCTCGAAAAACTGCTGAGGAGGAGGTTCGCAAAAAGGAAAATGAGAGGAAAGCTGAGGGCGAGAAGCGGTTAGCTGAGGAAAAGAAAAAGCAAGAAGAATTAGAAAGTCCAGCCCAGGATGTTGAGAAGAAGAGCAAGAAAGATAAGCCAAAAAATCCAGAAATAGAAGCGGCTAAGGCTGCGTCTGCAGCTGCGGAAGCACAAGCAAAAGCACAGGCGAGTGAGCGAGCAGGAAAGCGAGGAAAAGGAAAAGATAGAGATCGGGCAAAAACTGGCGATTTCGCGGGTGATGGTCGTCAGGAGTTATCGCTAAAGACACGTAGACGAAGTAAGCGGAAACAACCGGCTGCAGTGAAACTGGAACAGCAAGGGGGAGAATTTAGGCCATCAGAGGAATTCGTCGCGAAGGAGATTGAGGTTCCTGATTTAATTTCTGTCGGCGATCTATCTCAAAGAATGAGTGTAAAAGCCGGCGAGGTTATAAAATCCCTGATGAATATGGGGGTGATGGCCACTATTAATCAAGTTCTAGATCAAGATACAGCTACTTTGGTAGTTGAAGAGATGGGACATAAAGCAGTCCCTATTCATGAGGATGCTATAGAACAGGCTCACGAGGCAACTCTGCAAATTGAAGGTGACGCTTCTAGTCGATCGCCAGTTGTAACAGTTATGGGACATGTTGATCATGGAAAAACTTCCTTGCTTGATTATGTGCGGAAATCTCGAATAGCCAGCGGTGAGGCTGGAGGTATTACCCAGCATATTGGCGCTTACAATGTTCTAACACCCCAAGGCGAGATTAGCTTTATTGATACACCCGGTCATGCTGCTTTTACAGCTATGCGTGCACGGGGCGCCAGAGTTACTGATATCGTTATTTTAGTGGTAGCCGCTGATGATGGTGTAATGCCGCAAACCGAGGAAGCCATACAACATTCCAAGGCTGCTAACGTACCTATGGTCGTCGCTATAAATAAAATTGATGTAGAAGGAGCGGATCCGGAAAAAGTTACGAATGAGCTAGCTGCGAAGGAGGTAGTACCAGAGGAATGGGGGGGCGACACTCAGTTCATAAAAGTTTCAGCTCATACTGGTGAGGGTGTTGAGGCGCTTCTTGAGGCCATTTTGCTGCAGGCAGAAATCTTAGAGCTAAGCGCTGTTTCCGATGCTCCAGCTCGCGGAGTTGTTATTGAATCTCGGTTGGATAGAGGTCGTGGCCCCGTGGCTACGATGTTGGTGCAAAATGGCACATTGAAGCAAGGAGATGTGATCATAGCAGGAGAATATCATGGTCGCGTTCGAGCCATGTTAGATGATCATGGCACCTCAATAAATATTGCGGGGCCATCTACTCCCGTTGAGGTGCTTGGAGTGGGAGGAACGCCAGCTGCAGGAGATGATTTTTCTGTAGTAACAGATGAGAGAACAGCAAGGGATTTGGCGGAGTTTCGTCGAGACAAAACACAGGAACAGCGGGTAGCCACTCAGCAGGCTGCTAAGTTGGACAATATGTTTGCAAACCTGGGTTCTGGCGAGAAGCGGATCTTAAATATGGTTCTTAAAACAGATGTTAGAGGAAGTCTAGAGGCTATTAGCCAGGCTCTAGTGGATATGGGAAATGATGAAGTAGCGGCAAATATTCTCGGTTCTGGAGTAGGAGGGATCACGGAATCGGATGCCAATATGGCATTGACTTATGGAGCTACTCTATTTGGATTCAATGTTCGAGCTGATAATGCCGCTAAAGCTCTAATCGAAAAGGAAGGATTGGAAATTCGTTACTATAGTATTATTTACGAACTCCTGGATGATATAAAAAGCGCGTTAACTGGAATGTTGTCCCCGGAATTACGAGAAGAGATTGTAGGAACCGCAGAAGTTCGAGATATCTTTAATTCGCCTCGATATGGCCAGATAGCGGGGTGCATGGTTATAGAAGGCGCGGTATCTCGGAACAAGCCGATTAGAGTTTTGCGAGATAACGTTGTTATATATGAAGGAGAATTAGAGTCTTTGCGCCGGTTCAAAGACGATGTCAATGAAGTTCGCAATGGAACGGAGTGTGGCATAGGAGTGAGAAATTATACTGATGTTCGGGCAGGCGATCTGATTGAGGTTTTTAATACGCAAGAAATCGCGAGAGAACTATAAAGATCAATGAAAGATTTTGATCGACGCTTAAGAATTGCCGATTTTATAAGAGATGAGCTAGCTCAAATTATAAGATCCGACATGAGGGATCCGCGAGTAGGGTTCATCGGAGTCAACGATGTTACGGTTAGCAGGGATCTTGCCTATGCTGATATCCATATTTCTTGTCTACATGCTAATACCCGGGAAGATAAATTGACCGTCATAGGTGTGTTAAACAAGGCTTCCGGTTTTTTTCGATCTCAGTTATCTAAACGCCACAGCATGCGGACTACTCCCAAGCTAAGATTCTATTATGATGACATATTGGAAAAAGGCCCTGAACTGGAGTCCCTAATTGAGTCGGCCGTCCAGGCTGACGAAGCTCGGCGAATCGATATCGGGGACTCAGAATAAAATGGCTCGACGAAGAAAAGGTCGGGATATCTCCGGTATCTTAGTTCTTGATAAACCCAAAGGTATAAGTTCTAGTGCAGCGGTACAAAAAGCGAAACAATTATTGTACGCTCAAAAAGTTGGGCATACTGGGTCTTTAGATCCACTAGCTACTGGCGTGTTACCATTATGTTTTGGGGAGGCGACAAAATTTTCACAATACCTGCTGAACTCAGATAAAAAGTATAGTGTTCGTATAAAACTTGGTGTTTCAACCGATACTGGAGATGCAGAGGGGGAAGTTTTAAAAGTTCTTGGTACGAGCGGCATAAACCAGCAAAGCGTTGAATCGTCCCTTAACTGCTTTCGCGGAGATATTGATCAAGTACCATCGATGTTTTCAGCCATAAAGCACAAAGGCCAACCTTTATATAAATTAGCCCGCCAGGGGGTTGAAATAGAAAGACCCTCTCGCCGAATTACTATTTATTCAAATAATATTAGAAATTTTTGTGAGGATGTTTTAGATCTTGAAATTCATTGCAGTAAAGGGACATATATCAGAACAATAGCGCAGGATTTAGGCGAAATGCTTGGGTGTGGGGCTCACGTGACTTCGTTGCGCAGAACCATGGCTGGACCATATCAAGAAGAAGATTTAGTGAGTTTTGACGTATTACAAGATACACTCGCGACTGAAGGGACACTGGATTATTTGTTATTGCCGGTGTCCAGTGCTGTTAATGCATGGCCGGAAGTTAAATTATCTGACAGCACTGCCTATTATTTGCGTCAAGGTCAGCCTGTTATCGTACCGCACGCCCCGAGCAATGGATGGGTTCGTTTAGCCGAGATAGCGTCTGATAGATCTACGCGCTTTATTGGCGTAGGGGAAATCCTAGCTGATGGTCGTGTAGCGCCCAGGCGCATGGTGGCTAACTATTGAGTCGACTGCATGTATGCGTGGTCGACTTGGATTTATTGCATACGGAATGGAGAATTGAAATGGCATTAAGTGTTGAGACTAAAGCTAAAATAATAAGCGAATTTCAGCTTGCAGAAGGCGATACTGGATCACCCGAGGTACAGGTGGCGCTGCTGACTAATAATATTAATGAACTGCAAGAGCATTTTAAGAATCACCAAAAGGATCATCATTCGCGGCGAGGTCTAATACGGATGGTGAATCAGCGAAGAAAGCTTTTAGATTATTTAAGAGGTAAGAGTGTTACGCGGTATGCGGAGCTGATTAAAAAATTGGGCTTAAGGCGTTAGATTAGAAAGTAAAAAAGTATATGGAGAGATTATTTTGACTTTAGTAAGGAAAGAAATTCAGTTTGGCGAACAGCAGCTTGTTTTAGAGACTGGTAAAATAGCCAAACAAGCCACGGGATCAGTAATGATAACTATCGGAGATTCCATGGTTCTTTGCACGGTTGTGGGTTCTAAGTCGGTCAAGCCGGGGCAAGACTTTTTCCCCTTAACTGTTAATTATCAGGAAAAAACTTACGCGGCTGGAAAAATCCCTGGAGGATTCTTTCGGCGAGAAGGTAGGCCTTCTGAAAAAGAAACTTTAACAAGTCGTCTGATCGATAGACCGCTACGTCCACTCTTTCCGAAAGGTTTCCTTAATGAGGTTCAGGTTATATGCACGGTAATGTCAGCTGGTAAAGATGAGGATCCAGATATTGCTTCTATGATTGGAGCTTCAGCAGCTTTAGCGATCTCAGGTATTCCTTTTGCTGGCCCTATAGGAGGAGCTCGAGTGGGCTACAAGGATGGCCACTATATATTGAATCCTGGTTATGAAGCTTTGAAAGAGTCTTCACTAAATATGGTTGTGGCAGCGACTGAATCAGCGGTGCTTATGGTTGAGTCGGAAGCCCAAGAACTTTCGGAAGACGAAATGCTCGGGGCAGTTCTTTTTGCTCATCAAGAAATGCAACCCGTTATATTGGCAATTCAAGAATTAGCCAAAGAAGCTGGCAAGGAAGCGTGGGTTTGGGAAGCCGAATCGTCGGACGAGACATTAGAGGCAGCCGTTGTTGAAATGGTAAGTGATCCGTTGGGGGAGGCCTATCGAATAATAGATAAAATGGAACGGCAGGACAAAGTTGGCGAATTACGGAATAAAATTCATAGCGAGCTATCAGAAAAACAGGGAGATGAGTTTTCAGCAGATGATGTCAACGCAATATTTAGTAAGGTCGAAAAGTCTATCGTCCGCACTAGAGTCATTGAAGGCGAACCCCGCATTGATGGCAGGGACCTTAGGACGGTCAGACCCATAAGCGTCGAGGTTGGTATTTTACCAAAAACACATGGGTCCGCTCTTTTCACACGCGGTGAAACGCAGGCTATAGTAGTCGCAACACTTGGGACAATGCGCGACGCTGCTATGATAGATGCCCTGGAAGGAACTTATAAGGATAGCTTTATGCTCCACTATAATTTCCCCCCATATAGCGTAGGCGAAGCTGGATTTATGTCTGGTCCAAAGAGAAGGGAAATAGGACATGGACGTCTGGCAAGACGAGGAGTCCAGGCCATGCTTCCTGATCCCGAAGAATTCCCATATACCCTTCGAGTAGTATCCGAAATAACTGAATCTAATGGTTCGAGTTCTATGGCAAGTGTGTGCGGAACCTCGCTAGCATTGATGGACGCAGGTGTTCCGATGAAGGCGCCAGTGGCTGGTGTAGCAATGGGTCTAGTTAAAGAAGGAAATAAATATGCGGTCTTAACAGATATTTTGGGTGATGAGGACCACCTTGGAGATATGGATTTCAAAGTTGCAGGTTCTGTAAGTGGTATCACAGCGTTGCAGATGGATATAAAGATAGATGGTATTACTGAGGAAATAATGGAGGCTGCTCTCGATCAGGCTAAGGAAGGGAGGCTTCATATATTAGCTGAGATGAATCAAGTCATTGATAAATCTAGAGAAAGTGTGTCCGATAATGCTCCGAGTATGGTCGTAATAAAGGTGCACCCAGATAAGATAAGAGACATTATAGGGAAAGGTGGCGCAACTATTCGATCTATTGTTGAGGAAACAGGAGCTGACATAGATATTGAAGATGATGGTAGCGTGCGGATCTATGCGGAAGATGGAGAATCAAAGGATGCCGCTTTGGCCAAGATAGAAGAAATCACCGCCGAAGCTGAAGTTGGCAAGATATATAAAGGCCAAGTTGCACGTATTGTCGATTTCGGGGCCTTCATAAATATTCTTCCTGGGAAAGATGGCCTTTTACATATTTCACAAATAGCTGAGGAACGGGTTGAAACGGTAACCGATTATCTTGAAGAAGGGCAAGAAGTAGAGGTCGTGGTACTTGATGTGGACCAACGAGGACGTATTAAGCTTTCTATGAAAGAGGTTTCTAATTACAAGGAATCGGCATAGATAGCTTTAGATCTAGACGGGGTTGCAAGACTGTTATTGCTTAACCGATACCCTATTAGTTAATAGATCGTCGATAACTGTCGGGTCGGCTAGCGTTGTAGTATCTCCGAGATCATCGACGTCGTTCGCAGCAATTTTCCTCAATATGCGCCTCATTATTTTGCCTGACCTTGTTTTGGGAAGACCTGGAGAGAGTTGAATAAACTCAGGTTGAGCAAAAGGACCTATCTCCGATCGCACTAATTTAATGAGTTCGTTACGGAGGTGGTCGGTTCCTTCTAGGCCAATCATAGGAGTCACGTATGCGTATATACCCTCGCCCTTTACAGGATGAGGAAACCCGACAACAGCTGCTTCTGCGACATCTTTATGCAGGACTAGTGCGCTTTCGACCTCTGCAGTCCCGATTCGGTGACCAGATACATTAATTACGTCATCTACTCTGCCAGTTATCCAATAATAACCATCGGCATCGCGACGAGCACCGTCGCCAGTGAAGTAATAGTCTGAATAAGTCGAGTAGTAGGTATCTATTACCCGTTGATGGTCGCCATAAATAGTCCTGATTTGACTTGGCCAGCTGTTACATATAACAAGATTTCCGGCAGCAACTTTTTCTGATATCAACCTCCCAGTTTCATCCATTAAACCTGGCTTTATACCAAAGAATGGGAGGCTGGCCGAGCCTGGCTTAAGAGGCGTCACTCCAGGTAACGGCGAAATCATTATCCCGCCCGTTTCAGTTTGCCACCAAGTATCGACTATCGGACAACGTTTTTCGCCGACTATCGAGTAATACCATTCCCAAGCTTCTGGATTAATAGGCTCACCTACCGTTCCTAGAAGTTTCAAACTGGACCTAGAGCTAGTTTCTAAATATTTATCACCTTGGCTCATTAATTGACGGAGTGCTGTAGGTGCGGTATAGAAAATATTAACCTGATGCCGATCTATTATTTCCCAGCATCGCGACGCATTCGAATAGGTTGGGATTCCCTCAAACATTAGTGTAATGGCGCCATTTGCTAAAGGGCCATAAACGATGTACGAGTGTCCAGTTATCCACCCAACATCAGCTGTGCACCAATAGATGTCTCCCTCATGGTAATCGAATACATATTTATATGTGATGGCAGTCTGAAGAAGATAGCCAGCGGTAGAATGTTGCACTCCTTTCGGTTTTCCCGTTGATCCTGAGGTATAGAGAATGAATGATGGATCTTCCGCTCCCATAGATTCAGGTGGGCAGGTTGGATTTTGATCTTTTACTAGGTCGTGGTACCAGATATCTCTAGATGAATCCCATTTTACAGGGTTTCCGGTTCGTTGCACTGTGACAACTGTATGCACATTTGGACAATGTTCAAGAGCAATCTCAGCATTCTGCTTCAAAGGGATATATTTCCCGCCACGTACTCCTTCGTCAGCTGTGATGATGCATCCACAATCTGAGTCCAAGATCCTATCTTTTAGTGATTGTGGGGAAAAACCTCCAAATACAACGGAATGAATAGCACCTATCCTCATGCAAGCAAGCATGGCGAAGGCTGCTTCTGGGATCATGGGCATGTAAATACAGACACGATCTCCTTTTTTAATCCCACGACTGAGTAGTCCATTGGCCAAGATACATACTTCTTTGTGCAGTTCTTTGTAGGTAATTTCCCGTATTTCGGCTGGATCGTCTCCCTCCCAAATTATAGCTGGTTGATCCGAGCGATTAGGTAGATGCCTATCAATACAGTTATAGCTTATGTTCAGCTCGCCATCCGAGAACCAAGATATTTCTCCTTTAGCCATATTGGATTGATGGATATTTGTTGGTTCTACAAACCAGTCAATTAATTCATTTGCCTGGTTGGCCCAAAATCTTTTTGGATCATCAATAGATGCTTGATACATTTCCTTATAACGCTCTTGGGTTAAATAACTTTTCTCTTTAAACCATTCAGGAATTTCTACAATTCGTTCGCTAGCCATTTTGCTCTCCTTTTCTGAATTGATTAATCAAACCATTAGTAGAGGCATCCCATTGCAATTCAGAGCCATCAGTTAGTTGTTTATAAATCGATGGTGCAAGCTGCTTTCCTTGTTCAATGCCATATTGATCGAATGGGTTAATATTCCAGATAGCACCCTGACAAAATACTTTATGTTCATATAGGCTTAATAAAGATCCAAGAGTAAATGCATTTAGCTCCTCTAGCACTAAGGTATTTGTTCCATGGCCTCCTTGCATCGCTTTGTGTGGGTCCTCATCATCGTGACCGACAAGCATAGCTCTTGTTTGAGCAAGGGCATTTGCTAGTAGCCAGTTCCGCTGTTCTTGCCTGAATCTGCTTTTGCTACTTCCCACTAAAATAAGATCAGCCGAGAATGATTGCGTTCCTTGCAAAAGTAGTTGGTGAAATGAATGCTGACTATCGGTGCCTGTCCCACCCCAGATAAGAGGAGCTGTATTAATGTCTAGTTTTCGTCCATATGTATCTACACTTTTGCCATTACTTTCCATTTCTAGTTGTTGTAAAAAAGCTGGCAACATTTTTAGTCGCTCTGCGTAGGGCAGGATGAGATGATTATTAATATTTAGAAAGTTTGAATTCCAAATACCCGTGAGCGCTAAGAGGACTGGCAAGTTAGATTCAAAAGGGGAAGATCGGAAGTGATCATCCATAGACTTTGCGCCAGCAAGCAAGCGTTTGAAATTATCGAAGCCCGATCCTAATGCTATAATCAAACCCATAGCCGACCAGAGCGAGTAGCGCCCTCCTACCCAATCTGCTACCGGGAAAATATTTTTTCGATCGATTCCAAAAGCTACTGCCGCATCATAATTGTTTGAGATTGCGAGGAAATGGTTAGTAGTAGCTCCAGGGTCATTGGTTCGCCCCAGGAACCAATTTTTAGCCGCTGTAGCATTTTCTATGGTTTCAATAGTGCTAAAGCTTTTTGAGGCAATAATAAAAATAGTTCGTTCAGCATCTATACCCAGCAAAGTGCTTTCGAGATCTTCTGGATCCATATTTGTTACAAAAGCAATTTGAAGATTGCCCGATTTTTTCTTTAGGGCTTCTGTTACCAGAGCTTGTCCTAAATGAGACCCACCGATCCCGATGTGTACTATCTGCGTAATACTTTTCCCACTGTAGCCTCGCCATCTTCCGGTATTTATATCTGTTACGCACGACTCAATTCTTTGGAGGTCGCTCCTAACTTGTTTGGCTCGTTCATCATCCCCGTCCGGATTTCGTAGAATCGTATGGAGGGCGGGTCGATTCTCAGTAATATTAACGTTCCCTCCCGAAAAAAGAGCCTCTATTTTATTTGCTAAGTCTTTCTCATTTGCCAGGCTCAACAATTCCTGCAGGATTTCCCTTGTAATTTTTTGTTTCGACAAATCTAGTAGAATTCCCGATGCTTCAAAACTAAATTGGTCATATCGGTCTTCATCTGCCAAAAACTGTTTTGAACTAGAAGCTAAATTAGTGGCTATTTTCGATAGTGCCCGCCATCGGGATGTTTGTGAACTATGATTCATAGAAGTGTTGGATTTGGATTGAAGTACACACGCGAACCATCCATCTTAAGTATTTGGCTCAGCAAAGCTTCAAAATGGTCGTCATTGTTAGCGAAATCTATAGATGCTGAGTTGACCACCAGCAAAGGGGCTTGATTATAAAAATGAAAAAACTCTGTATAAGCTTTCGTAAGGGCGGTCAGGTACGATAATTCTATTTGTCTTTCATAAGCAATTCCCCGCGTTCTTATTCGCTGTTGGAGGATATCAACCGGGGCTTGTAGGTATATAACTAGATCGGGTATCGGTGGCGCCAGTGAAAGGTTTCCATGTATTTGACTGTATAGGCCATACTCGTTTTCATCCAATGTTATCCTGGCGAAAAGATCGTCTTTTTCCATCAGGAAATCTGCGATCATCATTGGACCTAGCAAATCATCCTGGCCTAGGTCAGCAATTTGTCCAGCGCGATGCAGTAAAAAAAACAATTGGGTAGGTAAAGCATTGCGCCCACCGTCACGGTAAAAACTATCTAAGAATGGATTATCTTCTGAGGGCTCTAGCAGAAGCGGGTAACTAAAAGTATCAGCTAGCTTTCTAGCGAGTGTTGTTTTTCCCACCCCAATTGGTCCTTCTACCGCAATATAGCGGGGTAGCTCCTGGCTATTGATTTGTTGAGCTAAACTAACATTTTGTTGTGTAGGCACAGTTATCAGTTTCTGATTTATAGGAATTATCCAATAATGGCGAAGCAGGCAATCTGGTTCAAGCAATACTCATGATTGTTTGTTATTTGGTTTCGCCTTTTTCTTATCTGCTGGCCTTTTTATTTTTTCTCTGACAGAGTTACTTTCCTGAAATTTGGTCCACCAATCAGCAGATTCATCGGTTACGCCGGTTTCGCCAGATTGTTTGCGAAGCAACAAAAAATCGTAGGCTGCTCGAAATCGCCGATGGTTAAAAAGCCTATTTATGTCACGCTTTCTCCTTTCTTCAAGTCTCGGCTGTAATAACCAAACTTCTGTTATAAAGGCTGAGAATCGTCGGGGAATAGAGATGATCTTTTGCTGATCCTGTATTGTTTCGATTGCAGCGATTGATCTTGCTTCACGAATCTTTTTATGTTCCTTAAGTGCGACTACCCGTGCTGAATAATCCTCCCAAAGTAGAGCTGCAAGTATAAAACCAATAGTAATTGGTTTGTCCTTTTCTACACGCTGATCTGTATTGCGTATCGCCTTTTGTATTAAATTGTTATCTGACGAAGTGAATGGGAATAGAATTTTTAGGAAAGGTGTTTTTTTCAGTAGTAGCCACATATTCTCGCCATATCCCGAAAGGAACATTTTTTGCATTTGATCAAATAATCTAGCTGGAGGGACAGATAAAATTTTAGCTGCCATAAGAGGCAGTTCTGCTCTGATTGAAGAATGCAGGGTTAGTCCAAGCTTAGCCTGAAAACGAATAGCGCGAAGAGCTCTTACGGGATCTTCGCGTAATCGAATTGATGGATCTCCAATGCATCGTAGTTCCCTGTTATACAGATCAGCAAGCGCTCCAACGTAATCAAAGATTCGTTTGGTTGAGGGATCGTAGTAAAGCGCATTAATAGTAAAGTCTCTACGAAACGCATCCTCTTCTATAGTCCCAAAAAGATTATCTCGTAAGATTAAACCCTCATCAGAATGTCTTATTTCATCCCCGGTATTTTGGGAAATTGCTGATTTACGGAATGTAGAGACTTCGACCAACTCTGATCTGCCAAATCGCACATGAACTATTTGGAAGCGTTTTCCTACTAACCTTGATCTTCTAAAGAGAGATCGAACCTGTTGTGGTGTCGCATTTGTTGAAACATCAAAATCCTTAGGCGTTTTTCCAAGCAACAGATCTCTCACACATCCACCAACTAGAAAAGCTTGGAAACCCTGTTGCTTCAGTGTCTTCGATACCTCTAAGGCATGTTTGCTGACTCGGTTCCAGGCCAATTGATGGCTCTCATGCTCAATCACTATGGGATGGGTGGGTGGATTAGTTTTGGTTTTATTACTCAAGAGGGATTTCTTCTAGGCCCACGTTTTTTAGTAAGTTTTCTCGGTATATTTAAGCGCTGACGTCTTTCCCACAAACTTTTTCTGCTAATACCGAGTTTTTCCGCTAACTGTGTTTCAGTCAGATCGTCTTGATTAGTAGTGACAAAATCCAAGAAATAGTCTTCCAGCGAGGTCTTGTCAGATTTTTCAAGAGATGCCAGAGAATCGGAAGCTGTTTGTGGATCGATAGCAAGCAAATCCTTTCCGATCTTTTTGTTGCCAGATATTATAACGGCTCTTTCTACTGCATTCTCTAATTCCCTCACATTCCCTGGCCAATCGTAGGCTAGCAAGGCCTTGGTGGCCGATTCTGAAAAGGTCTTGGGTTTGGCACCAAGTTTTTCAGCTGTTTTTTTAGCAAAATGCTGTGCTAATAAAAATATGTCATTTCCTCGCGCGCGCAACGGCGGAAGAGGGATCGTGATAAGATTGAGGTGAGAATACAGCCCTTCGTCGAATAGTCCTTTTTCAATAAGCATTTCCAGATCGGCTTGTGTAGTAGCTATTATTCTTGTGTCGATACCACGGAGTTCCCCAGTTGCTATATCTTCAATTTTGCCACTGGATAGTACCGCGTAAAGACGTGTTTGTACTTCGATGGGGAGTGCACTGACTTCATCTAGAACTAGACTTCCGCCGTCGGCCTCTACAAGCAAACCGTTTTGAGGAGATTCGTTTTTATTCTCTAATTGGTTAGGGTCACCAAATAATTCATGTTCTATTAGCTGTTGCGGGGTTGTTCCGCAATTTAGGCTCATCAGAGCTGCATTATTCCTTTTGCTATTCTGATGTATAGCTATTCCTACCATCTCTTTTCCGGTACCAGTTTCGCCTTGTATGAGTATTGAAGTATCTCGTGGCCCAGCAAACGCTATTAATTCAAAAATCTCAGTCATTAATTTGCTATCACCTACTATGCTCGATCGATCGAACTTGGCTTTACTTTGCTCAGCCAAGCCCTCTATGGTTTTGGCTAATATTTCAATTGGGTAGGGAGCGATTAGGTAATCCGCAACACCTCTTTTCATCGCGGCGACAGCCGTGCGAGCATTTGCCTCTAGATCAACTACAATGCATTTGGACACTGGTAGGTGGTCTAAGGTTTCTAATACGTTATCGCTCAAAGAGTCATTTACCAGTATAACGCAAGTTATTTGATGGAAATTTTGCCTAGCGATATCAGCGGGCGAGGAAATACTTTCAGCATGTATGTCCAGGGATAGAAGTTCCCTATTTAGTTGATCTATCTGCGCTGAGTCGGCGCCTACTATTAAGGTGGAGGTCATAGATCATGATGGTAGCAAACATTTGGTACTTAGGTATCCATAATCATCGCTGATTGTTGGGGAACTAATTCTAGTTGCCAGGCCTCCATACCCCATTTTTTCAATTCTTTTATTTCCCAATTAGCAGCATCGACCGGAGGATTTAATCCCAATAGTCTTAAAGTTATAAACCAGTTTTCCTTAGCATTTTTAGGATTCACTGGTGTTGCTCCCGTTCTTTTCGATAGCTTGACCCCATCTTCATCCGTTAATACTGGCAGATGGGCATATTCTGGGGGTCTTAAATTTAGTAATTCCATGAGATATTGTTGCTTAGGCGTTTCATGAAGCAGGTCATAACCTCTCACTACGTGGTCTATCTCAGGGCTCCCGTCGTCTACTGCTGTTGCTAAATGGTAGCTTATTATCTGATCTCTTCTGACAATTATGAAATCGCCAAACGCCGTCTCCAGCTCATAACTGCGATTCCCTCGGAGTTGATCTGGGCATGTTATGACTCGATTTTTAGTGGAGATCCGGATTGCCCTATCAGACTGGTAATTACTTTGTTTCCTGCAAGTCCCTGGGTAAACCCTATGGTTTTTTAGTAACTTCCGAGAACAATTACAGTAAAACAAGACATCTTGCTCTTCGAGATTCGATAGAGCTTCCATGTATACTTCAATTCGGTTGCTTTGGTATTGCACAGGGCCGTCCCAGTGTAGGCCGTGTGCATCCAATGATCTCATGATTTCATCCCGAGCTCCCCGCATAGATCTAAAGCCATCAAGGTCATCTATTCTAAGTAGCCATGGTGTCTTTCGCTTTTTGGCCTCTAGATAACTACCTATTGCAGTTACTAATGATCCTTGGTGTAGCGGCCCGGTTGGTGAGGGAGCAAATCTACCCGACACTAATTAACCGCGGAGTTGCTTTTCTTTAATTTCTTCTAAGGACTTGCAATCGACACATTGCGTTGCAGTTGGCCTAGCTTCCAGCCTTTCCAAACCGATTTCTACTCCACATGTATCGCAATAACCAAAATCACCTTGTCCTAAGAGCTCTATCGTTTGATCAATTTTTTTGATGAGTTTTCGCTCTCTATCGCGTGTCCTCAACTCTATACTGAATTCCTCTTCTTGTGTTGCCCTATCTGCTGGATCAGGGAAATTGGTTGCTTCATCCTGCATGTGATGCACGGTTCGGTCGACTTCTACCATCAGTTCGAGTCGCCAGTTCTCTAAAATACTGCGGAAGTGAGCCACTTGTTTGTCATTCATGTAGGCTTCGGTTTTCCGCCTCTTGTAAGGAGTAAAATTCCGGAACGGAGAATCCACTTTAGATTTCCTCTTTTGTTTTGGAGTTTTCTTTGCTACTGCGGCCATAAAGCGCTCCTAGTCTTAGTTCTACTGATTTTCGTTTCGCTAGCAACAGTTCATTATTGCCCTGTATTGCGAAGGGCGCGTAAGCTACCAGAACAATCTGCTATTGGCTAGATGATCTTTTAATCTAGGGGGGATTTTTGTGTGAGAGAATGGGCTGTTCCTATTTTTATCTTGGGAAATTGTAATGTTTGCTGACCGTCTGAAAAATATTAAACCATTCCGGGTAATGGAGATTAATGAATTAGCAGTGCAAATGGAGAATCAGGGCCATAAGGTAGTCCATTTTGAGGTTGGTGAGCCGGATTTTCCTACCGCTCAGACAATTGCTGAAGCAGGTAAGCGTGCGATTGATTTAGGTTGGACAAAGTATACAGCTGCCCTGGGCATACCTGAATTACGGGAAAAAATTAGTGGTTACTACGGGTCTAAAGGGGTTCACGTAGCGACAGATAGAATAGTTATCACTACTGGCGCAAGTGGAGGTTTAACATTGCTTAGTGCGCTTCTTCTAAATCCAGGAGACGAGATATTAGTTACTGACCCGGGATACCCCGCGAATGAAGTATTTGGCGCCTTGGTTAATGCTAGTCACCGTCGACTAGCTTTAAATCCAAAAAGTGATTTTCAATTATCTATGTCCGCCGTAATTTCTGAATGGGATAGAGAGATCACTCGGGGTTTACTGATATCATCACCATCCAATCCTACAGGGGCTATGCTAGAAAGAGAGACGCTATCCGGCTTAGCGAGGGAGATCAAAAAATTGGATGGTTTCCTCATCCTCGATGAGGTGTATCAAGGTCTAATCTATAAAGACGATTGTGAGTATTGGACGGGTATAGAGATAGATCCCGATATATATTTACTGAACAGTTTCTCCAAGTATTTTGGAATGACGGGTTGGAGAATAGGGTGGATGGTTGTTCCGGCTTCCGCTGTCGAGCCGCTATCTCGATTAGCTCAGAATCTATTTATTTGTCCCCCTACTATTTCCCAATATGCGGCCATAGCTGCTTTTGAAACAGAGTCACTAAAGATTCATGAAGAGAGGCGAGCACAGTTTGCAAAACGTCGAGATTTGCTAGCAGAAGGACTGACGAGATTGGGTTTTACAATACCCGTTTATCCAGATGGAGCATTTTATATTTATGCAGACGTTAGCTTTTCTGGTATGACTTCAACAGAATTTTGTGGACTTATGATTGAAAAATATCATGTTGCTATTACACCCGGAACCGATTTCGGGACTTATGATGCGGATCGTTACGTTAGATTTTCTTACACAACATCAGTTAGCGATATCAAGCGTGGATTAAATCAAATAGAAAAAGCTTTGCTTGCAAGGGGTATCTTTTGAAGATAATACCCTCATTTTCAGTTGGCACTCTAGTCCGACGCTATAAGCGATTCCTAGCTGATATAGAAACTGAAGATGGACTCATCACGGTTCACTGCCCTAATACCGGCAGGATGTTAGGCTGCTCTAAACCTGGGAGTGAAGTTTGGTATTCAGATTCCGCGAATATGGCGCGGAAGTATCGCCATACACTTGAAGTTGTGCGCAGTGATACCGATTTAGTAGGTATAAATACTATGCGTGCAAATAGCTTATTTTCTGAAGCTTTAGATTCTGGAACAATTAAGGAACTAAGTGATTTTGCAAGAATACGTTCGGAGCCAAAAACGCCAAGTAATTCTGGGCGGTTTTATTTTTTGTTGGGCCATGGATGCGAGCGTTGTTTCGTTGAAGTTAAAAATGTTACTTTTTGCTATGGTGGGGGCATTGGGGCTTTCCCGGATGCGGTTAGCGAAAGAGCTCTGCGCCATGTAAGCCAATTAGAGGTAGCGTTATCTGAGGGTTATCGGGCAATATTATTTTTCTGTGTTCAGCATACGGGCATACAAAGAGTTGCTTTCGCTGATGATATACACCCACAATATGGAACAGCAGTGCGCGCAGCGGTTGAAAAGGGTTTGGAAGTGCTAGCATATAGTTGCAGTATTAGTCGGGATTGTATTGAACTTACTAACCAAGTTTCGGTAGAAATGGGAGCGAGCTAGTCAAGTTGATGTGCGGTCAAAATTTCTTGATATTCCTCTCTACTTTTTAGCCGGGCACCGTATTTCCCCACCAAAGTAGCGGCAGCGCGGTTGCCCAGTCTAGCTGCTGAAATTGGGTCCATTTTTTGGCACCAACCAAAAATAGTTGCACCTGCATAGATATCGCCGGCACCGTTTGTATCGACCGCTGTTGCCGGAAAAGCGGGAATCATATGCTGCGTGCCATTTTCCACGAACATACTTCCCTTCTCTCCTAAAGTTATATTTAAGGTTTTGGAAACATCTTTCAGTTCCGTTATAGCGATGTCCAAACGATCACTTTTCGCCCACGCCAGGGCTTCCTCTTCATTACAGAATAGGTGATCTATCCCATTACCCAGTATTTTTTCTAAGTTATCGTAAAAAATTTGGACAATACTGGGATCCGATAACGTTACTACGGTTTTAACCCCTGCATTTTCCGCAGTTTGTCTCGCTTCTATTGCCGCGTCAGTAGCGGTTTCGCTAGAACCAAGATATCCCTCAATATACAGATAACGGGATCTTGCCAGCACATTTTTGTTGATATCAGCGCTATTTAAACTATCAGATACACCTAGACATGTACTCATTGAGCGTTCGGCATCCTCGGTGACGAAAACTAGGCATTGTCCGGATCTGCCACTTGCACTATTAGTATTTTGATTGAGCTGGATACCCGCTTTTTTTAGATCATTGATGAAAAACTCCCCAATTTCATCACGTGCTACTTTGCACGAATAATATGTGTTGGCTCCTAAGTACTGGGCTGTGATTATAGTATTTGCAGCCGATCCACCGCTTGTTTTCTCGCTATCTGTTTGATTAATGGCTTTGGCTAGGGTGGCTATTTGGTCTTCATCGACTAGAGTCATGAGGCCCTTTTTAATCTCATTGGCCTCGAGAAAATCACTAGAGACCCGATATTCTGTATCGACTATAGCGTTCCCTAATCCATATATATCTATCATTCTCAAGTGGCCTTCTGAAGTTTGACCAAGCCGGCAAATGCTGTTTTTGCAGCTCTGAGAGTTTCTTTCAGTATTTCCTTATTATGAGATAGGGATATAAAACCTGATTCAAATGGCGAGGGGGCAAGGTATATTCCTTGGTTGAGCATGGAATGGAAAAAAGAGTTGAATAAGGCAGTATCCGATTTCATGACATCTGAATACTGCTCAATGGGACCATCTGAGAAAAATATTGAGAACATCCCGCACGCTCGGTTGATAGTTATATTAATCTCGTGATTATCAGCAATTTGTTGAAGTTCCGAGCAAAGGTAGCCTGTTAACTCAGTTAAGGTGACATAGCTAGCGGAATTTAAATTTTTTAACATCGCTATGCCAGCTGATGTGGATAATGGATTTCCGGATAGTGTTCCTGCTTGGTAGATTTCGCCTACAGGAGCAATATTATCCATAATCTCAGAGCTTCCCCCGAATGCGCCAACGGGTAGCCCGCCACCGATTATTTTACCGAGGGTAGTTATATCTGGTTTAACATCGTAAAGCGTTTGGGCCCCACCCCACGATACACGAAAACCCGTCATGACTTTGTCGAAAATTAATACAGCCTTATTGGTCGAAGTTAGTTCTCTTAGTCCTTGGAGAAAGCCTTCCTTAGGAGGGATGCATCCCATATTTCCGGCTATTGGCTCTACTATTACCGCTGCGATATCTTGAGGATAAAGGTCGAAGGCTTGTTGGACAGCGGTTAGGTCGTTGAATGGTAGCGTTAATGTACTTTCTGCTACTTGGGTTGGGATCCCTGGAGAGTTTGGGATTCCAAGGGTTAACATTCCGGATCCGGCGTCTGAGAGAAGCCCATCAGAATGGCCATGATAGCAACCGGCGAATTTTATAATCAAATCCCTATTTGTGTGACCTCTTGCAAGTCTGATCGCCGACATTGTTGCTTCTGTTCCCGAATTAACTAACCTAAGTTTTTCGATGCTAGGTAGTCTTTCTATTACTAGCTCCGCTAGTTCTGTTTCTAACTCTGTGGGAGCACCAAAACCGATTGCGATATTAGCTTGTTTCTGTATGGCCTTAATAACCGGTTTATAGCTATGCCCGAAGATCATTGGCCCCCAAGATCCCACATAATCAATATACCTATTCCCATCGACATCTTGCAGGATGGGGCCACTACCATCTTGGAAGAAAATGGGTTCTCCTGCTACGTTCTTAAAGGCACGTACGGGTGAATTCACCCCGCCTGGAATTATTTCCTTAGCTTTTGCAAAAAGCTTTTTAGATTTTTGTCTCTGCATTTGGCAACTTGCTCAATACTTAATTAGCTGGGCTTGACTACCACCATTATGACGGTTGCTATAAGAATTACTGCTGGAATTTCATTAAACCATCGATAAAATATTTCGGTATGTTTATTTTGGTCATGCTCAAACGCCTTCACTACATTCCCGCAATAGAAGTGATACATAATTAAGATGGACACAAGAACAATTTTAGCCCACATCCAAATAGTTTGGGAATAAATAACCCAATTGAAGGAAAATAATATTAGGCCCAGCCCAACTGCTAAGATCATGGAAGGGGTCATAATAGCCTTGTAGAGTTTCCGCTCCATAATTTTGAACCGTTCGCTGCTTGTTACATCGGTAGTTGCCGAGTGATATACGAATAGTCTAGGTAAATAGAATAGCCCCGCAAACCAAGTGATAACAAAAATTAGGTGGAATGCTTTTACCCATAAAAAGGTCATATTTTATTCTCGCCAGCGACTTTTGGAGGCCATTTTAACTGGTGTCATCGAAAATTTTCTATGAAAACTAAGAATCTTCATGAGCCTTTTCGAACACTCCTTTCTGTCTAAATATTGTGCGCATCACCAGGACAGCCATAACGGTCGCGATCATGCTTGGCAGTATGATAGCGGCATTTTTTGTTAGTTCTAAGATGGCTATCAATGCTGCAAGGGGCGCTTGGAGCACAGCTCCCATCATCGCCGCCATCCCTACAATCGCGTAAAGTGCTGGGGAAATCTCAGTTCCTATTCCGAGATATTGAATGCTACTGCTGAGTAATGCTCCCGCACATGAACCGATAACTAAAGTAGGGCCTATTAGCCCTACTGGCAAACCCAATCCAAAGGCAGCGGCGCTTGTTAATGTTTTGAATAGTAGTATTAATACTAAAGAAGAAATCGTGAGGCCGCCTATAAACGAATCACCAACGGTATCATAACCTATCCCCATAACCTGCGGCACGAGCATGGCCGACAAACCAGTAATAAACCCAGCGAGAGTAGTTCTTTTTAATGGCCCGCCAAAGCTCTTAAGCGAAAATTTATTGATTGACCAAACAAAAGAGGCCGCTAATGCTCCGACAATTGCTCCAGTCATAACAACAAATGGTATTCCGGATACTAAGTTAAAAAACAGTTCTGGCACAATGAAGGTTGTATTAGGACCGATCAAAATGTGAGTTGCTATTGTTGCAGAGGTCGCTGCCATAATTATTGGGACAAAACTTGATAATGAGTACTGTATTTTCAGGACTTCCATAGCGAAAATGATTCCGGCGATGGGAGTAGAGAAAGAACTCGCGATCGCTGCCGCCGCCCCACAGCCCACTAGTGTATGGGCTGATACTGAGGATAATCCTAGAAACTTGGCTAGGAGACTAGAGCTGGTGGAACCAAGGTGGATAGCTGGTCCCTCTCTTCCGCCAGATTGCCCGGTAGATAAAGCAATAATGCCACCAAAGAATTGATAGACGGCATTAGCGAACGGCAACTTGCTTTTGTTATTAGTAGTGTTCTTAACTACATGGGCGATGCCAGTTTCTCTGCTTGATGGCGGGATTTTACTCATGATGAGACCTAACAATGCTGCGCCTGAAAAGGCGAGAAGGAAGCGGTTTATCGGGCGCAGCTCCTCAAAGCTTTCGTGTCCTTTAGGCAGGATCCCTTGGCCTAAAATGGTTTCTATAGACAGCCGAAAAGCGATTACCACTAGGCTAGTTAATACTCCTGCTAGAGCAGCCCATAGAGACATTTGGAGGAGTGGTTGCTTAAGTACAGCCATAATTTTATTATTCTACCAGCAATTCTCGGCTTTTAGTTTAGCCAGTATGGTATTGGTTTGGTCTTCAGTTAGATGGAGACACTTGACCCCAATTTCTGGGGTTCTGATAATGTGGCTGAGGTTACGGAAATAATCATGCAGACAGAAATTGAATTTACGACACAAGCCGCCAATAAGGTCAGGCAACTTATTGAGACTGAAGGAAATTCAGATCTAAAGTTGCGGGTATTTGTAACTGGAGGTGGCTGTAGTGGCTTGTCATACGGATTTACGTTTGATGAGGAAATTGCAGCTGATGATGCTGTTATGCATAGTCAGGGTGTAACAATGGTGGTAGATTCTCTTAGCTTTCAGTACTTATCGGGAGCTCAAGTTGATTACAAAGAAGATCTTCAGGGATCTCAGTTTGTGGTGCAAAATCCCCAAGCCTCATCAACATGCGGTTGTGGTAATTCTTTCGCTATATAGGGAACCGAAGAGGTTATCCCGGATAGATAGCACCTAAAATACGCGGGCCCTTTGCTCCAGTAACAGCTATCTGGTTACCAGCTTTTTTGCTCAGGGTCTGGTGTGCGAGCCACGCGAAAGCGCTGGACTCAAGAGAGTCTCCATCTACACCATAATCCTCGGCAATAGAAATAGTGAAAGATGAAAGCTCCTTAATCCGTTGTAAGAGAGCAGTATTTAGTCTGCCGCCACCGCAGACTATGAGGTTTTCACACAAACTGCCCCATTTGGTGACTGCTGAAACGATGGTCGTTGCAGTGAAGTCTAGGAGAGTTGCTTGCACATCCTCTGGAGCGATATCTTGAGAGCGCAAATGTGCGCGCAACCACTCTAGGCTGTAATGTTCCCGTCCTGTGCTCTTAGGTGGAGGTTTGGCTAGATAAGCATCTTCCGAGAGGAGCGAAAGTAGCGACGAAGAAGCTCTCCCGCTCGACGCCCAATCGCCTTTGTCATCGTAAGGCATATTTGTATGATGTTTGATCCAACTATCCATCAATGCATTTCCAGGCCCTGTATCGAAACCTATTAGAGGCTGCTCGGGAGCTGCCGGAAGAATAGTTATATTGCTGATGCCTCCAATGTTCAGTATTACACGATTCTGTTTAGAAGTTCTAAATAAGGCTTCATGAAAAGGCGGAACTAAAGGCGCCCCCTGCCCACCAGCAGCGACATCTCTCCGTCTAAAGTCAGCAATACAAGTGATTGCAGTAGTTTCGGCAATTCTATTGGGATCTCCAATCTGCATCGTAAAGGAAGGTTGTTTTTCTGGTCTATGGCGGATCGTTTGTCCGTGTGAACCAATCGCTGCAATTGCACTAGGATCTATAGACAAATCTGTTAAGAAACAGTTTATGCTGGAACCAATTAACACTCCAAGTTCCGCATCTATTGAACCAAGATCGTCTATTGATATTGTTTCACTTTGACCAAGGGATAGGAGTTTTCCCTTTAGATCGGAATTGAAACTAACAGTTTTAGCAGCAAGGAAATTTACGTTATTTTCACTAATAGATATGAGGCTAATATCCAACCCATCTACGCTAGTGCCAGAAATTGCACCAATATATAGTTTTTCAATCATTTTTAGCCTCGCTTTTCCCCTCGTTAATATTTCTACCTCCACTGGTTGATATTTCTATTTCTTCTTTATATGAATTAAGCATAGAAATCAGCGTATTGGTTTTCAGGCGAAATTCCTCTTCGTCTTTTACAGCTATTGGTGTTGCGTCTGGTAGCTTGACGGTTCTTGGATTTTTATGTGTGCCGTTAACCAGGAATTCATAATGTAGGTGGGGCGCGGTTGCCCAACCAGTTGCCCCCACGTAGCCAATAACTTGACCTTGGGTTACGTGTTTCCCCGGTCTTATATCTCCACCAAATTTTGACAAATGGAGATATTTGGTAACTATGCTCTCGCCATGCTTAATGACAATGTAATTTCCATTAGCTTCTGTTTTCGCTGCTGTGGAGATGGTCCCATCGCCTGAGGCTAGTACTGGTGTTCCCTGGGGAGCAGCATAATCGATTCCTCTATGTGGCATCGTGCGATCGAATAAGGGATGTTTGCGCCGCAAATTAAAATTGGAACTAATTCGCGAAAAATCCAGGGGCGCCCTTAAGAATGCTTTGCGCATGCTTTTCCCGGTAGGACTAAAATGACCTAGGACTCCATCGCGCTTTTCGAATATGACGGCAGTGTACTTATCTTTTTGGTTGAAGAACTGAGCTGCGAGTATTTCGCCATTGCCGATCCATTGATTATCTATATATAGCTCTTCATAAATCATAAAGAAACGATCTCCGGAACGTATATCAAGAACGAAATCAATATCCCACTGAAAAATCTGCGCAAGGCGCATTGTTAGACCATCAGTTAACCCCGCTTCCTGGCTAGAGAGGAACAAACTGTCCTCTATAACAGCGTGACTATAAGTTATAGTACGTTCAGGTTCTCTTTTTGTTTCATTTGCTATGAATACTCCAGTCTCATTCCTTTCAAACTCTATTTTATGAAGCAAATTAGGCCAATATTCTAGTTTAACTAGCCGTCTATTTTCGTTGATGAGAAAGTTTAGTTTGTGTCCAGGAAAAATACGGCGGAGCTTGGCTCCGTGAATCTCGATGTCTAGAAGTTCTTGGAGGTCTAGTGCCGGGATTTTCCACCTTTTAAAAATCAACGCGACGTTATCTCCAGACTTAACTATCTCACTAAAATAGCTCATCTTAGGACTCTCAGTTATCGGAGACCTTTCTATCTGTCCATAGGCCACTTGCCCAAAATTACCTTCCAGCTGCTTCGGTGTGACGTAGATTGAAGCATCCTCTGTATAGGACGAAGAACTTCCTTGGTATATTATTATTACTGCTGCGCTGGTTATTGCTGTTGCCAGAAATACCAGCTTTCCCCTTGAAATTACGTGGCTACCCAAGAATGTATTTAAAGCTTTTCTAAGCAACGATCTTCACCTGATTATAGTTAGCTAGAGTGTAGTGAGTAACATAGGTAGTATTTCTTCAGAGCTGGGTAGTACGCGATGAGGCAATCTCTGCAAGTATAGTGAAACCAGCTATGTTTGGAAGTCTGCATATTAATATCAGGGATGTGTGGTGAGGACAGCGTAACGATAGTTTTGGTAAGGTGGGGCTAATGAGATATGGAATGGTTATATGGCCTTAGATCTTTTGAAGGAATTAGCTAACCGTGGTTTGCTAGCACAGGTTTCGCATAAAGAAGAACTCCGTGATCATCTCTCCAGTGGAAACAGGACGGTTTATTGCGGTTTCGATCCTACAGCGGAAAGTTTGCATATCGGCAATCTTGTCCCACTATTGACGCTTCGAAGATTTCAAGAGCACGGGCACACGCCGCTTATTCTTATTGGTGGAGCAACTGGTTTAATAGGGGACCCATCCGGTCGTTCAGATGAGAGAAATCTAAACAGCGAGAGTGTCGTAGAGACATGGGTTGCCAATATTCGTGAACAGGCAAAGTACTTTTTAGATTTTGATGGCGATAACGCAGCTCTAATCGTGAATAATCTGGATTGGACAAGAAATAGAGACGTAATTTCTTTCCTGAGAGACGTGGGCAAGCATTTTTCGGTTAATCAAATGGTCCAGAGAGATTCCGTAAAAAGTAGGCTAGAGAGAGACGGTGAGGGTATCTCGTATACCGAATTCAGCTATATGTTACTGCAAGCAAATGATTATGCGGAACTAGCTGAGAATCATAGATGTACCATCCAGATTGGAGGGAGCGATCAGTGGGGAAATATCGTTTCTGGTATGGACCTGGTACGACGGCGAGCCAGTGTAGAGGCTTTTGCTATAACGATGCCGCTAGTTACTAAGGCCGATGGAACAAAATTTGGGAAAAGTGCCGGAGGGTCGATTTGGTTGGATCCCCAGCTAACATCCCCCTACTCGTTTTTTCAGTTTTGGTACAACACAGCCGATTTAGATATTGAAGCATATCTTAAGACTTTTACCTTCCTGCCGCTAGATGAGATAAATAATCTTGTCAAAATGACAATGGAGCGACCCGAACAAAGGTTAGCTCAGCGCGCATTGGCAAGGGAAATAACAATATTAGTGCATGGAGTAGAGGCAGCGGATTCTTCAGCCAGGATAAGTCGTTGTCTTTTTGAAGGCGAAGTTTCTGGCTTAGTAGAGCCTGACTATAAGCAGCTTAAGCTTGATGGAGTGGGAGCAACGAGAATTGAGATTGAATCTATTGGGCTTTTGGATGCCATTGTTTCCTCTGGACTAGCAACTTCTCGAGGAGCTGCAAGAAAACTAGTCCAAGGAAAGGGTATTAGTCTGAATGGCAAAATTCAAAGCGACTTAGAATTTAACCTTAGTCCAAAAAATGCTGCTTTTGGCAAGTACCACCTCCTTCGGAAAGGCAAAAAGAATTGGCATTTGTTGTTCTATGACACATAGCTTATGGCAAGCTGAATTACCTTTACTTTAATATTGAAATAATTAAGGCAAAACGCCTTGCGGAAGCAATAGCGGTGCGTATAATGCGATCCCCTTGCCTTGTGGTCACTGCACCGAAGGTGGTTCTTTAACATATAATATACTGAACAAGCCATTCGTGTGGGTGCTCGTATTTATTGTTACCAGAATTTGTTCAAGAATTTTGGTATATGAAATTACGAGCCAATTGGCGGCGTTAGCGAGATTGGAATTAATTGCAATCCTGCTTTGGTCGCTGATAGCACGTTAATTCATTGAGCACATATTGGAATACGTGAGTTGGTTCATTGAACCGTCTCACAGCTTCATTAAATTGAAGAGTTTG
>PAMO01000022.1 GCA_002707325.1 Gammaproteobacteria bacterium
GAAAGATATCGCCAATAGACTAGCAACTATTTTAATAGCTCCACCAACTCCCCTCGCCACCAGAGATCGAAGCGAAAAAGACAAAATCCAAATTATTAGTGGAGATCTTGATCCCTACTGCGAGTCAAGTGTGCTTTCTCAAATGGAACAGGTTGAAGTTTCTCCAGTTAGTGGCGCGGACCATTTTTTTTCTGGAGAGGCTGAGCGACTACAACAAGTAATTATCGCTACAATTGGAAAGCTTTTGAGTTAAAGAACTAAAAATCAAGGTAGAGAAAACTAACAGGCACCCCGGACAGATACTGGTGGAACCAAACAATAGCGAAAAAAATCAGGATCCCTATCAAAATTATCTGGGTCAGCTCACTAAGCAAAAATTTATTTCGCTTCCCTAATATTGCTAGAAACGGAATATTCGAAGTATGTTTGGCAATAGTTAGCCATTTCTCTTTGTCCTGCTCTGCCTTTCTTTTGTCACCAAAAATAGTGCCGCATAAACTAAGAAGAAAAAAAGAACTAAAGAAAACTACTGATAGTCTGTCTCCATTTGAAACCAAATGAGAAACGGCCCAAATAATGATACTCCACTGCACTGGATGACGAGTAATTCTATAAATTCCGGTATAGCCATCTAGATCATTGGCCCCAGTAAAACTATTTGGTTCAACATCCCTAGTCTTAGGCTTTTTAGATAAAATTGCGCCGGTCAATAAAATGGAGGCAAACGGCATCAATATTGCGGGAATCCATAAAAGAAACAACCTGGGCTCCCAAAAATAAGAAAGCCTGGGAAGTTCGGTATATCCCCAAATCAGTAAAGTTAAAGAAACAACAGCTATTATGGAAAAAACAGCTAGAAAACCTTTCTCCCCTAGCAACGCTGACAACGTTGGCCTTAGTGGCCCACTCAATACCAAATGACTCAAAACAAAACTCATGCTAAATATTATTAACAGTAATGTAGAGTTCATAGGCATCGCTTTCAGTATCTCCTAGGTAGACTTATTTTTGCATACATGGTTGCCGAAATTAACTGTCTAGTTGAAACTAACAAGACATATTGAAAGGGGACTATTGTGGAACGATTGAAAGATACGACTGCGCTTATAACGGGCGCGGCACGAGGCCTAGGAGCTCAGATAGCACAGCGTTTTGCGGAAAGCGGTGCTTTTGTTTTCGTTAATGATCTTAATATTGATGCAGCCAACGATATTGCTAAGAAAATTAACGGTAAGGCCCTAGCTTGTGATGTTGCTGATTCAAGCGCGGTTAGAGCTATGTTCAACGAAATAGCTGGGACAGATAGAAGCCTTAATATCCTTGTAAACAACGCTGGTATTAGCGGAATGGAAGGAGACGATGGTGCACGCGACCGATATCTAGAAACCATGGAAACTGATGATTCTGATAGTGCAAATCATCCCCCAATTCTTGATCTCAGTGATAAGCAATGGCAAAAAATGCTAGATGTTCATATGAATGGAACGTTCTACTGTAGCCGGGAAGCAGTGCGCTTAATGACTAAACCAGGATCTACTAATTATCGATCTTCCATCATCAACATGGGCAGTATTATGGGAACCTTTGGTAGGGATGGTGGCACGGCCTATTGCTCTGCTAAAGGCGGTATTCTGGCCTTCACCAGATCACTAGCTCATGAACTAGCTCCCCTGAATATCCGCGTAAATGCAATTGCTCCAGGATTCATTGATACAGATATGGTTCGACCCTTC
The DNA here is from genome assembly GCA_002707325.1 of Gammaproteobacteria bacterium. Lineage (GTDB taxonomy): Bacteria > Pseudomonadota > Gammaproteobacteria > Pseudomonadales > Azotimanducaceae > UBA2965. The sequence goes on from PAMO01000022.1 coordinate 1,734, forward strand.
GAAGCGATTCACCCGCAACTGAAGGCACAAACACCCTTAGGTCGAATAGGAGAGACAGACGATATAGCATGGGCTGCTGTATATTTAGCAAGCGAAGAAGCTAAGTTCGTAACTGGCCAGACTTTATCTCCAAATGGGGGTTTTTATATGAGTCAGTAGAGGTCCAACTCAGGCTGTAGGCACCATAAAACTTCCAAAAGCGACAGCTATCGTCTCTCCATTATCGGTACGTACTGCCTCTCCAGACATTTTAGCTAGGCGTCCTTTTCGCTGATTACAGCGACCTTCCAAACGCACTTCGATACCAATGGGTAGTTTCTGATAGTAACGAATGTCCGCCTTTGCAGTAAAACACTGCTCATCGTGTAACCATAGCCAGTTAGCCATAACATCATCAAGCAAGCTGAAGATTATTCCGCCATGTGTCACATTATCGTAGCCAACGTGATCTTCACTCGGAGTAAAAACCCCCAAGCAAACATCATCTCTTATAGAAAAGCGCACCTTCAAACCATTGGAATTACTGGGCCCACAGACGAAACAACTATTTGCAATGCTATCAAGTGACATAGATAGATATTTTAGTAGATGCTATTAGAAAGCGTTATGATATAAAGAGTGCATACTATCAATTTAATACGAAAAAGAATAAAAATTGCAACCACAACTGCAATGGCTCGAAACGAAGAAATGCGTGAGTCAGCAGTTGCAATAATTCTTAGAAATCCGGCCCCGCAAACCGAATTACTGTTTATAAAAAGGTCGGAGAGAGCTGGAGACCCATGGTCGGGCCACATGGCATTTCCTGGCGGCCACCGTGAGGCCGACGATGCTGGACTAAAGGAAACAGCAATTCGTGAAACAAAAGAGGAAATTGGGCTAGATCTATCAAATGCAGAATATTTGGGTTCAATAAAAGAACAGCGAGCCATGGCAAGCGGAAGAAATATTAATCTTATCATCTCGCCACATGTATTTTATCTAAAAGAACAATCCATCACTTCTACCAACTATGAGGTAGATGAAATAATTTGGAGTAATCTAGGAAGGTTAATTTCTGGTGAGTATCATGACACTGAGACTTATGTGATTGGAGCTGAACCGATGACCTGCAATGGATATCGACTTGAGCAAGGACACTTTGTCTGGGGTCTAACATATAGAATGCTCAAAGCATTGTTTTCTACCTTGGATGCCAAGTGGAAATCTCCTAAGGAGATTTAGCTTAGGATCGATTTGAAATCAGCTATCGCTAACCCAGCAGCTACGGAGGTGAAGGGATTATGCTCTACAACACGTCCCGGAAACCGATGTTCTAAAATTCTCTCAACAGCAGGAATCAGACTTGAGCCTCCAGTTCTTAAGACTAAATCTATATCCTGTAAATCAAGGTTCGATTGATTGAGAATGTGATCAAGAGCCTCTTGAATTTTCGCCAGAAAATCACCGATAAGATTCTCAAACTCAAGCCTTGTAAAGCTAACCTTTACGTCAATCTCGGGAATATCAAGGACAGCACTATCGCTATAGGACAATCTAGCCTTGAAATCCTTAATTTCCTGGAAGACCACGTAGCTCAGATTCTGCTGTATCAGATCCCTCAGCCTTTCAAGTTTGTCGACTTCTTCACCGCCTTGCTTTATAAAATCAGTGATTGGTGCAGTATATCTATTCTGATTAAGGGTATAGGAAATAGGCCAATTAACTAAAAGATCAGCGTAATCGCCGAAAGGGAACAAGGTATCTATCTCCTTATCCATTCCTGGACGACGCCACCTAGCTCCTTCCCCGAGCATAGGAAACAGCAAAGAACGAAAAATTTTCTGATCGATATGGTCGCCACCTATAGCTACCCCGTGCGTAGAAACCACCTCGAATGAAGCATCTATCCGTCTTAGAATACATAAATCTAAAGTTCCGCCTCCAAAATCAAAACTAAGTACGATGTCTCCCTCCACCTTTGGATTTTCCTCTAGGTAGCTAACTGCTGCTGCTATCGGTTCCGGATAAAATGTTTGATCAATAATCCCCGCAAATTTGAAAGCATCTGCCAACCTAGAAATACCCAATTTATTTCTATGTTCATCGCGTCCCTCAAAATTAACTGGGTGGCCAAGATGGCCATAATTAGCTCCGGGCAGAGATTGCTGTATTCTTTTACGAATATGCAGCAGCAGAGGAGTGATTAGAGCAACCAAACGAAATGGCTGATCAAATACCATTAACCTGTGGACCTTACTGTCTCCCAACAATCGCTTTGTTCCCCTAAACAATCGGCCATCCAGACCACTATCCACAACAGCTGCTCCATATATCTTCGTGCCAACCGTATCAACAGGCTCAATATTTTCCCCACCGGTAGCACCAGAAAACTCGAAAGATTCTCCAATCACTTCAGATATCAGCTCCACCGTCCTTCCGGTATTAGCGAGAATATACCGATCAATTGCCTCCTGCCCGACACTCGCCCCGAAGCTTTTATCAATATAGGTGGCCGAAGGAATAATCGCTCCAGCAGGTCCTAAATCTACAAGCTCCAGGCCCTCGCCATCATATAGGGCAGCAACTGAGTTACTGGTACCAAAATCAATCCCAATACCAACTTTTGCTCTAGGAACTTCAGGTTTAGCCACGCGATCAAATCTCGAAAGATATCCCGGTTGAAGACAAACCACAGTAGCCGTTAGGAATTTTAATCAGATACTGCTGGTGATATTGCTCAGCGTAAAAAAAGATATCGTTAATCTTGATCTCGGTAGTTATTGGCCCAAAACCTGCCTTCCCAAGTGACGATTGATAGGCCGCTAGCGAGCGCATGGCAATCTCTTGCTCTGCGTCCGAATCGACGTAGATAGCAGACCTATACTGTGTGCCTATATCGTTGCCCTGTCGCATTCCCTGAGTAGGATCATGCGCCTCCCAAAACACTTTCAAGAGGTCAGAAAGAGTGATTTGACTAGGCTGAAAAACTACCTTAACAACCTCTGTATGGCCAGTAAATCCGCTACACACTTCTTCGTAGGTAGGGTTTTCTGTAACTCCTCCAGCATAGCCAACAGCGGTGAGGGTAACTCCATCAAGTTCCCAGAACTTTTTTTCCGCTCCCCAAAAACAGCCCAAACCAAAAACAATCTTAGCTAAGCCTTCACCAAGTGGGCCTCTTAAGTTTTCCCCAGTCAACGCATGCCCCTCGGTTAAAGGCATCTCGATACTGCGGCCTGGTAAAGCTTTATCATCACTCAGCATACTTATTTTTTCTTGCCATGACATACTGAAACACCTATATATTTTAAGAAGATTGAATTCTTACCTTTCAATCGAGTGCAAACAAGTGCTATAAAAAATCTATGCGCATAATAATCTTCGCTGTAATCTTGATTAACTCTCTGGGATGCCAAAGCACATCCCCGATATCATCGAATGTTTCTGAAAAACAATTTACTCCTAAACACTCTGAAATAAAAAGACTACGAATAAGCTATCTCAAGTCTAAAGATTTTATAACCAATCATAAAAGGCTGATAGACCTAGAGAAACAAGCACTATCGCTTGCTGAAGATGAACCTCTGAAACTTGGGTCACTCGGTACAGCTATACTCGATACCTATTATGGAAGCCTTACCGGTCATTATGCCCTGACACAATTCTATAAATATGTCGGGTCTTCCGAAACCAACTTGCACAGTGGTTGGCTTAGAGCTATCGAAAGTTATATAGCAAAAAAAGCCGACGGTTCGGAAGGAAAACCAATACCAGCGATTAGTCCAAATGAGGCCTTTGCCTATATCGTCACCAACAATGCCACACCCGTTGGTTCAATATACCAAACTAGCAAAAAGAGACCCCTAACACTGCTTGTTCAAGCTCGGGAACAAGATGGAAGGATCAACACATTGCATTTTGATCTTTCCGAATCATACAAGGCAATGGAAAATGCATTCCCTGGAAGTCAGGACCAATATTTTCCATCGTCTTTTTTGCAAGGATTAGCTACCCAAGGAGATAGTGCCGCTCAGGCGGCTATAGGAGCATACCTAGTAAGCCAGCAATCCTTTGGTCAAGCTATCAATTGGCTACAGGCAGCATCAGGAAAAGGAAACCTAGTAGCCAACTCATTCCTTGCTGGAATATTTTGGGAGCAGGCTCAAGCAGCAAATGATCCTAATGCAAAGAAAATATCTATGAGGCTACTAGAAGAAAATTATCAACATGCTATAGCTCTTGGCTCATCGCATGCGATGACAGAGCTGGGCATTTTGTATGTTGGTGGGGAATATGGTGAAAACAAAATCGCAGAGGGCAGAAATCTTCTGACCGAAGCCTCAAAAAATGGTAATCCTTTATCTATCTACGTTTTAGCAAGAATGCATGATCAGTTTAGTAAAACGAAAGAGGATCAAAAAATTGCAATTTCTCTATACAAAAAGGCCGCTGATCTGGGACATCCAGATGCTAAATTAGCTTATGCTAACCATACTATTTCGAACAAAATCGCAGACCAGAAAACTGTTACTTGGTTGGAAGAGTTATCAAGCAATAAAAACCCTAGGGCTATGCTACTACTCGGGTACTGCTATGCTCATGGGTTAGGTGTCGATCTGAACTTCAAAAAAACATTTCAATGGTTTAGACGCTCAGTAGATCAAGACCCACTAGACGCTCATATCGTAAACGAAGTCGTTTGGTCGCTAACTGCAACTAAATTGAAAACTAATCGCCGGGTCAAATATGGTATTCGCGCTATGAGCCGGCTTATGGAAAAAAACAATGCGGCTCGACAAGAACCAGCTTATTTAGACACGTGGGCGGCCGCTCATGCGGCTAATGGCAATTACACCGAAGCTGTCGCTATACAGGAAAAAGCGATCGATCTCGCTAATAATGAAAACCTTTTAGAAATTCTTACGGAACATTTAAACATCTTCAAAAATGGCGGTGTTATTTTGGAAGAAATAAGGTGACAGGCGCACCTATCAGCGATCTTCTAAGGAAGGAGACTCCGTTTATAGATGTTCGGTCACCTGTTGAATTTAACCGAGGATCTATTCCTGGTGCTAAGAACCTCCCAATTTTAACAGACTCCGAGCGTGAGCAAGTTGGAAAAACCTACAAAAATTCAGGTCAGAAGGAAGCTATAGCACTAGGAACAAAGTTGGTTAGTGGGTCAACCAAAAGATTTCGAGTGGATAGCTGGATTGATTTTATAGAGCACGTAGAAGATCCATGGATATTCTGTTGGCGAGGTGGCTTGAGATCACAAATAGCTCAAGGATGGTTAAAAGATAGGGGATTCGGTATTCCCAAAATAAAAGGTGGTTATAAAGCGATGCGAGCCTACTGTTCGGACCTGCTAGATCATGCCCCACAACAAAAGTCTTGGTTCGTTCTTGGGGGGCGTACAGGATCGGGAAAAACCATTCTGATTGAGAATCGACCTGAAAGTATCAATTTAGAAAAGCTAGCTAACCATCGGGGATCCGCTTTCGGCAACAAAATCGATGGACAACCTACGCCCATCAACTTTGAAAATAATTTAGCTATTTCGTACCTTAAACACCCTTCTAAAGTGCTATTAATAGAAGATGAGGGAAGAACAATAGGACGACTCGCCCTGCCTAATAATTGGTATCATCATATGCGCGAGGTCCCACTTATTATCATAGAAACCTCATTTGAAGAAAGGGTACAAAATATTCTTGAAGAATACGTTATAGACCCTTTGACCAGTGGCCAAGATCCCGCTGTTTTGGAAACCAATTATCAAAATGCCCTATACAAAATCAGGAAACGATTAGGTAGTGACCGACATAGCAAAATAAGCCAGGTCATGAAGATAGGCTTCCAAAAAAACGAGCATAGACCATGGATAGAGCACCTTCTAAAACTATATTATGACCCAGCATATGATTATCAGCTTACCAAGAAAATTGAACGGGTAGTTTTTCAGGGGGCCGCGTCCGAAATTAACCATTTTATTGATGGTTTAACGAAAAAAATTAATTAGATAGGCTAAAAGGCTCTCTTACTAAGCGTTACAAATAGTTGCAATTGATGTTACTTGTGGTAACATTGTTCCAGTTTCGGCGAGGGATGCCCGCCTTCCTCCCCCTTCCCCTGGGTATCCCTCTTCGTAACGACAAAGACTATGACCTGTAAAGGGTCAATCAAACACAGATAACAAAGAGTGAGAAAATGTCTTCCAAATCATATGCAGAGGGTTCGAATAACGCCGTTAAGGCTTTTTCCCCACTAGTACTTGCTACCGCAGAACATGCAAGCAATATAGACTTTGATAAAACAGTTCAGTTAGTGCGATCGGCTCCGCTGGCCGCTCGAAAAAATGATAACAAGAAAGCCCCTTCTAGAGACAAAAGGGCGAGAATCTTCCGAGGACGCACCAAAGCATCCTACTAATAAAGCGATCCACCGGAAATTGGGTGCTCAATCTGCTTCCTGCACCCCAAAATAAAAAGACAGCCCGTCAATAGTTGCAGAAGACATTGAGTTTTTCTGTTTCTGCTTACTCATAGACACAGCTAACGTCTCAGACATCACGTACTCTTGGTGCTCATCTATAGCCTGCAACAACTGCGGATCTCCGCCATACTCGATCACGATTCTATCTGAAACATTTAATGATAGCTCCTTACGAAAATCCTGGACTCTCCTGACTATTTCTCTCGCATAACCACCCCTTATGAGGTCGTCAGATAACCCACAATCTAGGTCTATCGCGATCTGGCCGTCGGATAGAGCATTTGAGTCCGCGAGAGCCTGCTGGCTAATTAAGATTTCTTCTGTTGTGAAAGCTTCACCCTCGATCACTATCGACTGATTTAGCTGAAAATTATCGATCTCCTCCACTGTAAGTTTTTTTATTCGCGCCTGAAATGCCTTCATTCTAGGCCCAAGCCTTTTACCCAATACTGGGAAGTTAGGCCTAGCTACAGCACGAATGTATCGAGCTTCATCCGTATCGTAATCTACATCCAGGACGTTCAATTCAACCTTGATATAGTCTTCAAGCTCTCGCAAATCATCCAGCAGCGATTTCTTACGGGTTATCAAAGTAATACTCCGAAGAGGTGTCCGCAGCCCTATTTTAGCCTCCTCCCTCTTCTGCCTACCCAATAATATAACTCGCTGCATGAAACTCACTGACTCTTCTAATTCCGTACGAACAAGAGCTGCTTCTGACTCTGGATAGTCACACAGGTGAACAGACTCTGGATTCATAGGTTTTCTCGCAAGGTTACCGAGCTCTAAATAAATATAATCGGATAGAAAGGGAGTGAAGGGCGCCATCACTTTAGACAAATCAAACAAAGCCCTGTAGAGAGTTGCATAAGCTGCATTTTTATCTAGCGTTATTCCCTCGCCCCAAAAACGGGCTCGGTTTAATCGTATATACCAATTAGTTAAATCTTCTATAAACCGAAATAGTTGTGGAACCACGTTGTACAGCCGATATGCCTCCATTTCGCTGGAAACCTTCTTTTTAAGGGTCTGCATACGCGAAAGAATCCACTGATCTAATACATTCTCCCCAACATCAAACCCATGATCTGGAGACCAGTTATCGATTTCAGCGTAGGTGGTCAAGAACGAAAATGCATTATACCAAGGCAACAAAGCTCGTCGCGTCATCTCTCGAACTCCAGCGTCTGAGAACCTCTGCTCTTCACCTTTCATTAAGCCCGAGTTGATTAAATAAAGCCTTAGAGCGTCAGCTCCATAAAGCTCCATAAGCTCATCCGGCGCGGTATAGTTCCGCAACCTTTTTGACATTTTCTTACCATCTTCCGCCATCACCATGCCGTTAACAACGACATTCCGAAAAGCTGGCTGGTCATAAAGAGCAGTCGCCAATACCGTTAGTGTGTAAAACCATCCGCGCGTTTGGTCCAAACCCTCTGCAATAAATTCAGCAGGAAAACCGGCTGCAAAAACCTCTTGCCCCTCAAAGGGATAGTGAAGCTGGGCATAAGGCATTGAGCCAGATTCAAACCAACAATCGAATACTTCTTCAATACGCCGATAGGTACCCTGCTCGCCGTCAATTTGAAAGGTCAGCCCATCCACATGCTCCCGATGCAGATCCTCTAGGCGATGCCCGGTGTATGCTTCTAACTCATCAAGAGATCCAATACAAATCTCCTTACCCGACTCATCGTTAACCCAAATTGGTATGGGCGTTCCCCAAACACGATTCCGAGAAATCGACCAATCAATGGCTCCCTCCAGCCAATTCCCGAATCTACCATCTTTAATGTGATCAGGGACCCAATTAATTTTTTGATTATTTGCCACCAAAGGATCTATGAGGTCGGTTACTCGCACGTACCAAGAAGGTATAGCTCTATAGATCAGCGGGGTATCACTTCGATAACAAAACGGGTAACTATGTTGAATCACTTCCTGACGATACAAGCTACCAGATTCCCTAATCGCCCTTAAAATATTTTTGTCTGCATCTTTTACGTGTTGACCCGCAAAATCCCAAACCTCCTCTGTAAATAAGCCATGGGCGTCTACTGGAACAGATCCTGTTGCAAGCCCCGCTTCCCGGCACACACGATGGTCTTCCTCGCCAAAAGCTGGAGCCTGATGAACCAACCCCGTTCCACTATCCGTACTTACATATTGATCTGAAAGCACCCTGAAAGCTCCATCATCTTTTCTATCAACAAAGTAAGGAAACAGAGGATTATATTCTTTGCCTACCAGAGCAGATCCCTTGATCCTAGTCCCTGCTTCCGATAGACCATAACTCGCAAGACGTGATTCAGCTATATAAATACGCTTATCAAGCTCCTCATCATGAACTAAAACATAGTCAATATCTGGCCCCACACAGATGGCTAGATTAGCAGGCAGAGTCCAAGGAGTTGTAGTCCAGACTGAAAGATAGGCATCCTCGGAAACGAGCTTAAAAAGCACCGTAACGGCCGGGTCCTGAACGTCAATGTAATTTTGGTTGGCCTCAAAATTGGATAAGGGAGTTCCGAGCGCTGTCGAAACAGGCATGACCTTAACACCCTGATATATTAAACCTTTCTCCCAAAGCTGCTTAGCTACCCACCAAACAGACTCCATATACCAACAATCCATTGTCTTATAGTCGTTCTCAAAATCTACCCAGCGGCCTAACCGAGTAATCGTATGCCTCCATTGAGAAACATAACGCTGAACAATTGCCCTGCACTGATCGTTATACCCAGAAACTCCCATCTCTTTGACAGCCTGCGCAGCCGTGATACCAAGCTGTTTGTCAATTTCATGTTCTATGGGGAGGCCATGGCAATCCCATCCAAAACGCCGCATGACGTGACGACCCTTCATCGTCCAATATCTAGGTACTATGTCTTTTATTGTGCTGGCCACGATATGACCGTGATGGGGCAAACCAGTAGCAAAAGGCGGGCCATCGTAAAATATGTAGGGTTTTTTACTAGCAGTGTTTTCTAGGCTTTTCTCAAAAATCTTATTCGTTTCCCAAACATCTAGGATATCGTGTTCCATCTGAACAAATGAGAAATTAGGTGTGCTTTTTGTTGTTTCTGGCATATTCATATTGCATGCTTTATAAAACGCTGGGCATTGTAACCTCATTGAGCGCTACTCGTTAGGTGTCTAGTCTCTCAAACTTAATATCTTTATAAAAAATAGGTGAAAAAATGGAAATTGGTGCTGTTTTTCCTCACAACGAGATAGGCAATAAACCAGCAGACATAAAAGCGTATGCAAAAGGCATAGAGAGCCTGGGTGTAACACATCTTCTAATTTATGATCATATTCTTGGTGCGGATCCGGACCGCCCTGGGGGCTGGCAAGCGCCATATGACAAAAATACATCCTTCCACGAACCATTAACTACTTTATCGTTTCTTGCAGCGGTCACTCAACGATTGGAATTTATCACCACAATACTTATTCTGCCCCAACGCCAAACAGTGCTTGTAGCAAAACAAGCAGCCCAAGTGGCCATTCTATCTGAAAACCGATTTCGTTTGGGAGTCGGTAGCGGTTGGAATGAGATTGAATACGAAGGACTTAATGAAAATTTCCATAACAGAGGAAAACGTCAAGCAGAACAAGTCAAACTAATGAGACAACTGTGGACTTCAGATAGCTTAGCTTATGAAGGACAATTTCATACCATTAATAAGGCAAGCCTAAAGCCACGTCCAGATACCACTATCCCAATATGGTTCGGTGGTTCAGCACCAGCACTACTAAAGCGCTGTGCTGAGCTTGGAGATGGCTGGATTCCGCTTATGGGAGCAAATCAAACAGCCAAAAAATGCATAGATACGCTCAAGCATCATCGTGAAGAGGCTGGCCTATCGTGGGAAAGCTTTGGCATACAAGCGCAGGCACAATATGCTGGAGGGACTCCCGAGCGATGGAGGTCACATGCCGAAAAATGGGGCGCAATGGGATGCACACATCTAGCAATAGCAACCCATAATGCCGGAAAAACCAATGTCACTGGTCATCTAAGGCGCGTCGAAGAATATCTTGAAGCTACTACCATTTAAGCTAAAAAAAAACCTGCGAACTTAAATGCCTAACAATCGCGGCCACTATGCATGGTATCTTACAAGCTCTAGCCTATGGATGGCAGGAGCAAGTCTCCAGGGTTTCCTTTTTACATGGCTAATCGTTGGTGTACTTGAGCAGCCAGCGGATCAGGCGGGACTCGCTCGATCTCTAGCAGAATTTCCGCCTCTAATTATGTTGCTAGTGGGTGGACTGTTCGGAGATAGAGTGAACGGTAAGTCTTATCTTACTTTTATGCACCTAGCGATAGCTATACCTCCCCTACTGATAGCCCTAATCTTCATCTCAGGCCAATTAAATTACTGGTGGGTAGTTTGTTTTGGGATGTTAATGGCTGGAATCCAATCCCTTAGTGATCCGGCAAGACAAGCTGTCATCAGCCGTGTAGCACCTTTCGATATTCAGCGTGCAGTAACTATGATGGTGATATGCACCACACTGGTGGGCCAGCTAGGCGTATATATTGGAGGGCAACTAGAAGAACTCGGTTTAGAATTGGTATTAGTAATTCAGTCCACATTGTTCCTTTTAGGTATCTGGGCAGTAAGACAACTGCCAGATCTCCCTGCCGGAACTTACAAAGTAGCTGAAAAAAGGCCGCGACTTTTAGATGGTTTAAAAATGGTGTGGATTACCCCGCTAATTCGAGACTTTATTGGCCTAAATTTTATTTCGAGCTTATTTAATGCTGGCGCCTACATTATTGGCCTGCCATTTATAGTACGCGAAGTCTACGAAGGCGGCGCCTCTCTCTTTGCACTAGTGATGATCATATTCTCGCTTGGCAGCATCGGTTCTAATATCGTTCTCTTGTTTTTTATGCCTTTACGCCATCCAGGGCGGCTCTACCTAGTCCTACAATTAACGCGAATAGTCATTCTCGGCCTGCTAATACTGAAACCCAGCCTTTGGCTATTTTTTCTTCTGATGGTTGCGTGGGGTTTCAATATGGGGATTACAAGCACCCTAGTTCGAGCATCGGTCCAAGAACTTGCTGATCTAAAACACCGATCACAGATACTATCCGTTTTACTGTTTAGCTTCATTGTGTCTTCACCAATAAGCTCCATCCTATTAGGAATGCTAATTACAAAGACTACTCCATTAACAGCCCTGGTCCCAGGAATTCTAATCTCTGGGATAATATTCCTTGTGGGTCTTAAATTCACAGGGCTTTGGAACCATCAATCTCCAAGCACAACGGATGGACACAGTTAGTTAAACTGCAAAACAGGGACCTAAGAGAAGAACGAAAACAGGAATTCCGCTAAGATAGAGCCGATATCTGCCTAAAGGAGACCGTGTCATTGAGCCAATCTTCCACTAAGAACGAAACGGTGTCCTCAGGAACCGAACCACTCATCCTAGTTGACTCAGATGACAATGAATTGGGTTACATGACTAAGCGCGATTGTCACGAAGGCAAAGGAACTTTACATAGAGCATTTTCTGTTTTTATTTTTAATTCTAAAAGCGAGCTATTAATTCATCAAAGAGCACAATCGAAAGCTCTCTGGCCAAATTTTTGGTCAAATAGCTGCTGCAGCCACCCCAGAAAAGGAGAATCTATAGAACAAGCATCCTCTAGAAGACTACGGGAAGAATTGGGGATATTTAGCTCACTTAAATTTCTATATAAATTCGAATACAATGCTCGCTATAACGATATGGTTGGAGAACATGAATTATGTCATGTCCTAGCTGGGCAAACTGACCAAGAACTGACTATCAATGCTACAGAAATTCAAGATTATCGTTGGGTACTTCCAAGGGTATTACAAGAAGAAATGGTCAAAGATAGTGGCCTTTTTACGCCATGGTTTTTATTAGAATTTGAGCGGGTTATAAAGGATTATCACCCAGCTACTCAGGCTTAGAAAAGTATTTTATGACACAGAAAAATGATTACCCTCGTCTAAAAGTTGGAGTGAGTGGGTTCGCCGCTTATGTACCACCCTATAGAGTACGACTATCTGAATGGTGCAAATGGCGAAACGAGAATTACCAGAAATTAAAGGAAGTAGTTGGATCCAGCTTTCGGATGCGTGGCCCAAACGAAAATGCATACACTATGGCGGCAACAGCGGTTAGGCGACTTATAGAACAATATTCTATAGATCCACAGAAAATAGGCTACCTTGCTCTTGGAACCGAATCCAGCACAGATAACTCAGCAGGAGCAATTATTATCAAAGGTATGGTGAATGATGCTTTAAGTGCTAATGGAAAACCTAAAATCAACCGTGATTGTGAAGTTCCTGAGTTCAAGCATGCATGTCTCGGAGGCATGTATGCAATGAAAGCCGTGGCTCGATATCTCGCTCTTGATGGAAAAGATAAGGTTGGAATTGTCGTATGCTCCGATATAGCTGAATACGAACCCTTTACCTCTGGGGAACCAACTCAAGGAGCTGGGGCTGTAGCTATCCTAATAGAAGAAAATCCTAGCATCCTTAATTTAGAGCTTGAAAATAGCGGGACGTCTTCGGAGTATCGCGGGTCTGATTTCCGAAAACCGTTCTACAGATTTCTAGCCCAAAAGCCAGGTCACTACGGCCAACTGAGAGATTTTCCAATTTTCAACGGCCGGTATTCCACAATGTGCTATATCGATGCTGTATTGAAGGCTATGGAAAACATGTTTGGAAAAGTAGGCATAAAACCAAGTAAATTCCTAAAGGAGCTGTCCGCCATTTTTCTTCACCGGCCCTACCAACGTATGGCAGAAACTGGGCTAATCATGAGCTATTTTCTAGCACTGGCACTCGGAGATTCCAAGGACAGAAAAGAACTTGATAACTATGCTAAAAAATCAAAAATAGAAACATCTGATCTTGTAAATGAACTCACAGGGAAGAGAAATATAGAGTGTGGCACCGAGGGATTTGATTTGGCTAAAGACATATTTCCACTAGCTCAGAATGTGGCAAGTGAGTTCCGTAAGAGTAGTAAGTTCAAAGGATTAATGACTAATCTAGGACTGAGCGAGATGCAACAGGTTGGCAATCTCTATACTGCGTCCTTACCAGCCTGGATAGCCGCTGGGCTTGAAAAAGCGGCTACCAATAATATTGAGCTCCATAGCAATCGAATACTCACTATTGGTTATGGAAGCGGAGATGCTGCCGAAATCATTCCTATGGAGCTGACTCCGAACTGGAAAGAAAGTGCCTCTAATATTTCTTTCGGGAAAGCATTACAAAACCCAATAGATATCGATGAAGAAACATACATTTCTCTGCACTCGGGAAAAGTCCCAAAAAGGGAACTGATTGAAGCACCTAAGGTCTTCTATATTGATAAAATTGGTACTCGAGAAGGGGTGATTAATGATTTTGGCATTGAATATTACAAATTTAGCTAAAGATTAACGGGCAATAGCCACATAATTCTGGATGCATGCGGGATGGTTACAGTATAATGGGCTATAAGAATTTCTATCTTGCAACCACAACGAGAGAGTAAGAAATGGAACTAAAGGACAGCAATACATTACAAAATCTAAAAGACGCTTTTGCAGGTGAATCACAGGCGAATCGCAGGTATCTTTACTTTGCAGCCAAAGCAGACGTAGAAGGTGAAAATGATGTAGCCGCAGTTTTTCGGTCAACAGCTGAAGGAGAGACTGGGCATGCACACGGACATCTTGAATATATGGAGACGGTAGGTGATCCAGCAACTGGACTCCCGATAGGCTCTACCGATAACAATCTGAGAGCTGCAGTCGCTGGGGAAACTCACGAATATACCGACATGTATCCTGGGATGGCTAAAACTGCTCGCGATGAGGGGTTTGAAGAAATAGCCGACTGGTTTGAGACGCTAGCTAAGGCAGAGCGATCTCACGCTAACCGATTCCAGAAAGCCTTGGATGGAATGGAATAGAAAGCCACGGATCATAGCGATTTAAAGAAGGGGCCTGAATTGGGCCCCTTTTTACTCAACTGAATTAAAAACCATTATGGATATCAAAGAAGGAAACTTGCAGGCACCTGACAGGCAGCCGCTGGACTGGAAAACCCCCGATTTCTGCGATCAAGAATCGCTCTATAACGAACTGGAAAGAGTCTTCGACGTATGCCATACATGCAGGCGTTGCGTTAGCTTATGTGACTCCTTCCCAACTCTTTTCGATCTAATAGATGACTCTGAAACGTTTGAAGTAGATGGAGTCAACAAGAATGACTATATGAAGGTTGTTGACCAATGCTTCCTTTGCGATCTTTGCGCTGAAACTAAATGCCCATACTTGCCGCCACATGAATGGGGTATCGATTTCCCCCATTTAATGTTGAGGGCAAAAGCATATAAATTTTCAAAAGGGCAAACAAAATGGATGGATAGATTAATTACCAGTACCGACAAAGTATTTCGGGCAATAAGTACAGCTGGCATCAGGCATATAGCAAATCGCGCGTCAACTATTAGCATAGCAAGAAAAGCCTTACAAAAAACAATTGGAATCCATGCAGAAGCGCCTTTGCCAAACTTTAAGCGCAAGAAATTTAACAAGGATAGCAATAAGTATACAGAGACCCGGCCATGCGATAAAACTACAGGGAAAGTAGCTGTGTTCGTAACTTGTTATGGAGAGCATAACGAACCATCAATAATAGAAGATCTTGTTGCTGTTTTTCGTTACAACGGTATCGAAGTAGCAATTATAGAAGATTCTAAATGCTGCGGAATGCCAAAATTAGAACTAGGCGATTTAAATAAAGTAGAAAAGCAGAAGGACTCAAATCTGCCAGTTTTTAGTGATTTTGTTAATAGAGGGTATGATATTGTTGCACCCATCCCATCTTGCGTACTTATGTTTAAACAAGAGTTGCCTCTTATGTTCCCCGAAGATAAGGAAATCCAGAAGATCAAAAATGCTTTCTTCGATCCCTTTGAATACCTAGTTTCAAGACATAAAGCTGGTCTTATTAAAACCGATTTCAAAGAGCCTCTAGGTACCGTGGCATACCATTCAGCCTGCCATCAGAGAGTACAAAATATCGGGGCTAAGACTAAGGAATTCATTAGCCTAATTCCAGACACAGAGGTCACATCAATCGATCGATGTTCTGGGCATGATGGTACCTACGCTCTGAAGGCAGAAACTTATGATAAGGCAATGAAGATAGCTCGGCCGGTAGTCAATCAAATAAAAAAAGCTAATGCCGATACCTTTGGCTCAGACTGTCCAATGGCGGGAAGAATGATTGCTCACGGGGAAGGAACCGACAACGCGGAGCACCCTATTTCCATGGTGAGAAGGGCTTATGGGATTTAATAATGGCTAAGATAGAGCGATCAGAACTTTGGAGTCTGGAAGAATATGCATCAGTAAGAAATGATTTCCGGGAACGGGTCATAGATCACAAAAAATGTCGAAGGATTTCTGTAGGGCCTAATGCCACATTTATCTTTGAAGATAGTCTCACCATTAAATATCAGGTACAAGAAATGCTCCGAACGGAGCGAATATTTGAACCAGACCAGATCAAGGATGAATTAGAAGCCTACAACCCTCTAATTCCGGATGGGACAAATTTTAAAGCAACTTTTTTTATTGAATATCCTGATGCGGAAGAGCGAAAAATTAAGTTGGCTAGATTAGGAGGCATTGAACACAAAATATGGATGCGTATTGGGAACGAGGAGAAAATATATGCTGTGGCCAACGAAGATATGGACCGCAGTGAAGGGAAAAAGGCTGCAGCTGTTCATTTCTTGCGTTTTGAGCTGAATTCAGCGGCTATTACTTCCGCAAAATCAGGAGCTGAAATTGAAATTGGTATTGGGCACAAAGTCTTATCTGGATCCACAATTCTAGATGATCATTCAAGGCAAAGCTTGATCCTAGATCTCCTCTAGTTAGTATGCCAACCAGTAAAACTTCTTCCAGACATGCCATCGCGATCTGGAGTATTTTCAACCATTTATTTTAAAATTTGATCTTTGGTTGACATAAAAGGCAAAATTGGCAACCGATAATACCAGAGCGACTACTACCGTAGCCTAGCCCCTAAAGATACTGAAAGGAACACTACCCTATGTCGGATTATAAAGTTGCAGATCTCAGCCTAGCTGATTTTGGACGCAGAGAGATATCACTTGCTGAAAGCGAGATGCCGGCCTTAATGGCTCTTCGCAAGCGATACCATGAGGATCAGCCTTTGGCAGGAGCAAAGATCATTGGTTGTATACACATGACTGTGCAGACTGCCGTACTTATAGAAACCCTCATAGATCTTGGTGCTGAAGTGAGATGGTCATCTTGTAATATTTTTTCGACGCAGGACCATGCAGCGGCCGCAATTGCAAAACAAGGTATACCGGTTTTTGCCTGGAAAGGGGAAACTGAGGAAGAATATGAGTGGTGTCTCGAGCAAACAATACAGAAAGATAACAAACCGTGGGATGCAAACCTTCTTCTAGACGATGGAGGTGATCTAACCCTATTGATTCACGAAAAATATCCTGAAATGCTCACTAATATAAATGGGGTGAGCGAAGAAACTACTACGGGGGTTCATCGATTAGCAGAAATGTTGCAAGAAGGCGCGCTTAAAGTACCAGCAATAAACGTGAACGATTCCGTCACTAAATCTAAAAACGATAATAAATATGGATGTCGTCATAGCCTAAATGATTCCATAAAACGCGGAACTGATATGTTACTTGCGGGGAAAAGAGCTTTGGTGATTGGGTATGGTGATGTTGGGAAAGGGTCAGCACAAAGTTTGAGACAGGAAGCTATGATAGTCCGAATTGTAGAGGTCGACCCAATTTGCGCGATGCAGGCTTGTATGGATGGATTTGAGGTGGTGTCACCATACAAGAATGGCAGGAATACGGGGAAAATCGAGGATATTAACTTACATCTATTACAGGATACCGATCTACTTGTTACATGCACTGGTAACAGTAATGTCTGTGATTGCAATATGCTTTCTTCCATAAAACCAGGAGCTATAATTTGTAACATCGGGCACTTCGACAATGAAATAGACACAAAATACATGCGTGAAAACTGGCGATGGGAAGAGGTTAAGGACCAAGTACATCAGATTTTTCGCACTAATAACCGGTAGGATTTCCTTATATTGCTGTCAGAGGGAAGGTTGGTGAATTTAGGAAATGCTATGGGCCACCCATCTAGAGTAATGGACGGGTCATTTGCTAATCAGGTTCTTGCTCAAATGCACCTTTTTGAACAGCGATGGGCAGAGCAAAATCCAAATCAAAGAGCTCCGGTAACAATCGAGGTCTTGCCTAAAAAGCTCGATGAAGAAGTAGCAGAGCTTATGGTTCACGGTTTTGGGGGCGTGCTAACAAAAATGACTAAAGATCAAGCAAATTATATCGGAGTTGACCAAAATGGCCCCTTCAAACCAGAGGCCTATAAATACTAATATTTTCCATCAAGTTTTGAGTGATCCCAGCTGACATAACGCTCGGGTAAGAATTTGAGTAGTACCCTCTTTCTTGCATTATTATCCGCCGCCTTCTTTGCCTTCTGATATTCTTTTTCAGATAATTTTTGACCTCTGGACGAAATATTGACCAAGGCATCACACACTGCCTCATGCTCTTCTATTATTTCGGCCTTGGCATAGATCATCACAGCTTTCAACTTAGAATATGTTTCACCGCTCTCAACTAATAAACACGCTTTTGGGTCTCTTCGCCAATTTAAAACCTTTTGGGACTTACTAAAAGTAGTACAATACAAAAAACTCTCATTATCTACATAAAACCACATTGGCATTGTATGCGGATATCCATCTAGACCATTAGATACGATAATTAAGGTTTTGCTATCTTCCAAAAAGCTCTGGATCTCTTTTTCATTTAAACTTATAAGTTCTCGACGCGAAGGCATATTGTCCTCAAAATCAGCTGGCAGTAAATTTTCAAAACTATTTTGTTACCTAGAAATCAATACCACAAGCTCTTAGCCTAATTCAGACACAAATATCTAAACTAATGAACAACAGTAGTTCCATCATAAAACTCCTAAACCAATTCTCACTAGTACAGGACGACCTGGGGTGGAACGAAGATTATCAGGATGATGACCTCAATTGGTCGACATTATGCCAATTATTAGGGAAAACGCATGCCGCCACGCTGAATACTGTTGATTTTGATCGAAAAACCCATGCCCTACATGCTTATTACCTGGGGAATCCCGCCACAACCTTAAGCAAAATCCGATATGAGATTGACGAAAAGAGGAATGGTCGGACATTTAACACTCGTATAAGCAATGCTCTCCGAGACCGAGATAACGTACTTACTATGTTCACATCCTATCACGAACTAGAAGAGGGACCTTCACATGAAATTGCACTCTCAGATCTATCTTCGCCATTAGAGGCAACCATAGAAGAAAAAATTCCCTCACCCACGAGCTACCAAGCTAAACCACCAATATACAGTTCCTCAGAAGCGCCTTCTATTGTAATCAAGTCGACCGAAATACTGGGGTCCTCTAAGAAGGCAAAAATTTGGACAAAGTGGGAAGAGGACCTCCTTAACGATAGTCAAGTTCATCAATCCCTTTTCTCTTTTCTGGCTGGATACAGCCTATTCGGATGGGGGTTGTTTCCGATGTCTCCTACCTTTCTCAAGGCAAGCATATCAATATGGTTTCACCAACCCTTTGAAGTTGACCAGTGGCTACTATGGATAACTGATGAAAGCGCTAAAAACAGTATGCAAAGGACCTCAATATACTCAGAAAACGGCCGGTTAGTAGCATCATTAGCTAAACAGCTAGGCTAAATGCCTGAGGAGAGCAAACTACCGTCGATACTTCCTATACATAGATGATCCTCGAAGCGATAATAAGATCTATTAAGCCATCATCGAAAGAGGTATCCACGTAGTGGTAGAGGTAGCAGCGAATATTGAAGAACTTACTAGGTCTGTAGAAGCGATCACAAAATCGTTAGAGGAGCACAAGTACATCTGTAGTAAACCGATAGCTACTGCAGTCTATCTTGCGTACCACTTGAACAAACCAATACTCATTGAAGGCCCCCCAGGAGTTGGGAAAACGGAGCTGGCAAAAACAACCTCTGACATGCTCTCTCTTCCACTTATCCGCCTGCAGTGCTACGAAGGTCTGGACGAAGCTAAAGCAATATATGAGTGGAAATATGGGAAGCAACTTCTTTATACGCAAGTTCTAAAAGAAACTTTGGATGACGTTCTGGGAGGAGCAACAGGTTTTGCGGAATCAGTAGAACGGCTACATGAATTTGGGGACATCTTTTTTTCTGAAGAATTTTTAGAACCTAGGCCATTACTAAAAGGGCTGAAAGAGGAAAATGGTTGCGTAATGTTAATCGATGAAGTCGACAAATCCGATCACGAGTTCGAGTCATTACTTTTAGAAATTCTTTCAGACTTCCAAGTTTCAATACCAGAAATTGGAACCATAAAAGCTTCCCGCCAGCCGCCGTTAATTTTCTTAACTAGCAATAATACGCGGGAAATCTCTGATGCATTGAAAAGAAGGTGCATACATCTTTACATACCATTTCCCGATACTGATCTGGAACAAAAAATAATCCAAGCGCGAGTTCCACAAATAGCGCCGGAACTGCGACGACAGCTAGTAGAATTTATACAAGAACTTCGTACGCTAGACCTAAAAAAGGTGCCCGCAATTAGCGAAACAATTGACTGGGCCCGAACTTTACTTCTCCTTCATGCTGAAAACTTGGACACAGAATTAATAAAAGATTCGCTTAACGTGATTTTGAAATTTCAAGAGGATATCGAAAATGTTCAATCTGAAATCTACAGCATAAAAAATAAAATTCAGCATTAGTTAGCTAATGGAAACTACTCTCGCAAATTTTATAAGAGCTTTGAGAAATGCAAATGTACGTATATCTCCAGCAGAAACCTTAGATGCGATGAGTACCCTCGAACTAGTGGGTTATAGAAATCGAGAAGAATTAAAACGGTCTTTATCCCTTGTGTTGCCAAAAACTATCGACGATAAAGAGACTTATGACGCATGCTTCGAACAATTTTTTTCATTCAAAAATATCGAGGCGGATATTATTGAAAGCAGCATAGAACCTGCTGACTCAGAAACCGTGGATCAAGGTGGGGATGGCAACACTGGCAATGGTCAAAATTCAGATGCACGATCCCCACAAAGCCCTAATAAAAAAAGTAAAACCAAAAAAGACAAACAAGATTCCGTCAGTCCCAAATTGACAGAGGAACTGGGATCCGGTCAAACCTCCCTTGCTACTTCAACCCTTGGAACATTATTGATGACGAATTCTTCTGTCGAATTAACTCTGGCAATGACAAAGGCTGCGGAAGAGATCAACATTAGGGATATCGAGGTATTTACACAAAAAGGTCTATATACCCGAAGAATAATGGACAGAATGGGGCTGAGAGAATTAAATCAGGAAATCGCGAACCTCCGAGCTAGTTCATCTATTCCTGATAGAAGATTAGCCCAAGAACTAACACGCCGAACTGATGTGCTTCGAGAGCAGGTTCGAGACTATGTTGAAAAACAGTTTCTGCTCAATGCTGACATAACTGGACGAAGGCTCCGAGAAGATCTTCTAAGAAGGGTAAAACTATCAAATATAGAACACCGCAACTTCAGGCTTACCCAAGAAGTTGTATTTCGATTGGCCAAGAAACTTATATCCCTCCATTCCCGAAGAAAAAAGAATTTCAAGAAAGGTCAACTTAACGTTCCTCGCACTTTAAGACGAAATATGGCTTACGATGGCGCCATTTTTGACTTGCATTGGAAGTCAGTAAAGATAGACCGCCCCAAGGTATTCGCAATTTGCGATGTGTCTGGCTCAGTATCTAATTACGCTCGTTTCATGCTTATGCTACTTTATAGTCTAGAAGAAGTAATGCCTAAAATAAGGTCCTTCGCTTTCTCCTCCGACCTTGCTGAAGTAACTGAATTGTTTAAGAGAAATGATATTGAAACCGCAATTACGAAAACATTAAGGGACTATAGCGGCGGCTCCACCGATTACGGACAAGCATTCGCAGATTTTCGAAAGAATTGTTTAGAGGACTTGGATAAAAGATCGACCATTATAATTCTTGGTGACGCTAGAAATAACTTTGGTGACCCTAAAACTGAAATACTTAGGGAAATTTTCAATCGAAGCAAAAGAGTGATTTGGCTAAACCCGGAACCACAACATTCTTGGGGGACTGGTGACTCTGAAATGCGCAAATATTCCGTATATAGTCATCAGGTTAACGAATGTAATTCCCTGCTCCACCTTGAACGCATTGTAAACCAGTTACTTTTAGTAGCTTCTTAGGGATCGGATGTGCCTATGATACGGTATTCATAATGATTAAACCGGAAACTCCCAAAATAGACCGCAGCGTTTTTCGATCACTACTTAGGTATGGAATCATAACGTTGGTTGCTCTGATTTCTTTGGTAATAGTGCTAGATTATTTTGCATCTTCTAGTGGGCAACTAGGCAGCTCTGACAGCGCTATAGATTTTCAAAATAAGACTATTACACTTCATCTAAGCACGGAACCACCTCAGCTTAATAGTTCACTGACAACCGACATGTTAAGTGGAATGATCCTTGGACATGTTATGGAGGGTTTGTTGCGTTATGACGAAAAAAATAAATTGGTCCCCGGTGTAGCTAAAGATTGGGTAATTACGGAGGATTCCGCTACCTTCTGGCTCAGAAGTGATGCCAAATGGAGCAATGGTAAGCCGGTAACAGCTCATGACTTCGTCTTTGCTTGGAAACTCGCTCTGGATCCGAAAAATGCTTCAGAATATGCATTTATACTCCACCCCATAGCTAATGCCGAAGCTATTACACAGAGCAAATTACCCATAACCGAACTTGGCGTAACGGCCATCGATAACTACACGTTAAAGGTGGAACTTGAAAGGCCCATAGCATACTTTGATAAACTAGTGGCCTTTCCAACCTATTATCCTATCAATGAGGATTTCTATAAAAAGCAAGTCGCTCGGTATGGGGCAGAAGCAAATACTTTGATCTATAACGGGCCTTTTGCGTTGACTGATTGGATTCATGGTGCCCGACTACGCATGAAAAAGAATGATTGGTACTGGAACAAAGCTGAAATAAATCTCAACGGTATCGATTTCGCTTACATAACAAGTGATCCCAATGCGGCCTTAAATTTGTTCAAAGACGA
>PAMO01000023.1 GCA_002707325.1 Gammaproteobacteria bacterium
ATAGAATGCAGAAATGTGGTTGGAATGGCCACACACAACCCTAGCACCGTGGTCATCAATGCGGTTGAAATACCACCAGCCATCGTTTTAGGATCACCTGTACCAAATAGCGTTATAGCCTGGAAAGTTAAGATCATACCTATCACTGTTCCAAGTAAGCCTACCAATGGCGCTACTACTGAAATGACCTGCAATAGCGTTATATTCTTAGTCAGACTAGGTGTTTCCGCCATAATGGCTTCACCCAGCTTCAGTTCCAGCGTCTCAACATCAACCCCTTTATTATTTTCATGCACTTTAAGCACTCTTCCTAGAGGATTGTCTTCCGTTATATTAGTTGATCCCTTCTGCGCATTAACCTTACTTCCAACCATATACAGTGTCACAAGACGTTCTAACGCTAGCAATACGCCAAAAATTCCGCCCAGGATAATTACGGAACCAACATAACCCCCTTGCCCATCACAGAAAGGAAGATAACACTCACCTTTTGAAATACCTCCAAAAAATGATCCTACTCTTTCTCCGACAGTTGCTGCTTGAATTAAAAGAGATAATAGTGAGCCCCGGGTTGGATCAACCGCGAACTGGACTATCTCTCCTGCATCCGCCTCCTCAAGGTCTTCGGCAGAGTTTGTATATCTTCCCGCTGGCTGCCTCGCGAGCTCAGTTAAACTGCCATCATTTATATCGTATTGGATATACTCCCCATCGGCTATCAAGCCAAATGCTCCCACTCGAACTACTTCAACCTCATCACGATCACCGTTGAGCTTGATTAACGTTCCTGGGAATCGGGTGATCTTCCCTGATTCAATCATCTCTCGTTGAAGCTCGAACCATAGAGTTTCCATTTCGTCAATTGTCGCCAGCTCACTAGCCGTGCCCATCTTGGCTGCCAAATTACCAAGCCATTCACCTCTATTTGGGATTTCAGCGGAAATAACAGATCCTTCGAAAACCCCACGGGTATCTCCAGCGACCTGCTGTAGCACGCCGAACAACTCTCTCAATGATCCTAATCGCTTATCTAACTGCTCCTGTAAATCACCGATCCTTATCTCATTTTCTTCAAACCTGGTCTCAAGTCTTTCGGATCGCTGCTCTTCTCTTCGCCTTTCCGCCTTTGCATCATTAAGCATGCTCTGCTGACGACTTTTTTCCCTTGCAAACACTTGTTCGCGTCGCGCGTGCTCTCTTGATTCAGTTACTCGTCTTTCGTCTACTAACTGTAGTAACTGCTCCAAGCTATCGGCTTGATTAACTATTATGCCGTCAGGATCTTCCGTTGCAGCTTCTTGCGCATTCGCGGGAGGCATGAAGAAAAATGCTATCAGCGCTATAACCAATTTTTTTGTTGATATTAGTTCTTTCATTAGTCTGCCCCTCCAGGTGCTCTAACGGGCAAAGGCAACATATCAACTGATAACTGCTTACGTGCCATTCGAATTCCATTGCGAACTGGTGTTGTGTATGAATCATCCAGCTCAACCCACGCCTGAGAATCAGCATCCCAGCGCCCAGTAACCTCACCATCTGGAGTTTGGTATACGAGCGCCACACGCCCAACCTTTAGGACGTCCGCCTTAAGCTCCGCCCCCTCAACATTTATTGTATCTCCATACGCTTCCATAGTGCGGCCATACTCGTTCTCTATTTGATAGGCCCTTAAAATTTGGCTAAATTTCTCAGATACCGCAACATCGGCTCTCTCCATCATGTCACGCAGACGATCAATCCTATCGGCTCTCTCATTTAGCAGAAAAGGGAGATCAAGGTTCACAAACTGCTCAATGCCGTCAATCATTCGCAACATTAAAGGCGTAATCTGCCGCTCTATTAACGTCACTTGATCTATTGATGTCGATAACTTTTTCATCTCGACTTCTTGACTTGCGATCTGCTTCTCTAACTGTCGGTTATATACCCTAAGGCCTTCAATTTCTTTAAGCACAGTTTTGTATTCCGATAACAATTTTCTTGTCTGATCGGTCAGAGAATCGATTTTACTTTGCGACCTTTTAGCCTGTTCATTTATTCGATCAGAGACAGAATAAATGTCACTGAGTGCGGCTGCATGTACATTTCCATTTATGGCGATACCTACAATCAAGCTCAGCACCCAAAATTTATGGATACAATGTTTTTTCATACGAATTCCTACAGAATTGTTAGAGTTTCTCAATTTGATTTGTTAAACGCTGACTCTCTTTCTTATAACGCGAACATCCAAATTCAGATAAAGACGTTTTAATAATGGTATTCCTTCTTGCGCTAATACAGCCTCTGGATGACCACATACCTCATTTCCTACTATCTATTAACCTAATGGCTTTACAAACCTAGACAAAGACCCGATTCTTTATTTTTAAACCCAATACTACAAACGTAACAGTCTTTAAGGCCTATTCAAGAAATCTTCCCTTTACCCTGGAAGCGAAGCATCAACAAACGTCTCTAGGAAGTCAAGCATGATACACACACAGAGTGAAGGTCTTTACAAATTTTCCTCGAAAAAAACAAGAGTTCTTTCCATTGCTTCGCTCGCAGCCCCCTCATTAAAACTAGCACGATGATCACAATTAAAGCCATGATCAGCTAAATATGTATATATACTTACTTCTGGATGAGCTACTCCAAACGCATCCACCCCTTCTAGAGGAATATGAGCGTCCAGCTCTCCAAAGTGCATCATCACTGGACAATTCGGAACTAAACTAGCTTCATCGGTCACTCCTCCACCGTAATACGAAACAGCCGCCCTCACATGCTTTGAACCACATGCGGTTAGCCAAGTTAAAAGTCCTCCGAAACAAAAACCGACGATACCTACCGATCCGTAAGCTTGCGCGTGACTGATGACAATCTCAATGTCACGAAGCGCTATGTCTCGATCAAGTTTCTGGAACGCTAACTCTATCCCGATCGCCATATCACTTTCCGTATATCCGAGCTCTATATTTGGCTCAACTCTATCGAAGATGCTAGGCGCAATAGCATAATATCCTTGGCTGGCAAAAAAGTCCGTTACCTCTTTTATATGTTGATTAACACCGAAAACCTCCTGCACAACAACAATTGAACCTTTGGGTTCGCTTTCTGGCGAAGCTTCGTAGGCGCTCAGCATGAACCAATCTTGACCGGTTAATTTGACTATCTCTCCCATAATAGTGATCTCCAAAATCAGTAATCTAATAAATCAAGCCAACCTTGTAGCCAAATTAGTGAAGAAAATCCAGAGATTAGTTTTATTGCACCTAAGTTCGATGAAAAAAATCTAAAATTTGCGATCGTTCAAAATTTATTGTTTGATAAGCAAGTCTAATTTAACTCAATAACTAACCGATATATAGAAAATGACTGGGTACACAATAATTCTCGTGGAGGATGAGCCCGATATTAGAGATATGCTGGCTTTCACTTTAAGTCGCGCAGGCTACAATATTATCGAAGCTGAATCAGCCGAAGAAGCAAAAGCCAAAATAGAGAACAAACTGCCCAGCCTAATGCTACTAGACTGGATGCTGCCGGGAATGAGCGGAGTCGACTTTGCTCGAAAAATTAGACAGGACGACGGTACTGCCAATCTACCAATAATCATGCTGACTGCCAGAGGAGAAGAATCCGACAAACTTAAAAGTTTTAGCTCCGGCGTTGACGATTATATAACTAAACCGTTTTCACCAAGCGAGTTAATAGCACGGGTGGAGGCCCTACTTCGACGATCCGGCAATCCATCGGATGGTATCGTAGAAAGCCATGGGATTCGCCTAAACCTAAAGTCCCATCAGTTATTAATAAAGGATGAGGTCGTACGAATAGGGCCAACTGAGTTCCGCCTCCTCGAATTGTTCGTAACTAATACCGGTAGAGCTTTCGATCGCAGCCAGTTATTAGATCGAGTCTGGGGGCGAAACATCTACGTAGAAGAGCGAACCGTCGATGTACATATACTTAGGCTAAGAAAAATTCTAAAGACACACGGGCTCCATAATCTCATTCAAACGGTCCGCGGAATTGGATATAGATTCGCATCCGAGTATGAAAAAGATTCGTGAAGCACTATATAAAAGAACTTGAAAACTTAGGGCTAATAATCGCGGTCACCGCAGCAATAGATATTGCTATAGGAGCATTTCCCTATTTCATAACTGGGGGGTTACTAGTCTTTGCCCTAATCCAACAAAAGCACACAGCGAACTTCAAAAAATGGGCAATACGCCCCAACAAAACCCCTAATCTTTCTAATAAATCTTGGCAGCTTATCAGCGAGAACATTCTAAAAAGCATAAATAAAAGCAAAATGGCTAATACGCCTTTTAAAACAGAGCTTCTTATTCTTCAAGACGTATCCGATTCGCTTCCAGATGCTCACATAGTAATTGATAATACTGGAAATATAACTGGCTATAATCGAGCGGCGACAAGCATGCTAGGCATTGATAAGAGCAACCTTGGCGGAAGCCTTGCTGCCTTAGTTGAACAATCTAATTTTGTGTCTTTAACTAGAGGAGAAATTCCAGACAACATAACGGAGTTTCCTTCGCCCCTAGATGAAAAGCTGCGCCTTGAAGCCCGCTACACTGTTTTAGATGAGACTAGGGCTGTCGTTCTTGTAAGGAATGTAACACAACTAAATCGACTACTAAGCATGCGTCAAGACTTCATAGCAAACGTATCCCACGAATTGCGGACGCCCTTAACCGTCATAGTCGGCTACCTCGAAACCCTGCTTTCTGAAGAACTAGACCTGAAGACTACAAAAGAAGTACTTCAGAAGTTGGAGTCACCTAGCAATCGCATGCAAGCACTTGTGGATGATTTACTCCTTTTGACCCGACTGGAAGCAGCACCACAACCTTCGGTAGACGAACTTGTGCCAATCGATATGGCAAGACTAATAGAGCAGATAATCTCTGATGGTCAAGCTATGAGTAGGGAAAAACATACTATTTCTCCTCTGATAGAAACAAAAAAAGTAGTACTTGGCGTGGAAACTGAAATGCATAGTGCATGCTCTAATCTAGTCCAAAATGCTATTAGATATAGCCCGGAAGGAGGAGCTATAACAATTGCGTGGCAACCGATTAGAAACGGTGGAGCACGGTTCTCAGTTACTGATGAAGGAATAGGAATACCGCAAGAACATTTAACTAGAATAACGGAAAGATTCTATCGGATAGATTTCGATAAGGCTCGTATACGAGGGGGAACAGGCCTTGGTTTAGCTATAGTGAAGCATGTTCTAGTGCGTCACAGCACAAATCTAAGCGTATCAAGCGAATTAGGCCAAGGGAGCTCATTTTTCTTCGACTTCCGCAAGGAACAGCTCGCACCAGAATCTATAGAAGACAAATTTGTAGATAAATGAGCTCTATACTGCGAACTACTTTAACGACGCCCGGAAGCGAGCTGATTAAGGTGGAAACCGCCATCCAGCATTAATGTCTCGCCCGTAACAACATCAGCAAACTCTAAAAAGTACAAGATGCCATCAGCAATATTTAAAGGGGTCGTAGTTAATTGTAAAGGGGTTGTTTGTTCCAGATGTTGTTTGCTATTTTCATAACTCTCGTTACCCATGCCCTTGCGCAACCAATCACCCTGTATAAAACCAGGACAGACTGTATTTACCCTTATCTCGGGTCCTAAAACCCGAGCCATTGATAATCCAAGTGTTATCAATGCTCCTTTTGATGCGGCATAAGCAACAGAACTACCAATACCCATAACTCCGGCAACCGAAGCAACGTTAACAATACTTCCGCTTTGGCCACGACGCATGGAAGGAACGACAGCCCTAATCATTTGATATGGACCAACAGCATTCACTGCGTAAATATCTAAGAAATCAGACTTATCCAGTCCTTCAAGATTATCGTGCGCGCAGAATTTTGTAGTGCCCGCATTGTTAACAAGAGCATCAATTCTTCCCCACTTCTCCTCGGCAGCACTAGCTAATCGCCTACAATCATCGTCCAGGGAAACATCTGCTTGTACTACAATGACCTCTACCCCAAACTCTTCACAACGCGCCTTTACCTTTTCAGCTCCCTCTCTATTGCTTGAATAATTGATAACTAAGTTTGCCCCCCGCTCAGCTAACTGAATCGCCGTTGCGGCTCCCACGCCGGAGGACGATCCTGTAACAATCGCCACGGCTTCCTTTAGATCCATAACACACCTCAGATTTCTATTGGGGAAGGTAACAAACTAACTGGTTACAGAAATAAATAAAAGTCCATCAAAGAGATTTAAAAGCGAGACCATTAACATACAATGGTCAATGATCTACGAATAGGATACCTATGAGCATAAAAGCAGTAATTTGGGATTTTGGTGGAGTGCTCACTACTAGCCCATTTGAAGCATTCAATCGCTATGAGGAAAAAAATAATATTCCAGCTGATTTTATAAGGACAATAAATTCAACTAATCCTGATACGAATGCTTGGGCGAAATTTGAAGCTAATAAGGTGAATCTGAAAGAATTTGATTCGCTATTCTTATCAGAGACGGCCAAACATGGCTACCCTATTTCAGGAATAGATGTTGTAACACTGCTTGCCGGAGAGCTTCGCCCGAGAATGGTATCCGTTCTAAAGAAATGCAAAGCCACATTGATCGTTGCATGTATAACTAACAATCTGCAGTCTGGGCACGGCCCATCTATGTCTAAAGATATTTCTCACGCAAAAGAAATGAGTAAAGTGATGGATCTTTTTGATTTAGTTGTTGAATCGAGCAAGGAGGGAATTCGTAAACCCAACCCAAAAATTTACCAGTTAACTTGTAAACGCCTAGGAATTCATCCAAATGAGGCTGTTTTTCTTGATGATCTTGGTATAAACCTTAAGCCTGCTCGCCAACTAGGCATGCAAACTATAAAGGTTATTGACGTTGAAACAGCGATCTTAGAACTTACTGATATCATAGGTATAGAATTTTAGCGCTATCCACCTTCAATTTTTCGAACAAAGAAAACTTCGCTCTCGGATAGCAAGTCTTCCAAAAACGCATCCTGATATATTTGTGAATCTATAGCGACTGCACATTTTTCTAATTCAATACCACATCCTGGCCAACGAGTCTCTAGAATCTCAACGAGCTCCCTATAACGTTTCGCCTCAATATTGATTTCCCGATTTCCCCCAACAAATGGCAGAAGGTGATCGGGAAATATCACCTTCGCCATTTTATGCAGCCTTTATCATTATCTATTACCGCGACTACGGATTTTGCTTAATCATTCCCATCCAACGCTTCTAGAATCTTGGGTGGGGAAAGCGGCAGATCGTTTATCCGCACTCCTGTAGCATCTCGCACTGCATTAGCAGCCGCTGCCAATGGAGTAACAATCGGCGTCTCGCCAACTCCTCGAACACCAAATGGATGGGTGGGGTTGGGGACTTCAACAATATGGCAATCAATCATAGGAAGATCGGATGCTACAGGAATTCGATAATCCAAGAATCCAGCGTTCTCCATAACTCCATTTGCATCAAAAATATACTCCTCATTCAGCGCCCAGCCCAATCCTTGGGAGGTTCCCCCTTGCATCTGTCCTTCTACATAATCCGGATGTATCGCTTTGCCCGCATCCTGTATCGCTGTAAAAGCAGTCACGTCGACTTTGCCGGTCTCTTGGTCAACTTTGAGATCACAAATATTAACCGCAAATGATGGACCAGGTCCCTGTGCATTTAGGGATGCTCTTCCTAGAAGAGGACCACCTGTTTTATGCGCTTGGGATGCAATATCAGCCAGACTCAGAGGCTTTACGTCCGCGTTTACGCCCGGAGCTGGTATAGCTTGCCCGTCTTGCCACTCAACCTGGTCTTCATCGACCCCCCACGTCACAGCAGCACGAGCTTTGCATTGTGCAATAATATCTTCACACGCCTGAACTACAGCCATCCCAGTGGCGAAGGTCGTCCGAGAACCCCCTGTAACATTTGAGAATCCGGTGCTTTCAGTGTCGCCGATCATGGCCCTTATACTTTCGTACTCAATACCTAGGGTTTCAGAAGCCATAATGCACATCGAAGCTCGTGACCCTCCAATATCAGGATTTCCCTCTACCAGGGTAACCGTCCCATTTTCATTAACATGTACTTCAGCACTAGATTGCATACCAACATTAAACCAAAATCCGGCGGATACCCCTCGACCAGTTCCTTCTTCTAAAGCAGTTTTGTAATTAGGATGATTCTTAGCAGCCTCTAAACACTCCTTAAAACCGATCCTCGGGAACTTAGGACCATAGGTAGCCTGATCTCCCTCCTGAACTGCATTCTTTAATCTTAGATCAATAGGGTCCATCTCTAATTCTCTTGCCAGGTCATCTAGAGCAATCTCCATTGCATGAGCTGACTGTGGCGCTCCAGGCGCTCGATAAGCCGCAACTTTTGGTTTGTTTACCAAAACATCGAAGGCCTCTACAAAGAAATTTTCTAGCTTGTATGGAGCAAATATACACATTGCTCCTGGTCCCATTGGGGCGCCCGCAAAAGCCCCCGCCTCATAGGCTAACCATGCGGATGCCGCAGTCAGCGTTCCATCTTTCTTCGCTCCAACTTTGACCTTACAATGCGTCCCGGAGGTCGGTCCAGTGGCACGAAAAACTTCTTCCCGGCTCATTGTCATTTTTACGGGTCGGCCTGCTATTTTTGATAGAAGTACAGCAACTGGCTCCAAATAAACTACGGTTTTTCCACCGAAGCCACCTCCAATTTCAGAAGCTATAAATTTCAAGTCAGCAATGTTCATACCCAGAAGAGCAGCTGTCATGGAACGGAACTCAAAGTGTCCTTGAGTACAACACCAAACGGTCGCTTGTCCCGCCTCATTGACTGTTGCCGTACAAGCATGCGGTTCGATGTAGCCCTGATGAGCCATTGGAATATTGTATTCGCCTTCAACAATGATATCGGCTGCGGCAAAGCCTTCTTCCAAATTACCACCCGAAAGCTGCATAACCGACGCTATATTAGATGGCTTTTCGGCTTTTTCCGGAAGATTCTGCGTATAACAATCTGGATCAAGCAGCGGAGCAGTATCCTTCATTGCTTCATCTATATCTAAAACTGGCTCTAAAACATCATATTCCACAACAATAGCATCTAAAGCTAAATCGGCGATTTCTTTTGTGGAAGCGGCTATGGCAGCTACTGCATGCCCATGGTACAGAACTTTATCTGTTGCCATTACATTTTTAGCTAAATCGCTCGCACTTCCAGCAGCCTCTCCCCCTACCTCACCATCTGGACTTGCAAAATCCTCGCTGGTTATAGCTGCGTATACTCCCTGCATGGAAAGCGCTGCAGTTACATCTATGCTTTTTATTCGCGCATGAGCGTGCGGGCTTCTTAACACACTCCCAATCAGAGTATTCGGTAAACTTAAGTCAGCACCATACTGAGCTCGTCCGGTAACTTTATCTACCCCATCAGGACGAACCGGACGCTCTCCAATAATTTTATAATCAACAGCTTCAGCCATTTTTTTCTCCTTCGCTCGTCTGATTTATCTACGCTTCGTAACTTAGCTCTTTCGCTGCATCTTGGACAGCTCTAACAATCTTGTCGTATCCAGTACAGCGGCACAAATTTCCAGCCAGCCAATACCTAATAGTCTCTTCATCCGGATCCTTATGTTTTTCTAACAATGCTTTTGTAGCAACTATCAACCCTGGCGTACAGATACCACATTGCAAAGCCGCTCTTTCTAGAAATTTTCTCTGGATTGGATGCAGACCATCCTTCTCAGATATTCCTTCTATAGTAGTTATTTCTTTATCAACGGCCTCAACACCTAATACTAAACAAGAACAAGTTAATCTTCCGTCGAGAAGAACGCTACAAGCCCCACAATCGCCAGTAGCACAGCCTTCTTTCGTTCCTGTCAGCGATAACCTATTTCTTAATACATCGAGCAAAGTCTCTTGAGGATCACATAAGAAATCGACAATCTCCCCATTTACGCTACTCTGTATTTGCACCTTATTGCTCATCAATTATTCCTTAGTTAGATTACTTAACTCAGCGCACGATCTCGCGCAATTACCGCCGCTCGTTTGCATAATACTCCAACGACCTTTCTTCTATATTCAGCTGTCCCTCTTTTATCTGATATGGGCGAGGCTGCACCGCTACAAGCTTCGCTAGCTTTGGACAACGCGCCCTCGTCCAGCTTACTCCCAACTATTGCTTCAGCCGCATCCTCAACAAGAAGAGCAGTGGGAGCCACGGCCCCAATTGCAACTCTAGCTGCAATACAAGTGCCATCTTCTGATAGGCTCAGAGATACGCCTGCCCCAGCTACTGCGATATCCATTTCCGTACGAGGAATAAAGCGCAAATATGCGTCACTAGTCCTAAGAGCGGGATTTGGTAGCCGTAATCCAAGGACAAACTCTTCCGAAGACAGAGCATTAGTTCCAACACCTGTCACAAATTCCTCTACCGCCATTTGTCTCTCTCCAGAAGGACCAGAAATTACACAAACCCCCGAATTTGCAATAAGAGCTGGAATTGTATCTCCCGCCGGGGACGCGTTACACAAATTACCTGCTATCGTAGCTCTTCCTTGAATCTGAGTGGATCCGATTAAATCTGCCGCTTCAAGTAAACCAGGAAACAACTCTTTGAGCTTTTCGCTCTCATTTAAAACAGCACTGGAAATAGCTGCTCCAATGAAGGTTTCCGTCTCTCCAAATACCAAATTATTAGACTCTTTAATATTTTTAATATCAACTATAGCTCGTCCCGCATTATCTCCGGATCTCATTTGAACCAAGAGATCCGTTCCGCCTGCTAGCACTTGCGCTCTCGTCCCATTATTTTTATGCTCCGATAGGATCGTTAGCGCATCAGCTACTGTTGCTGGCGCCACATAAGTATATCCACCCATGCACCCTCCACTACTTTTGATTACTCTTACAATTGCAATCTACCATGAACTTAGCTCAGGGTGGAGCGCGAAATTGTAAAACCGTGCGTATAATGTAACTTATGAACTACAACGAAGACACACAACTCCATTCAAGTCACCTCGCCATACTAACGGATAGATGGCATTCCGCAATGGTTCGCCACCAATTCGATATGATAATAATTGATGCTGGAGAACCCACTGTTCATCTATTTGATGATCAAACAGGAATATTCCGCGCAAACCCACACCTAGCGCAATGGCTCAACACGGACCACTGCGAAGGAAGTGCATTAGTTTTAACCGAATCTGACCGGCCCCAATTACTTTTTTTAAGCGAAAACGACTACTGGCTAAAGGCTCCAGAACCACCGCCATTGCCCGAGAAATATATCAAAATATCTATTTACCAAGAAAAAAACGATATAGCTATTGAGATTAAAAAATTGTTGGAATCTTCCATCCGGCCTGCCTACATAGGGAATCCCAGCAACGGTAACTTTCCGAAAGCCCAAATCAACCCCCAAGAACTTATAACTAGCTTGGAATATTATCGTGCATATAAAACTGATTTCGAAATTAAGGCGATGAAAAAAGCGACAGCCTCATCAGTCCAGGGTCATTTAATGGCTAAAAAATGCTTCGAAAGTGGTTTATCTGAAATTGATATACATCTCGCTTATCTAAAGGCGTCAAGACAAAGCGAAGCAGACCTACCATACCCTAATATTATTGCTTTGAATGAACATGCTTCAATACTGCACTACCAACGCTATGACAGCGAACCACCGCCCAATCTTCGGAGCTTCTTGATAGATGCCGGAGCTCGCAATCAGCACTATGCTGCCGACATAACTAGAACATATATGGCTCCAAATAAACAAGAGGAAGGCCAGGTATTCAAAGCGCTGCTAGAAAAACTGGATAATGCACAGCAAAAATTAATAGGAACACTTCGTTCGGGGCAAAAGTACATAGACCTCCACGAAACAATGCATCAGGAAATCGCTACCATAATTTCGGAAACCAGGCTTGTTTTATGTGATCCGCAAGAGTGCTTTGATCTCGGGCTAACTAGAAGCTTTCTACCTCACGGATTAGGACATCTTCTAGGAATTCAGACTCATGACGTCGGCGGCCATCAGATAGATCTCAATGGAACGCAAGAAATTCCTCCAGACTATTACGAAACTTTAAGGCTAACCAGGACGATTGAGGAAGAACAGATCTTTACTATAGAGCCCGGCATCTACTTCATTCCAACACTCTTAAATACACTAAAAGCTAAGCACTCTAAAAAACTAAATTGGAAGCTCATAAGCGCCTTATTTCCATTTGGGGGAATGAGAATTGAAGATAACATTCTCCTACACAAAGATGGTATCGATAACCTTACCAGAAATGCTTTTGCCCTCGCTACAGATGCCAGCTAAACATATATTAATGTAAAATATGACCACTGTAGAGTTGACACCGACTAAATTATTCACAACAAATGGTATCTCTCCACCGATTACTAGCCATTATGTATTCTCTCCCGATTCAACATATTTTGTTTTCCTTCGATCATCCCAGGAAGACCAAAACCGTCTTGACCTATGGCGACATAATATAGGTTCGGAAAAACCATTTCTTTGGCTAAACGCAACAAAACTATATGAAACGGAACACTCTAAACTATCAGCCGCCGAGCTTAATCAAAAGGAAAGAAAACGCTTATTTACCACTGGGATTACTCACATCGAATTCAGGCCCTCCAACAATGAATTATTAATATGCGCGGAGGGTGCCGCATATATTCTACCGGGGTCTTCATCGGATCCCGAGAGAATAACACCGCAGGGAACCAGACAAGAGTGTATTAAATTCTCTCCGGCTGGCACATACATATCATATGTTCGTGATGATGATTTATTCGTTCTAAATATAGATAAGGCCCTAGAGACTCAGATAACTGACCGCAAAGGAAACCCAAATATAAGTTTCGGAGCCCCTGACTTCTTAGCTGCTGAAGAAATGCATCGTCATGAAGCCCATTGGTGGTCTCCAGATGAAAGTACTTTAGCGTACACCAAAACAAACAACACTCTAGTTGAGAAAATCAGTCGATTGGAATCACAAAATGGAGAGATAATCACTATACAACAAAATTATCCATTTGCTGGGAAAACCAATCCCACCGTCGAGCTATTCTTGACGAATGTCATAACTAAGAAAAATACAATCATAAAATACCAGGAAGACTCAGAGGACTATTTGGCAAGGGTAAACTGGGACAACGCACCCCTCACGCTTCAAGTCCAAAGCAGGGACCAAAAACAAATTACAGTAAAAACGGTTAATCTGAATTCAGGATCGTGCACTACTCTATTAGAGGAAAGAAGTAAAACCTGGATTAATCTGCACGATAACCTAGCCTGGGAAAGCCCAACAAGGCTCCTATGGACCTCAGAGCGGTCAGGAACCAACCAAATATATGCTTTAGAAAATACCAAGTTAACGATGCTTACCAAGATCCCAGGACGGGTAGACAGAATACTTCACACGAAAGATAACCAAATATTTTTTGATGGTTGGGATGAAAATGCTTCAGAGAAACATTTGTTCCGCCTAGATCTCGATGAGAACTTTCGCCACAAGTCTATAAAAAAAGTCACCAAAGATGCGGGTTGGCATGATGTTATCTTTAATAAAAAAGGCGACTGCTATCTCGATAGCTTTAGCTCAAACTCAATACCAAGAGAAATCAGGCTAATTATTGAAAAAACGTCGGACAGGGTAATAGATAAACAGGAGATAACATCCTCTCATCCTTACTATGCATACATAAAAGACCATTCCTTCAGCAGCATTGATCGTATTTATCCTCCTAACGGGCCATCTCTTTACATTCGTCTAACACCGCCACGAATAATTAAAGGGAAACATCCCATAATTGTTAATGTCTACGGTGGGCCTGGGGTGCAAAGGGTAAAAAACGAATGGCCACCCCTGATCAATCAATTATTCGCTTCAGCGGGCTATGGAATTGTAGAGCTCGATAATAGAGGGACCTCTAACCGAGACAAAGCCTTTGAGGATGCCATATATGGGAATCTAGGAGTTGCGGAAGTTACGGACCAACTTAGAATATATGAATACCTAGAAAATATCAGGTGGGCCGATGTTAGCCGGATTGGAATCTTTGGCCATAGCTATGGCGGATATATGGCTCTACTTTGTGCAGGTAAAGCTCCAGAAGTATTTAAATCGGTGGTATCTATAGCCCCTGTGTCAAAATGGGAACTCTACGACACGCATTATACTGAACGATATCTGGGCATGCCCAACAAAAATCCTCTAGGTTATAAAAATAGTTCGGTCTTTCCATATCTTGATGCAATCGAAGCTAAGCTCCTAATTATGCATGGAATGTCTGATGACAATGTTCTACTAACCCATACAAATACACTAATTACTGAATTGCAAACTCTGAATAAGCAGTTCGAATTAATGCTTTATCCTGGATCTAAACATTCACTCCAGGAAACCTCCGTTCTGGTCCACCGCTTTAATTTAATTTTAGATTTCTTCGCACGAAATCTTTAAGGAATCGCTTTGGCTTTAGTAAAAAGTCTAAAGAAATTCTGTTCCGTCTTAAGCTCAAAATCGCTCATCTCCCAATCTAGATAATTAGCCAGAAATTTAGCTGTTTCAGTAACGAAAAGCGGTTGATTAAGCTTACCTCTATATGGAACTGGAGCAAGCCATGGACTATCCGTCTCGACGAGCAACCTATCTTTAGGAACTCTGCTAGCCACCTCTCTAACCAACCCAGCATTCTTGAAGGTTACAATTCCGGACATTGAAATGTAATACCCAAGATTAAGGGCCTTTTCGGCTAAGGCCCAAGATTCGGTGAAACAATGCATAACCCCTCGGACCGAACTAAAATTTTCTAAAATAGAGGCTGTATCTTCTTCTGCATCTCGAGTATGAATGATTACTGGATATTTCAAGTTCTCAGCGAGAGCCAATTGGTATTCAAAACAACTGATCTGCCTTAATTGCTCTTCCCGATCATCCGAACATTGAGAATAGTCTAATCCCATTTCCCCAAGGGCAATCACTTTTGAACTGCTCTCAAATTTTGCTATTCGCTCAGAAATCCATGATAAATCTTTTTCTGTTGTATTAGGGTGTTGCCCGATACTAGCCCAAACGTCCATATTGTCCTGTGCCAAGGCACAAACATCGTCAATCCCATCTTTATCAACACCGACGCACAAAAATCCACCGACTCCACCCATCCTTGCTGCCGCAAGGGCAATATTCGGGGAATCTAAAAAATTTAGATGGCAATGAGAATCAATAAGCATATCGACAGCCCCTCAAATCCTTACTGGGAATTATCCTTCTTAGAACGTTCAAGTAAACCGCCTATCTCATACCATTTGCTTATTAATCTACCTATCAATAATCTGGAATTAGCGCTATTACTATCAAGTAGTTGTTTGCGGACCCAAAGTAATTCTTTTTCGAAATTTAATATCGCATCTATAGCACTTGAAGATCTAGCATCCTGGGTAACAAACCTAGCAACCATATCAACAAGATATCGGTACCAGTAATTCGTTAGGGTTCTCGGCTCCATTTCCAAGAATAGATCCAAGAAGGATAATGGAGCTTTTGTATCCCATATGTCCTCTAAAACCTGATGAACTGACGGATTCCCAGATTCGAATTCCTTAAAAGTAATAAGAGGACCAATACCTCCCTCCCTCGCCGATTGTAAGGCATCCAATATTCCATTTTTTTCCAACCACTTACGGGCGATTTCGTGGTCTGGCTTGACATGAAATCGCTGGCACCTACTTCTTATTGTTGGAAGTAACTTCTCAGACTGACAACTCGAAAGTATAAGAAACGTTGCCGGTGGGGGCTCCTCTAAAGTTTTCAAAAGTGCATTTGCAGCCGAACTATTAAGACAATGAGCTTCTTTAAGTAATACAACCTTTGATTCAGCTAATTGAGGGGTTAAGTAGGAAAACTTTATAGCTTCTCGCACAGAATCTAATTTCGTCTCAGCTCCGTCAGGCAGCACTATGCAAAGATCAGGGTGAGCAAGGTTTGCAATGTTTTGATCTAAACTCTGTCCGAGCAAACGCAAAGATAATTGCTCAGCCAAAAGATCTTCACCCCAATCTTCATTTGCTGAAATAATTAAAGCATGGGGCATTTTCTTTTTAACCATGAGCTGATCAAATTCTTCTAAATGACTAACCAACCAAGGTGGATTTAACATCAGGACTCTAATCCTATAAACACCGCTATCACTTCTCTTATATCTCGTTGTACCTGCTCCAAAGGCGAATTTGCATCCACAATTTTGACTCTAGAACTTAACTTTGCCCTCTTTAAGTAGGTATCGCGAACTCTTTCAAAAAAGTCTTTATTTTCATTCTCTATACGGTCCAGTGACCTATTAGCAATTCGCTTCGCTGATATCGCAACGGGTGCATCTAAATATATTGTCAAATCCGGCCATAAATCATCTTGTACAAGCTCTGCTAGCTGATCTATAACGGCTGTACTGACTCCTCGGCCACCGCCTTGGTATGCATAAGTAGCATCTGTGAATCGATCACATACTACCCAGGTACCCCTTTCCAAAGCTGGCGTTATAACCCGCTTGATATGCTCTGATCGCGCGGCAAAGATCATAAGCAATTCAGTGAGACCCTCCATCCTATACTCTTCACTATCTAGCAACAGTGATCGAATAGCTTCACCGATTTGTGTCCCCCCTGGCTCGCGCGTTAATAAAACTTGATTTCCGTTTGCCTTTAGTAGTTCTGTGATAAAACTTAAGTTAGTGGTTTTTCCAACACCTTCGCCTCCTTCTAAAGTGATAAAACGCCCTCGATCTAAATCCTTTTCTTTCATCTCATGCCTCCCAACTGGTATCTTCGGACTGCTTTCTGATGCTCCTCAAGAGTCTCTGAAAAATGGGTTGTGCCATCACCTCGTCCAACAAAATAGAAATACTTAGAATCTGAAGGCTGCCCAGCTGCTCTTAAAGAGGCGATTCCCGGTAATGCAATAGGAGTGGGCGGCAAACCGTGTCGAGTATAGGTATTATAGGGGCCATCCGATTTCAAGTCGGATCTTCTCAAATTACCATCGAATGAATTTCCTAATCCGTAGATAACAGAAGGATCTGTCTGTAGTCGCATTTTTCGCTTTAACCTTGAATTAAATACCTGGCTAATGATATTTCGTTCAGAATCAATCCCTGTTTCCTTCTCAATTAAAGAGGCTACAATTAGCAAATCGTATTCGCTACTAGACTTAAGTTCACTCGCACGCTGGCTCCAAACGGTCTTCAACTCCTCATTCATAGCTTCATAAGCTCTCAGTAGAATATCAGCATCCGAATCCCCTTTGACATAATGATAAGTATCTGGAAGAAAACGCCCTTCAGCATTCCCCCCTCGAAGCTTCAAACGCTCTAATAGAGTTTCACGATTAGCCTCACCTAAGGTTTTCTTTAGCTTCTCTATCCCTTGTAAATACGCTAACAGTTCATCTACCGACCAACCTTCAATGATTCGAGCCTCGTAAGAAACCACCTCACCTCTGACCACACGCTGCAATAGGGATTCTCTAGTATCTTTTGCATGAACCCAATACTCTCCTGCCTTTGCTTTTGTCGACAATCCTCTTAACTGCGCGAATTTTGTCCAAATCTGAGATCCACTTAATAGTTTCTTTTCCTTGAGCCTAGAGGAAAATGCAACAAGTGGTTCACCAGTTTTTAATTCAACTATCGCAGAATCGAACTTGTGCTGCCCTATAGGCTGCATAAACCAGAAATAAATGAGGGCAAGCGTCGTTGCGAAAACTACAAGTAGGTATAGAACTAACGTAAAGGGCTTCAAAGTAATCCTGAACTTAAATACCCGAATATTAGCCCAAAAAGATTGTTAATATCTGTCTAAACTGCGCTAAAAATTAGAGTGCCGTTGGTCCCACCAAAGCCGAATGAATTACTTAGTCCAATTTCGATCTTCATATCTCGAGCTGTATTGGGCACATAATCAAGATCACAACCGTCGCCAGGTTGATGAAGATTAATCGTAGGAGGAGATATATTTTTATTGATAGCTAGAATAGTAAAGATTCCTTCTACCGAACCAGCTGCTCCCAATAAATGCCCCGTCATAGATTTGGTTGAATTAACCGGAATCTTGGTGCCAGACCCAAACACTTTTTTTATCGCTATAGTTTCTGCAACATCACCTAGCGGGGTCGAGGTGCCATGGGCATTAATATAATCCACATCATCTACAGTTATTCCTGCATCTTTCATCGCATTTTGCATGGAAAGAATAGCTCCTCCACCATCTTCAGCCGGACCAGTAATATGAAATGCATCGCCGCTCATTCCAAAACCAATCACTTCAGCGTAGATTTTAGCTCCCCTTTTTTTTGCCCTTTCATACTCTTCAAGTACCAGTACCCCAGCGCCCTCTCCCAGTAAAAACCCATCTCTATCGGTATCCCAGGGCCTGGAAGCTTCCTCGGGATTATCGTTCCGAGTAGATAATGCTTTCATCATACCAAAACCCGCTACCGCCACGGGCGTTCGCGCATATTCAGCCCCGCCAGCGACCATAACATCAGCGTCTCCATATTTGATCATCCGGGCACCAAAACCAATATTATGAGTACCCGAGGTACAAGCCGTAACAATTGCTATATTGGGTCCCGTAAAGCCATATCTAATAGATAATTGCCCCGAAATCATGTTCACAACCGACGAAGGAATAAAAAAGGGCGATACCTTTCGAGGCCCACCGTGATCCAGAGTTACTGCCGTATTCTCTATTGTGCCAATACCACCAATTCCAGAACCAATAGCTATACCATATCTTTCCGGATTCTCGGGATTAGCCTCTAAACCCGCATCCTCAATAGCCTGAATACCGGCTGCCATTCCATAGATGATAAACGGGTCGTTACGCCTAACTTCTTTACGATCTACGATTTCAGTAGGATCGAAATCCTTAACTGCCGCACAGATCTTTACCGCAAAGTCAGTGGTATCAAAGTTTTCAATTAATCCAGCTCCACTCTTACCATCAAGCGCATTCGCCCAAGAGGTGACAGGATCGTTTCCAATCGGAGAGAGCATCCCCAAGCCAGTAACTACCACGCGTCGCTCAACCTTCATAAGATTCTCAGAGTTGATTTCAATAAACACCATCCCCTACCCAACGAATCTTGCGCAAGTAAGCTATCCATTTTGAGCTGAGGAATATAGCTAAAAGCTACTGGTGTGCCAAAATGTAGTCGAAGGCCTCTTTGACAGTTGTGATTTTCTCAGCTTCTTCATCAGGAATTTCAGTCTCGAATTCCTCTTCAAGCGCCATCACCAACTCAACTGTATCAAGAGAGTCCGCTCCTAAATCCTCTACAAAAGAGGAATCATCCTGAACTTCATCTTCTTTTACGCCTAATTGTTCACAAATTAATTTTTTTACTCGTTCTTGTACGCTGCTCATTATGCAGGGGCCTCCATTTACCTTCCACTGGTTGCAGGGCGGAGCGAATTCTATAGATGCCGATATCCCAATTCAAGAACCTATTTATCGCTATATTTACTTAGCTCATATATAAACCACCGTTTATATGAAGCGTTTCACCCGTTATATACTCGGATTCTTCACTTGCTAGAAACCCCACGGCTTCAGCAATATCCTGGGCTGTACCGATTTTCCCTATGGGAATATTAGCAATTAAAGCTTGCCTTTGAGAGTCCTCTAATCGGCCAGTCATATCTGTATCTATAAATCCAGGCGCAACTACATTTACCGTTATACCTCTGGAAGCTACTTCAATTGCTAACGATCGCGAAAAACCCTCTATGGCCGCCTTGCTAGCCGCATAATTGACCTGGCCTAGGTTTCCAGAACTCGCAACTACGGAACTAACGCTTATAATCCTTCCCCATCGAGATCGAACCATAGCTCGCAAAGATCGTCTAACAACCCGATAAATTCCGTTAATATTAGTATTAATGACGGAATCCCATTCCTCCCTCTTCATCCGCATCAAGAGGTTGTCAGAAGTTATTCCCGCGTTATTCACGACTATACTTGGCGAGAAATCTAGGCTCCCAAGATTGTCAAACAGTTCATCTACAGACCCATCGTCATCAACTCTAAGGACAAAACCCTCGCCTTGCGCTCCAAGCTTAGCACTTATTACATCGGACCCATCGGAATTAGTAGATGTGCCAATAACGTAATAGTTCTCCGAGAGTTTAGTTGCAATTGCCAAACCAATTCCTCGACTTGCTCCCGTCACTAAAGCAATTCGCCTATCTTTAGACACGCTAACGCTGCTCATCAGAGACTATCGAGAACTCGTCTTTTGTTCCGATACTGCGACAGCCTATGGATGAATTAATTCTTTTATTTAGACCTGTTAGGACTTTTCCTGGCCCACATTCAAATAATTCATCTACACCCATACTGTATATTGAATTCATACAAAGCTCCCAAAGAACTGGACCTGAAAGCTGAGCTAAAAGCTTAGCTTTCAGGTCTGGAAGGTTTTTTGCTTGCGATCCATCAACATTATGGACCACCGGTACTGTCGGCATGATTAAATTAACCTGTTCCAAATATCTCTCAAATTGATCTCTTGCAGACTCCATCAGGGGAGAGTGAAAGGGCCCACTAACATTTAAAACAGTTGCACGCCTTGCCCCCGCCTCTTTACAAAGCAATATCGCCGATTCTAAAGCGTCCATTTTTCCTGCTATAACAATCTGTCCAGGAGCATTATAGTTAGCTGGAGATACCATCCCTTCTGCCTTATCACAGCAAGCCTCTACGATATTTCCATCGAGGCCTAATATCGCGGCCATACCACCTTCCCCCTGCGGAACTGCTTCTTTCATCAACAATCCTCGTCTATGTACTAGCATGACTGCATCCTCGAAACTCAGAGAGTTAGAAGCAACTAATGCTGAATATTCGCCCAAACTATGGCCCGCCATAACTGCTGGAAGAACTTGCGTATTAGTTTGAAGAATCTCAAAAAGTGCTACGCTCGCAGTAAGCAAGGCCGGCTGTGTAATCTCAGTACTAGCTAACTTTTCTATGGGACCATTCATTGTTATATCCCATAGAGGGACGTCCAGAACCTCACTAGCTCTTACAAAGTAATCCTTTATTAAGGGGTAATCGCTACCAAAATCCTCTAGCATTCCAACGAATTGGGAGCCTTGGCCTGGGAAAATAACACCCGTGGTCACGATAAGAATCTACTCCTCTTCACTTCGATCGATAACTTTATTACCCTTATAAAAACCATCCGAGGTTATATGGTGCCTCCGATGAGTTTCGCCAGTAGTTGGATCAACTGAAAGAGATGGGTTTTTAAGAGAATCATGCGACCGTCGCATTCCTCTCTTTGCTCTAGTGGGTTTATTTTTTTGCACTGCCATATATGTTTTCCTTAATTC
This sequence comes from Gammaproteobacteria bacterium, assembly GCA_002707325.1. Lineage (GTDB taxonomy): Bacteria > Pseudomonadota > Gammaproteobacteria > Pseudomonadales > Azotimanducaceae > UBA2965. The sequence continues at coordinate 21,449 of PAMO01000023.1, forward strand.
AATATCACCTAATCTTTCATATTTTTTAATATAGAGAATGGGCTATTTCGTCGCTCTATACTTTTCTCTCCTGCAGAATAACTCCTACCCGGATCATTCTCACATGGATTGTTCTCACATAATTTTTCCGGTACTCCGAGTAAAATTTCATCTTCTATAATTTCGGCTAACTTAATTGCGTCGCTTTTAACCAAAGCAACATCCCTTTCGCGCGCCAATTGCGATGCCAATCCATCTTCCTGGACTAAGCACACCTCTATCTTACCTCTATAGCTCGCGCCCTTCCATTGCAAACAATATTGGCATTCCAACTCAGTTTTAACTTCGAAACCACCTTTTGCCCATACGTATCCATCCTCATCTAAGCTAAATTTGAGGCTTGCAAGGACTTCCCATTCTTTACCAGAAATAGTCTTACAACGAGGTAAGGAATCACTTGTAACGTTCCGAACAATAGAGGCCTCCCGACGAGCTAAGTCCTTATATTGGAGAAGGTCTTCAGGATGGGTCTTCATAGCGGAAGCAATCATATGTACCCTATAATACTCTGTAAAGTGGATAGTAGTTATACAAGTGCCTTTAACAAAAGAGAAAACTCAAGCTAATAGCGTCTTACCAATTGGGATAACGGAACTCGTTTTGGCATCTAGCTCAATCTATCGTTGCGAGTTACTTTCGAGACTAGGAATACCCTTTAGAATAGAAAAACCTGATATCGACGAGACTCGCATAAAAAACGAAAGCCCCAGGAGTCTAGTAGAACGACTAGGTAAATCGAAGGCTAAAGCGGTAGCCGAACACAGCAAAAACGCTCTAATTATCGGGTCGGATCAGATCGCAGTCTGTGAAGATCGAATCCTAGGAAAACCCGGAAATCACGAAACAGCGGTGAACCAACTACTCTTTCTTTCTGGTAGAAAAATTGTATTTCTTACTAGTCTCTGTCTAATTAATAGCAGGAATCACAAGGAAAGACTGAAGATAATCGCGACCAATGTGAAATTAAGGGAACTTAGTCATACGCAAATTCTCTACTATTTAGATAAGGAAAAACCCTTTAATTGTGCAGGGTCCTTCAAATCGGAAGGATTAGGTATAGCGCTAATAAAATCTATAGAGAGCGAAGATCACACCGCTCTTGTGGGCCTGCCATTACTAGAGCTATGCAATATGCTCTCTGAAGAAGGCGTTCTAATCCTGAGATAGTCTATTCCAAGCTAATTCGAAACTTTCTGGTAGAGGCGCCTCAAATTTCAATTCTCTGCCCTGAAAATCTACTCTGATACGATCAGCATGCAAACAAAGCCCCCCACCAAAATGCATCTGCTTTATACTATCTGAAGATTCATGGAAGTATTTCTCGTCTCCAACTATGCCATGCCCATTTGCTAAACAGTGGACCCGAATTTGGTGAGTTCGCCCCGTATATGGGAAGGCATGCAGCCAGGTGGCTTGACTCCCTTCCTTTTTGATCTCGAAATCCGTGCGGCTGGGCTTGCCATCAGACGCTACTTTTACCCGCCTCTCACCCGAAGGCAAAATAAATCGATGAAGAGGGAAACGGATGGTTTTAACCCTAGAATTCCATTTGCCATAGACAATTAAACTATAACGCTTCTTCATGGAGCGTTCACGTAAGGAAGCATGTAAAATCTTGAGAGCCGCTCGAGACTTGGCTACCAGAAGACAACCGGATGTGCCCTTATCAAGGCGGTGAGCTAATTCTAGTTTCGGATCGTTCCAAAGCGCCCGAGCTATTTCGATGATTCCATGATTTATCCCGCTACCACCGTGCACTGCCCAACCCGCGGGTTTGTTAAGCACTAAAAGCTGATTATCCTCAAAGAGGATAGCTGATTTTAGTAGCTTTCTTTGGTGCTCATTAACGTATACTTGCTTTCCTTTGTCGGAAAAATAGACCGGTGGAACCCTAATAATATCTCCGACGCGCAATAGATATAGAGCTTTCACTCTTCCTCCATTTACCCTTACTTCTCCTTTTCGTAAAAGCCTATAAATACGACTGCGAGGCACTCCTCTCAAGTGGGCCATGAGGAAGTTATCTACGCGCTGACCACCAGCTTCGCCTACCTCTATATACTCTACGCCTCTAGAAGACTGCTTTTGCAACGATTTCTCCAGGGTTTGAAGGACTTATCAATGACTGTTAGAATGAACGCTAAGTTATGTGAGGAGCATAATACTAGCTGGGTGAAGAATCCATGTGAACACAAGGAACATCATAGCGTTCATTAGCCCTATGATAATGGTAGTAGGGTTTTACCGTAAGGATATAGGAACTATATAGGGTATGGAGTTTATTAATAGACCATACAGCAGAAAGCTAGAAACACTCAAATGATTAACAAGATTGAGCTGATAGGAATCAGAACAAAAAATTCAAACGTAAGCTTGTAAGACAAAAGATAGAATAAGAATTATTACCGAATAAAATATAATAGGGATCAAGCTTAAAAAAGCTATGATCTTCGATCGATTAACAATACAGGTGTGAGAGATTAACCAATCGAGGCATGCAACTCTCACCCAAACTAGGCTTTAGTATATTAAAAAGCCCAGGTTTTTCTGAAAAAGAAACAGAAGTAGCCTAGAAGTATAGCTACTCATCATTGCTTCTGAGTTCTAACTCATGATCAACCTCTAATCGATAAACCCTTATTACTATCTAACGTTCCAAGCTACCAAAATAGTTTCCACCCTTGCGGTGGAGAGTAGAGGAACATACATGAAAAGAATGCTAATAAACGCTACCCAGAACGAAGAAGTTCGCGTGGCACTAGTAGATGGCCAAAAGCTATACGACCTAGATATAGAAAATCGAGGACGGGAACAGAAAAAAGGAAGTATTTATAAGGCCAAAATCACCCGGATTGAGCCTAGCTTGGAGGCTGCTTTCGTTGATTTCGGAGCAGATCGACATGGCTTCCTATCCTTCAAGGACGTGTCTAGAGATTATTTTAAGAAGGACCACAACCAAGGTCGCCCTCAAATTGGAGACGTACTGCAAGAAGGTCAAGAACTTGTAGTACAGGTAGAAAAGGAAGAGCGGGGTAATAAAGGAGCCGCTTTGACCACGTTCGTTAGTTTAGCTGGCCGATACCTAGTTCTCATGCCAAACAACCCACGAGCTGGTGGCATATCGCGACGAATTGAAGGCGAGGATAGAGATAATCTCCGCGAAGCCCTCAGCAGCCTACAGATTCCAGAAGGAATGGGTGTAATCATTAGAACCGCTGGAATCGATAGACAAGGAGAAGAGCTGCAAGGAGATCTAGACTATCTCCTACAATTATGGAGCGCCATAGAGCAGGCACAAAAAAACCCCGATACCCAAAATTTACTCTTCCAAGAAAATAACGTAATTCTTCGAACTATTAGAGATAACGTTCGAAAAGATATCCGCGAAGTTTTGATTGAGGGAAAGGAAGCCTATGATGAAGCAAAGGCATTTATTAACGATGTAATGCCTCATTTTGAGGACCGTGTTAGATTTTATGAAGATTCCATCCCATTATTCAGTCGTTATCAAATAGAAAGTCAAATAGAGTCCGCCTTCCAGCATTCAGTAAAACTGCCCTCTGGAGGGAGCTTGGTTATCGACCCTACGGAAGCTCTGGTATCGATTGATATTAATTCCGCAAAAGCCACAAAAGGTTCTGATATTGAGGAAACGGCTCTAAATACAAATCTAGAAGCAGCAGAAGAAATAGCGCGACAGCTGCGAGTGAGAGATATAGGCGGACTAGTTGTAATAGATTTCATCGATATGGTGAACCCTAAATCGCAAAGAGCAGTAGAAAACAGAATGCAAAGTTGCCTCGAAGAAGACCGGGCTAGAGTGCAAACAAGCAAAATATCTCGCTTTGGTTTGATGGAGATGTCCAGACAACGACTGCGGCCATCACTCGAAGAGATAACCACTATCGTCTGTCCACGATGTAGCGGTCAGGGAAGAATACGAGATATTAAATCCTCATCCCTGGGTATTTTACGAGTAATGGAAGAGGAAGCATTAAAAGAGGGAAGCTCCATAATTCGAGCGCTAGTACCGATGAAAGTAGCCACCTTCTTGTTAAATGAAAAACGTCAGGATGTCCTCGAGATAGAAACCAGGACTAAGACACATATAATAATTGTACCAAATCCAAATATGGATACACCTCAATACGAAGTTGAACGATTTAGAGACGATCATTCACCGGACCAATATTCAAACCCTAGCTACACATATAGTGAAAATGTGCGCATAGAAGATGAATTAATTGAAGAATCGAAGCCGAAGATTGCGCCAACAGCTGCCGTCACAGGGTTCCAGCAAAGCAAGTCGAAAAACCTAAGTAACAAGAAAAAAGACAAGAAAAATATTTTTCAAATAATCATTGAAGCTCTCTTTTCAGACACAGCTAAGGTCTCAGCCAAACCGGCGCAACCTTCTGATCAACGAAAAAAAGGAGAACGTCGGTCAATCAATTCTAGTAAAAAGAATAATCCCCGAGAACAAGGGACTAACAAAAATAAAAATTATAAAAAACCTAGGTCTAGCGATGAAGAAGCTAGCACCCAGCCAAGAAAAAAAGGAAATCGGCAAGCCTTAAAAGAGGAAAGCAATCCAAAGAGAACTAAAGAAAGCTCGCCAAAAGAACATCTAGCTAAAAACCGCCGACCATCGGCAGAAAAGCTTGAGGCGAGTAAAAGGCTGCCCCTAAGAGATCGATCGGCTCTTAGCACAGAATCATCCAGTGATCCTAAATCGGTGATTGAGGCTTCTAATATCACCAAGGAAAAAGAAATCGATGCGTCAATAGCAACAGAAACGACGTCCACAGATACTGCAAAACCAAGCGATCAGTCATCTGGAGATATGCAACCCATGAGTTCCGAAGACGTAGCGAATACGCTCGACGCTAAAGCACAGAACAACCCTGAGCCATCTTCTACGGAACAAATATCTAATAGTGACCCTCAATTGGGAACAGAAAATGAAATAGATAGCGAAGAACAGGGTGCCAGCTCAACGATCGAATACACGAACAGCGTGACCGTCGCTGAGGGAGAAGACCTAGAAAGTAAAGCTACAACAGGAATAGAAGCTCCCGAAGAGCCAAAGGACCCCCCTAACACAAGAGCATTTAACGATCCTCGGGAGGTCCGTAGGCGAGAACGAGAAGCAAAACTTAAGTCACAAGGGGTAATCAAATAAACCGCTAGCTATAAACCTATAAAATAATCGGTTCTAGCTCAAGAGCAATTCCATATGCTTTTTTCACCTCCTGCCTGATTGTTTCCGCTAATAATAAAAACTCTTGGGCTGTAGCCCCGCCCTCGTTTACGAGAACTAGAGGCTGTCGCTTCCAAACGGCGGCTCGACCTATAGACAAACCCTTCAACCCAGCAGCATCGATTAATTGGGCGGCCGAGACCTTAAAATGCTCTCCATCTTCCTGTTCCTGCATACTAAACTCAAAGTTCTTTCCCAGTAATTTTTTGGACATAGCTCTTGTAATGATAGGGTTTTTAAAAAAACTACCAGTATTACCAAGAACTTGGGGATTCGGCAGTTTCCTCCGTCGCACTCGAATAACGGCACTAGCTATATCTATTGGCCTGGGTTTTGTAATACCAGAATCTTTCAGCTGCTCCTGTATATCGTAATAGTCAGCTTTTATATCCGGCTTTTGATTGAGTTCTAAGGTGACCTCGAATATCACATAATCACTAAACGACGGTGATTTGAAATAGCTTTCCCTATAACCAAAACATGCATCCTCACGACTAAATTTAATAATTTCACCCGTAGAGATCTTTATGGCCCTCAACGAAACAAAATGATCAGAAAGCTGAACACCATATGCCCCTATGTTTTGAATAGGAGCCGCCCCTACAGATCCTGGAATTAAAGCAAGATTTTCTAGTCCAAAGGCTTCATTAGCCAAGCAGCGACGTACAAGCCCATGCCATGATTCCCCAGCTCCACTTGTTACTCGGATTTTTCCTTCGACCTTTTCAAAACTAATCCCTCGGAGCTTCATTAAGCAGACCGTTTGGGTTAACTGGGGTGGCAAAACTACATTACTGGCCTCACCCAAAACTATTATTGATTCGTTTTGCGACAGCACTACTTGCAAACTGGAGAGACTATCAACCTCGTACAATTTCTCAGCTACACTCGGAACACCTAGTGTATTTGGAATGCTAGAGTTCATGAGCTGCATTCGTGCATATTCCTCGGAAACTTAAATTGATCCTTTTCTCCCTGTAATTCTTTCTTTTCGGCAAGGTATGGCGTAGAGATCTGCCATGCACCAGTAGGGTTCCGTGTCGCAGTTCTATTTTTTTACTATTTGAATTTGAACCTATTCTTATCAATAGATCCCTCGTGCCCCCCAAACTTAACGAAATAATAGGGCCCGATAACATAGCCTCGTCATCTGCATGCCAGCCCATGTAGTGATTACCGTTTTCGTAGAGATTTAAAAGAACAAAATTAACCTTGCATTCAAACTCTTTACTAATCTGATTTTTTATTGGAACTAGCTCATCGGGCCAACCAGAAGCTGTATGCCGAATCCCGGAATAAGTGTAGCTACAATCGTAATCACCAAACCAAGCAATCTTTCGGGGAACTCTAATACGTCTTCCAAACGATGTAATAGACTCGTACTTCCATGGCACAGCCGTCAACCCCCACCCAAGAAGATAATCGGCTTCCTCTCTACCCAAGTACCCTTCTATTAACTGCAAGCTATCATTCATCATGTTTTAGAATAGCTCTTATACGGTCAACGTCTTCCTTGGTATCAACGCCAGCTGGAACAGGTTGGCAAGCCTCTTCAACTCCAATCATAAAACCATTCTCGAGAAGCCGTAATTGCTCAAGTGATTCTCTTTTTTCTAGTTCTGACGTTGGCAGATCAACGAATTTTCGCAGAGTTCTAACCCAATAGGCATATATTCCGATATGTCGCCTATAAACACTTCTTTGAATATTTTCTTCATCTTGAATATCTATATCTGGAACATAAGGAATTAAAGCTCGGGAGAAATAAAGCGCCATACCAGTTCTATCTCTAATCACCTTAACAATATTGGGATCCCTAGCATCGCTAGTTATCTGGCATGTCTCACAAAGAGTGCTGACGTCCGCTTTACTATTTTGTACTAAGTTTTGGGCCACTTGACCTATCACGGCTGATGGGATTAACGGTTCATCACCCTGAACATTTACTACTATAGAATCATCGGACAATTGATGTTGATCGACCACTTCCAAGACTCGATCAGATCCTGATCTATGGGCCGGATTGGTTAGATATACTTCATATCCAGAATTTTCTACTACCGTTACTATTTCTTCATGATCGGTTCCAATAATTACGCTAGTTGCTCCTGATCGCTTAGCGCGTTCTGCTACCCTAACAATCATTGGCTTGCCACCCAAATCAACTAATGGTTTCCCTGGCAATCTTGTCGATGCCATTCTGGAGGGAATTACGACATGGAACTCAGGATTTGCCAATATTAAAACCTTTTTTCTGGAGAAGGTTCATCAATATTTCCTCGCCCTCTTGATCAACTTTTACCTCGACTACCAGAGTCCATATATTCTTAGGAATACCATATAACTCTCTGATTTTTATACCATCTTTTTCTGTAATTACTAAAGTATCATTTGGGCTATAATTTAGATCGGAAGCGGTATACCTATGGTGATCCGAAAATTCTCGCATCTGAACTCTCAGACCTAAAGTTGTTAAGGTACGATAAAACCTTCCTGGATTACCTATTCCAGCTAACGCTATAACCACCGGAAAGCGTTCGACAAAAGTCTTTATAGATAATTTCTCTCCAGTCCCCAAGGCCACGAAATAGACAGGCGCAACTTCTATTAAAGTCTGCTTTTGAGGGACTCGATAACTAACTTTTTCGTTAGCTATCACCCAATCCACCCCCTCTAGCCTAGATATTGGCTCCCTAAGTGGACCAACAGGCAATAAGTGCTCATTACCGAATTCCCTTTGGCCGTCTACAATCACTACCTCCATATCACGCTCTAAACTATAGTGCTGAAGCCCGTCGTCAGAGATTATTAGATCTACCGACTCTTCTGAAAGAAGCTTTTTTGCCGCGTTTACGCGTTTTTTAGCAACTACCGTCGGACAACCAGTTTTTCTGGCTAAAATAAGTGCCTCTTCTCCTACTTCATCCACATGAGTCTTTTCTCCAACTCTAACCGAAACACCATTTGCTCGTCCGCCAACCCCCCTTAGTACTATCCCTGGTCGCAAACCAAGATTCGATAAATAGTTAGCTAGCCAAATTACAAACGGGGTTTTACCGGTCCCTCCGACGGTAATATTGCCTACTACAATAACCGGAACCGGAGACCGCCAACTAGATTTGATCTTGAAACGATAACAAAGTCTCCGGAAAAATATTAGCTGCTTAAAAATGTATTCCAGTGGCATTAACACAAACGGAATTCTAGAGCCGTTATACCAAAGATTCCGTTCTGAATACCTTTCTTCTTCTACCGTATAATTCGAATCTATTAAGCCACTTTTTACCGTAGAGCTATCTAACCTATCCAATATCTCTTCATTGCTAATATTTTCCTCTGCAACCTTATTAGAGCAGAGATCTGCATAAATCCCACCAGATGCCAATAACTCCTCATGACTTCCAACTTCAACCAGTCGCCCCTCATCCAAAACAAATATCTTGTCGGCGCTCTCTACCGTAGCCAATCGGTGAGCTATTATTATAGTAGTACGCAACTCTTTCGTTGCATAAATAGCATTTCTAATATAACGCTCTGACTCTGAGTCCAGCGCAGAAGTAGGTTCATCGAGAATCAATATCGGCGCGTTCTTTATTAACGCTCTAGCAATAGCAATTCGCTGGCGCTGACCACCGGAAAGCAACACTCCATCGTCCCCAACAACGGTGTCTATCCCCTCCGGCAAAGACCTAAGAAACTCTATAACTCTGGAGTCATCCAGTACTTTCCTGACTTGCTCTTCATTCGTATTAGCTAAATCACCATACAATATGTTTTGCTCAACCGTATCATTGAAAAGGGTAATCGGTTGGTTAACTAGAGATATCTGTTTCCTGAGATCCTTTAAACGGTAATTCTCTATGGGAATACCATCAAGCAATATTTGTCCTGCGCTAGGCTCATAAAAACGGGAGATCAAGCTAGCTAGGGTAGACTTGCCACTGCCTGAACGCCCAACAAATGCAACCGTTTCCCCGGGGCGAATAGTTAGATTTATATTTGTTAAAGCGTGGCTAGCACCCCCAAGGTACTGAAATGAAACATTTTTCATCTCTATAAGCCCTTCCGCTCGCTCAAGCCCAGTAATGCCTTGATCTCTTTCTGGGGTCTGATCCAGCTGCCAGAAGATATCCTCTGCCGCAGCCAATCCTCTTTGAAGCCGAGCATTCACCTCCGATAATCGTCTTATTGGCCTCGCTAATAAACCAGCAAACCCAAGGAACGTTACTATATCTCCGGTAGATAGATGCTCCCCAATATCTGGCTGTATTAGGAGACCAATTAGCATTGTCAGAGACAGGGCTACGAAGAGCTGTATAGCCTGGGTACTGCCAACTTTAGTGACTGCTAACTTTAGATTCTGCCTCATATTATCTTTACTTGCTTCCGCGAACCTTTCTATCTCATATTTATCGCCACCGAAAATACGTATTTCGCGATTAGCACCAACCGCCTCAGATGTAATATGGGAAACGTCTCCCATAGCAGCCTGGATACGCTTGCTTATACCTCTAAACCGACGGCTAGCAAAAAATGCAAGCAAGGTCACAGCAGGTGCCACCGTTAAAAAAATTAGAGTGAGCTTCCAATTGAGGTAAAACATTACCCCGAAATAAACAAAGATCTTTCCTCCATCTTGTATTATTGATTTAAGAGCATAAGTGCCAGTATCCCTAAGTTGGGCAACGTTATATGTAAAACGAGATAGAATTTCGCCCTTGCTCGTACTATCGAAGTAGGCGCTAGGCATTACTAAAAGATGATCAAAAAGCTGACACCTAATAGTATGTACTACAGAAAACGATATTTTACTAAGTAGCGTCTCTCCCCCTATCTCGCCGACTGCTCTAACACCGGCCATTGACAACATGATAAATGGAATATTTAGGCTCATGCCTAAACCTCCAGAACCCCAGCCATCTATCAGCTGACCGAATAGGCGCATAAAGTAAGCTTCGGATGCACTTCCCAATAAAAATGCGAAAATAGCTACAGTAAACGCAAACCATGAAGGCTTCACATATCTAAGCAAACGGCGATACATTCGCCAATTAGCTAGTCTTTTAGTTCGTGCCATCAGAATTATTCAGCATTAGAGTAACCTAGCCTATCTCTAGTCTTTGGAACCATATCGTTTCTCAAAACAATAATTGGTGGCGTCAACGAACCCGTGTATAGATCCACAATCAAATCTTTGGCCCTTAAACTCACAGGCTATAACTTTTTTCTCCTTGCATTGAACACGCAGCGCATCCGTAATCTGCACCTCTCCTTTTGCCCCAGGAGGTGTGTTCTCCAGTATTGCGAAGATGTCGGGAGTTAATATATACCTCCCAATAATAGCCAAGTCACTAGGCGGATTATCAATTGGCTTCTCTACCATGTCTGAAACAGAAAAGACTCCTTCACTAATTTCGTCACCAGCTATAACCCCATAGTTGTGAATCTGGTCCGCCTCCACTCGCTCAATGGCTACTATACTGCACTGATATTTTTCGTATAAAGGGATCATTTGGCTTAATACCCCTTGTCCATCACCAAAACAAAGATCATCCGCTAAAACTAAACCGAATGGTTCTTCTCCTATCAAAGACCTTCCTTTCAAAATAGCATCACCCAATCCGCGCATCTCTACCTGGCGAACGTAAGAGAAGACACAAGAATCCATTAGCTCACGTATTCCCTCGAGTAATATCTCTTTCCCAGAGCCTTCTATTTGATGTTCGAGTTCATAACTCGTGTCAAAATGATCCTCTATAGCTCTCTTTCCTCTGCCGGTAACAAAACCAATTTGGCTTAAACCAGCTTCTGCCGCTTCCTCAACAGCATACTGAACCAATGGCTTATCTAAGATTGGCAGCATTTCTTTGGGCATAGCTTTAGTAGCTGGTAGAAATCTTGTCCCATAACCCGCTACAGGAAATAAACACTTCTTAATCATTCTAGATACCTTAGAGGATGCAATTGAATTTTAGACGTCTAAAACATTTTTCACCATGCTTCAATTCTTAACAACAGTAAACGCATGAAAGTAAGCGGTAAGATTAGAGGCCAGGCATAGTACAATCCCATCCTGTAACACAGCTTTCGCCCTCATTGGGATAAAGCTGAAATGAACACCATACTAGAATATTAACCAACACATGTTAAAAAATCTTAAGATTGAACTTCCCAAAGCTAGCGATATAAATAATTACCGATCGTTAAAGCCCATGGCCAGATGGCTAGCTAAACCAGAAATTTGGCAATTCAATCGCCGAACGGCTTCCGGGGCGACATTTATCGGACTATTCTGCGCATTCCTTCCAATACCCTCTCAAATGGTGATTGCAGCGCCGCTATCTATTATTTTCCGTTGCAATCTGCCTCTCGCTATTGCTTGGGTATGGATTTCAAACCCTATAACCGTAACTCCAATATATTACTTTTGTTATCAGCTAGGAGCATGGCTATTAAATAGAGAGCTGGAGGTAACATCGATTGAAATAACCTGGCAGTGGTTCACCACCACCCTGAGCGACATCGCGTACCCTCTTCTCACAGGATCTTTAATCTGCGGATGGGTAGCCGGTATTACTGGATTTATTGTGGTAAGAATGATGTGGCGATTAAAAACCATCAAAAGATGGAGGCAACGCCAAAGCCGGGACTCTCTAAAAAATTAAGGATCATGAAGTCCAATTAACGGATTCTGAGAAGCAGCTTTCCTGGCTGGCAGCCAAGAAGCTGCGGAACATATAATCAATGATGAAACTGCAATAATAAAAAGGTCGGGACCAGAGATCGACGAAGGAACCGCCTGATAATAGGTTCCTTGCAGAAAATCGAAACCAATGCTCGCTTCTATCCAGCTGAATACAAGATCTATATTTACGGATAGAAACAACCCTACAGCTAATCCTGCTATAACTCCTAGGGTAGAAATAACCAAGCCTTGGAATAGAAAAATTTTTATGATCATAGGACCTGTCGCGCCTATAGTTCTTAGTATAGCTATAGCTGCTTGTTTATCATTAACCGTCATTAACTGCCCAGAAACGATGTTGAAAGATGCGATCATTACTATCATAAGAATGATCAAGAACATCATATTTCTTTCTAGCTCGACCGCCGTGAAAAGATCTCCATAGGTATCAACCCAACTGACCATTTTGATTTCAGGTTTGGCAACTTTTAGCCTGTTCTCTAGCTTCTCAATATCCATCGGATCCTGGATATCAACCCTATACTCCGCTCGCGACAGGCTGCCTTTAGCTAAACCTCTTAAGCTTTCAATTGGAACAATAATTAATGAATAATCTAAATCCGCTCCCAGGTGAAAAAGCCCAGAGACCCTATACTCCAGAACTTGCGGAATTACTCCATTCTCTGTCGGTTCCATCACAAAAACTCGCACCGGGGAGTTCGGGCTAAGCCTTAAGAAACGGCCTAAGCCAATGCCCATGCTTAAATTTGTATTTGACTCCATCAAGCTTTCAAGATCCCCATACTCGAAGCTGCTAAATATTCTAGGCTTACTTTCAATCCATTTCTGACTAGCTCCATAGATAGTTACTGCTTGTGTACTTGAACCATCAGTAATCATTCCTTCACCAACAAGAAAAGGATAGACACCAACGACATTTGCATCATTCTCGATGCTATCTAGGAAAGTCTTCTCTGAGCCCTCTTCTATAAGGAGATGCGGAATCGACCCCAACAAGCGATCTTCCAGCTCCAATTCAAATCCGTTCATAACTCCGATAACCACCGTAAGGGCCGCTACTCCAAGCGACATACCCAATAGAGAAATCCAGGTAACAAATGAGATAAAACTCCGACGCCCTCGCCATAGATATCTCCAAGCGATCCACAAAGTAGTTCTCACTTGAGGATTCCATTAGCTAAAACTAAAGTTCTATGCATACGGCTTGCTATAGACTCATCGTGTGTCACCACCAAGAAACCAATCTTCTTCTCCTCACTTAGCTCGCAAATAAGCTCTAAAACCACCTCAGCATTATATCCGTCCAAATTTCCTGTTGGCTCATCCGCCAAAACCACTAGAGGATCACCAATTAAGGCACGTGCTATGGCCACTCGCTGACGCTCCCCGCCCGAGAGCTCAGAAGGTCTATGGCTAGACCGACCAATAAGATCTACCTTTTTTAACATCTCAAAGGCTAACTGATTGGAAGATGCGCTCGACATCCCCCTTAAACGAAGTGGCATCGCAACGTTCTCTAAAGCTGTGAACTCAGCCAAAAGATGGTGGAACTGGTACACGAATCCCATTTGAGTATTTCTAATCGAAGCTCGCAGTGAGCTCGACTCATTTGTAATGTCGACACCTCCAATTTTTATATCGCCTATTTCGGCATTATCTAGCCCAGCTAATAGATGCAATAACGTACTCTTTCCAGTTCCAGATCTACCTAAAATAGCTACTCGTTCACCTCGATTCAAACTAAGATTAACGCCATTAAGGACATTGATTCGGGTACCTCCTTGCAAGAACGACTTCCCAACCCCTTTCGCCTCAACAACATAATCACTCATGCGAAAGTACCTCTGCTGGCTCTTGTCCAATTACCTTAATGGATGGGTAAATGGCACTCAACAAACATAAAAGGAAACTAATACTTATGATAAGAGCAATATCTTGCCCCAATATCTCAACAGGGAGGTAGCGAACAAAATATTCACTCATAAGATCAACGGCCGTCCACTCATACATATGGGGTAGCATTAAAGCAATTATCCAACCTAATAACAGACCTAAGCTAATCCCTAAAATAGCAATAACGATAGTCAGGCTAAGAAAAACCCTAACTAGGAAAGCATTATCTGCCCCCATCGTTCTAAATATGGCTACCTCGCCCTCTCGCTGATCTACCGACATCACTAAAGTAGATACTAAATTGAAGGCGGCAACGCCAATTAATAAAGAAAGTAATATGAACATCATGCTCTTTTGTGTACGAATTGCTTCGTATAAAGCACCATAACTCATTGTCCAAGGACGCGAATATAAGCTAGGGTCGTCAAGCAAGTTTAGTCCATATTCAGCGGTCTCTTCCGCCAGGAATATGTCCTCTAATTTTAGTTGATAACCATGAATATGGTTTTTTAATTGAAAAAACGCTTGCGCATCTTCGATTTGAATATAAACCGAGCGAGAGTCAAGCATAGATTGGGAATCAACAATTCCTACCACACTAAACCTTTTTTGCCTCGATATCAGACCCCAGGGGGTAGTAGTAGTCTTTGGAAGAGTGAGATTGATAGTATCTCCAATACCAACGTTGAGAGCTAAAGAAACCCCTACGCCTAGGGCAACCTCAAAACCTCCAGCCTGCGAGGGCAGTTTACCTTTTGTGTAAATACTGACATCGGAAACTTCTTTATAACGCCGAGCATCTATCCCTAATATTAGGACCCCCTTCGTAGCATCGGGAACAGAAGCAAGACCGCCGCCTCGAATGATGGGTGCAATACCCTCAATATTTGGTAGCCCCTCCAGTTCCAAGATCTGCTTCTTATTATTCTCAAAAGGACTAGACCCAAGATATTCGATATGGGGTAAAACTCCCAGAATTCTTTCTCTAAACTCGCGATCAAAACCATTTATAACTGCTAAGACAATAAATAAAATTCCCACACTAAGACCCAAGCCTAAAATAGCTATCATATTTACCAATGAGATCGAAGCACCGCGAAAGAACGTGTATCGCAGGCCTATAGTCACAGATAACCTAGAGGTCATATGACATCTCTATATTTCGAATTTTCTTTTGTTCAATCATCTCTTGTTGTAGCGAACCCATATTCTTATGCGACATTCTCTAGCGCTCTTAGCATCAACCCATGAAATCTATTAAGTCTCTCCTGCATATAGCGGATCCTAAACCTTCTTTTTAAATAGCAAGAAGATCCTTCAAAAAAATCAGGGGCTAACTAAATAGGGTTCCATATAGGAAGTATAGCGTTCCTCAATTCCTTTTTCGCCTTCCAGCAAAACTAGTACCGCGAGTTTTCTTTCTTCGGCAAATCTAAGTCCGTGCTCCACACCTAAAATACTAATTAGAGTCGCATAGCCATCGGCCCACATCGCTGTAGGCCTTATTACTGTGACAGATAGAAATGGGCTTTCGATCGGATAGCCTGTGCGTGCGTTAATCAAATGTGAATAAGCTATACCGTTAAACTTCCGAAAATTCCGATAATTTCCCGATGTTGCTACAGATGAGTCTTTCATAGATAGGATTCGATTAACTACTCCATTTCCATAGGACACAGGGCTTGCTATTCCGATCCGCCAGGCTAGACCCTCTGGATTTAACCCTTGGACACGCACCTCTCCCCCTATTTCTACGAGGAAATCTGCGCACCCGCTTTCTTTCAAACGCTGAGATATTCTATCAACCCCATAGCCCTTTGCTAAAGCTGATAGATCCAGATGTAGCGATTTCCTTTTCCTTATGGCGGCCGGAACTCTTTGGTCCAGAAAGTTATAACCAATCCTATTTTGAAGAATATCCTCTATAACTGAGCTTGCTGGCCTGCTATCTGTGGTGTTCTCACTACCAAAACCCCAAGCTGCTACCAAAGGCCAAGCTGTTATATCAAAAACCCCTTCCGAAAGTTCACTTAAATACAATCCAGCCTCAATTACATAGTGCAGCTCATCCGAAATACGCTGCCATTCTCCTTCTCTGCTGCGATTAAAATTCGAAAGGGCGGAGTTAGAGTTATAAGTAGACATCTCCGTGTTAACAAAATCTAGTTCTTGAGAGATCATTCCGCCAATATCTGATGGGCAGCGACAAGAGATATGATAGGAAGTACCCATTGTTTTCCCTTCATAAATCAAAAAACTATCATCACCCGCACAACCAGACATCAAAGCCATCAGCCCGAAAAAAAGATAAGATAAGTAATATTTGTCAGATTTCAGCATTCTGTTTGGTCACGAAAGGCGCATAATAAAATGGTATCTCTGCGCAAAACCTCATTTTCAATAACTGCGATATTTAAGGATAATAGTCTATGACAGTAATGATTTTTGTCCGTCATGGACAGATTCGCGCAAATAAAAAAGGGCTATGGCACGGGTCTACCGATAGTTCTTTAACCCTTAAAGGGCATTATCAAGCAGCTCGAACAGCTAAACATCTCGCTAATAAACAGTCAATTACAAAGATATATAGTAGTCCATTGAAGAGATGTGTAAACACAGCTCGTCATATTAGCAAATCAATAAAAATTCCTATTCTGATAGACGAAAATATAAGGGAGTATGCTATCGGGGATTGGGAAGGGTTGCCATTCAAGGTCCTCCAAGAAAAGTATGACTTCGTAAACAGGGTGCAAGCTGATCCAGATTTCCGTCCGCCAAATGGGGAATCATTAAAAGGAGTAAGTGATAGAATGTCTTCATTTATCGATAGAGTGAGGGAAGATAATAATAGACAACAAAGAGGTGATATTTTAATCGTAAGTCACGGAGCTGCTATCTCTGTAGCGCTCGCTAAAGAAGTCGATCATACTTGCACTGCCTGGATGAAATATCACATATCAAATTGCAGCATTACCGAGCTACAATTTCTACCTGATGCTGTTCTAACGAAATTTAATGAGGTATCTCACCTAAGACTAAGGAGCCCTATATGACCGAATATTGCAGCATCAGCAAGAAAGATCATGTGATGACGGTATCACTAAACCGCCCAGATCGACTTAATGCACTGCATCCACCAGCAAATGCTGAACTTGGAGAAGTGTTCGACGATTTTGCGAAGGACAATGATATGTGGGTGGCGATTCTTACAGGTAGCGGTCGTGGCTTTTGCGCTGGCAATGATCTTCGTTATCAAGCAGAAGGAGGCAAAAAAGTCCCCTTCCCCAAAGGCTTTGGAGGTCTAACAAGCCGATTCGATTTACACAAACCAGTGATTGCTGCAGTAAACGGTGTGGCCATGGGGGGAGGCTTTGAAATAGCATTAGCTTGTGACTTAATCATAGCCTCTGAAAAAGCAACTTTCGCTTTACCTGAACCTAAAGTAGGTTTAGCTGCTCTAGCTGGAGGTCTGAATCGGTTGCCGCGGCAAATAGGGCCAAAGCGTGCCCTAGGAATGATTTTAACCGGACGACATGTGCCAGCTGCCGAGGGATACGATCTCGGTTTCGTTACGTCGGTTGTTTCGCACGATCAGCTGGCAATAGAAGCTCTCGATTGGGCTAAGAAGATCTGTGAATGCGCTCCCTTATCAATTAAAGCCAGCATGGAGGTAGCTTATGCAAGTCTCGATGAAGCTTCCCTCGAAGATTCAATGACAGCTCGATATGATAGCGTAAACAAATTATTTCAAAGTGAAGATTTCGTTGAAGGACCAAAAGCATTCTCCGAAAAGAGACGACCTAATTGGAAAGGTAGATAAATATAAATATCCTATGTATGTAGTTAAAGAAGAAGGAATCATATATACCCTCGCCTTTACGGGTGGTTTCGTAATCATGTCTCTTGAGTTGCTCGGGGGCAGAGTCATGGCACCATACTTCGGAAGCAGTATTTACGTCTGGGGAAGCATAATTACCACGTTCATGCTGTCTCTAGCATTTGGATACCTCTGGGGTGGCCGCCTATCCTTAAAGGAACCCTCTTTGAGAAAATTCGGTCTAATTTTTTTTATAGCAGCATTCACTATGTATCCTCTAACTCTAATTAGTGATGATGTAATGAATATTGTTTTCAATAATATTCATGATCCCAGATATGGCTCGCTCGCTGCTTCAATCATACTATTCACTATCCCCACCATAATATTGGGTATGATCTCGCCCTACTCTGTCCGTCTTCTTGTGAAAACAACGCATAGTTCTGGACAAACCGCCGGGAAGTTATATTTTGCCTCAACGCTGGGTAGTGCTTTAGGCACCTTAATGACGTCGTTCTACCTTGTTCTATGGTTTGAAATGTTTACGATATTGCGACTGCTCACCATAACACTACTCGTTCTGGGGCTTATTGGAGTATTGACGCACTGGAAGAACAAGTGATCCGAATAAAACTTATTTTTATCTCGCTATCATTAATAACTACTATTTGTGTGGCCAGCTCTATAGAGGCTCGAATTATTCATCGCGAGAAATCCCTATATAGTAACGTTTTGATAAACCAGAAGGACTCGACCCTATGTCTTCAATTCTCGATCCGACGGAATCAAAGAAATCAATCTTGCCTCGACCTAAATAGACCCAATGTTTTCGTACTCGAATATGTAAGAATGATGATGGCTGCTATAGCCACAGAAATAGACCCACGCTCTATTCTTATGATCGGAATGGGAGGCGGAACAATCCCGACAGCAATCTCAGAATTATATCCCACAGCGCTGATCACAATAGTTGAAATCGACGAAGCCGTGGTCCGAATGGCTAATCAATACTTCAACTTCGTTCCCACAAAAGTTATGGACATAGCAGTTCAAGATGGTCGAGTCTTCGTGAAGCGAGCGATTGAAGACCAAAAAGCGTTCGATATTGTGTTGCTCGATGCATTTAATGGGGACTACATCCCGGAGCATCTCCTGACCCAAGAATTCTTGCAAGAAGTAAAGCAAATCCTATCTCAAGACGGGATCGTAATTGCAAACACCTTTACTGGAAGTAGGCTTAATCAACATGAAAGCGCTACGTATAACAGCGTTTTTCCAAACTTTGTAAACATAAAATCAGGCGCCAGTAGAAATAGGGTTATAGTAGCCAAGAATTCACAAAGCGAAATACGTCTGAACTTTAACAAGTTACCAGCAACCACAGACGAATGGCTTAGGAAGAGAGGAGTAGACGCAAGAGATTATATGAAGACTATCGAATATAATCCGTCTTGGAATAAGAACGCTAGGATTTTAACGGATCAATACTCTCCGGCTAACCTACTAATACATTGACAGAAGCCCTGCGTAATGCATTATTACTTTGCCCAGTATTCGTCCTTCAATAATCGCTTATATAACTTTCCGGTGGGATGACGAGGCAGACTCTCTCGAAAATCAATTGATTTTGGGCATTTAAAATGTGCCAGATTTTCCCTACAAAGATTCATTAATTCAGCTTCAAGCTCGGGAGTAGCATCTTGCATATCTGCTGGCTGAACTACTGCTTTTACTTCTTCACCGAATTCCTCGTTAGGTACTCCAAAAACCGCTACATCCACGACGCCTGCATGCATAATAAGAACATTCTCGGTTTCCTGAGGATATATATTTACACCTCCGGAGATGATCATAAAATGTTTACGATCCGTAAGATAAAGAAATCCATCTTGATCTAAGTAGCCAATATCACCTAAAGTTGTCCACCCTTCTTGGTGCCTGGAATCCGCAGTTTTTTTGGGATCATTATGATATTCAAACGAACCACCTCCGCTGAAATAAACCATACCGGGTTCTCCTGCAGGAAGCTCTGTCCCATCATCGGCGCATATATGAAGTTTGCAATTCAAAGGCTGCCCAACTGAACCCCGATGATTGAGCCACTGCTCACTATTTAATTGCACAAAACCATTACTTTCAGTTCCAGCATAATATTCATAGATAATTGGCCCCCACCACTCAATCATCTTTTCTTTTATAGGGATAGGACACGGAGCAGCTGCGTGTATCGCGGCCTTTAACGACGATACATCATATTTATCACGGACTTCATTGGGTAACTTCAGCATTCTTACAAACATTGTCGGAACCCATTGACTGTGAGTTATCCGATATCGCTCCACACACTGTAGCGCCAATTCTGCTTCGAAATGTTCCATTACAACTACAGCAATACCCTGCCTAAGGCAACTCATCGTAAAACCTAGTGGAGCCGCATGGTAGAGCGGCGCTGGAGAAAGATATATAGAGTCAGAACTAGCGCCGTAGAGCATTCCAAGCATATTTGGTTGCGCTATCTCTCCAAAAGCACCCTCTGGTAAAGGTTTTTTGACACCCTTTGGGTATCCAGTTGTGCCGGACGAATACAACATTGATTGCCCTTCGCTTTCATCATCAATAGGCTCAATTGGCATACTGCTTATAGCTGCGGTCCAGTCATCGAATCCGGAGATATCGCCCCCGATACTAAAGCAATTTGAAACCTCTGGAATACTACTAAGAATTGGTTCAGCTACACCCCTCTGCTCGGCAGAGGTAATAAATGTTTTCGCGCCACAGTTCTCGATAATATATTTGACCTCACTCTGCTGAAGTCTCCAGCTGATCGCCGTGTAATACAATCCAGACCTTTGCGCCGCCCAGCAGATTTTGAAAAAGGCTTCATTATTCTCCATTAATAAAGCAATATGATCACCTCTTTTCAGCCCTAACGAACGGAATAAGTGAGCCCCCTGATTGGACTCTGCCTCCAGTTCCCCAAAAGATACCTCGCGGCCACTATTAGCCATAATGTATGCAATCTTACTAGGTGACTCTTTTGCTATTATTCCAGGATGAAGCATAAAATCATTGTTCCTTGGTGACGCAGGTATCTAACAGCCGCCCTGCTCTTCTCGATCAGAAAGTTCAAGCGAGCCCGAATTCATACAGTACCGAAGACCAGTGGGATGAGGTCCATCAGGGAATACATGACCAAGATGCGCATCACACTTAGAACATAAAATTTCTATTCTGCTCATACCCAAGCTGTTGTCTTCTTTGGTTGAAACAACTCCCTCTGCTATAGGCTCAAAAAAGCTCGGCCAACCGGATCCAGAATCGTATTTAGTTTGCGAATCGAACAACGCCTGCCCGCAGCAAAGGCAATTATAAATACCATCAGACTTTGTATCGCAATAAACCCCGCTAAAGGGCATTTCTGTCCCAGACTCTCTGGTAATTCTAAATTGTTCGGGTGTTAATCGTTCACGCCACTCCGCTTCTGTCCTTGTTATCTTACTCATCGAGTTGTGCCTTATTTATTTAAAACGTTGTAACATGCAATCGCACCAAAGGTCATCCTATACATGCGACTTCTAGGAGAGTTTAATCGCACATGCTCATTATTGGAATGAATGAAATACAACGAAATACGATTACTTAAAGCGGCATGAACACCATGAAGATAATACGAAAATCCGAAAAATTGACCAACGTATGCTATGACATTCGTGGTCCAGTTCTCGATGAGGCTTATACTCTGGAGGCTGAGGGACATCGTATCCTGAAGCTTAATATTGGGAATCCAGCCCCGTTTGGATTAGATGCGCCAGAAGAAATACTTCAAGACGTAATATATAACCTAACCGATGCTCAGGGTTACTCTGATTCCAAAGGCCTGTTTTCAGCCCGAAAAGCCATTATGCAGGACTGCCAGCAGGAAAATATAAAAGACGTCCAAATTGAAGATATATTTCTGGGAAATGGGGTATCCGAACTAATCATGATGGCACTTCAAGGATTACTGAACAACAAGGATGAGGTTCTGGTTCCGGTTCCCGACTACCCGCTATGGACAGCCGCAGTAACCCTAGCTGGTGGAATTCCAATTCATTATAAATGCGATGAATCTCAGGGGTGGGAGCCAGATTTAGATGATATAAAAGCTAGAATAACGAAACGAACTCGAGCAATAGTTGTTATCAACCCCAATAACCCAACAGGCTCAGTTTACAAGAAGGAAACGTTAGAAGGGATTATAGAAATTGCAAGGCAATACAATTTAATAATCTATGCAGATGAAATATATGACAAGATCATCTACGACGAAGCTGTTCATCACCCTATTGGATCGCTAGCAGACGATGTTCTAACTGTAACAATGAATGGGCTCTCAAAAACTCACCGCGTAGCAGGTTTTCGGGCTGGCTGGATGATTCTGAGTGGCGCTAAGGACACTGCGCGTGATTACATCGATGGATTAAATATACTAGCGTCGATGCGACTATGTGCAAATGTGCCGGGACAATATGCAATACAGACTGCTTTAGGAGGCTACCAAAGCATAAATGACTTCACTAGACCGGGTGGTCGGCTACATGACCAACGTGAAATAGCTTGGAGTATGTTAAATAATATTGACGGTATTACCTGCACAAAGCCCATGGGCGCTCTATATCTGTTCCCCAAAATCGACACCAAAAGATTTCAAATAACAAACGATGAACAGTTCGCTCTCGACTTTCTGAGAGAGGAAAAAATTCTAGTCGTACAAGGCACTGGATTCAATTGGTCGGAACCTGACCATTTTAGGATTGTCTTTCTTCCTCGAAGAGAAGACCTTATTTATGCGATTGATAAACTAGCCAACTTTTTATCGGACTATCATCAGTAAGACGACGCCGTTACTAGATCACTAACGTACTTGCCTATTGCAAGCGATGCTGTGAGACCGGGAGATTCTATACCAAGAAGGTTAATCAGGCCTGCAACTCCGTGCACAGCCGGCCCTTCAATTAGGAAGTCATCTGGTTTCTTATCAGAATCAGAAATTTTGG
>PAMO01000024.1 GCA_002707325.1 Gammaproteobacteria bacterium
ACATATCCTAATTCCATTTGGAGTTTCAATAAGCCACCCTCCCATCCTTGCCACACGTATTTTCGCCGCGACCTTTTCAGCTTCAAACCATCCACGAAAAATTCTTTGAATCTCAATTGCGGCCTTAGTCTGGCGGCGAGCAGTTATGCGCGTAAACCATGCTTGGAATGTATTTTGAATGAGTTTGGCAGCGTGTAATCTAATAAAAAATTGTACTGTGTAATCTAATAAAAATTATACTGTGTAATCTAATAAAATATTGTACTGTGTAATCTAGAATTATATATAGGGTAACTCAGAAACCGGTAAAATAATGAGAAACCAGTAATATAACGATAAATGGGTATATAGAGAAAAAAAAGGGTTGTGTGTTTATACACTTTCTTTTGAGATTCGTCGGGGTTGCAGGCATCGTATTTAAAACTCCTCCTCCTCCTCAATGTTCGATGAATTATCAACATCAATAGTTGATTCTGGTGCTGCCACTGCTACCATTTCTACTACTACCGGTGCTGCCTTTGCTGCTGCTTTCTTCTTCTTCTTGGGGAGAATTGGATCACCAACCCTTCCTAGCCTTTGATTGTAGGCATTGTCTTTGTAGAATCTCTGAGCAGGGGCTTTCTTTGCGGAACCACCACTAGCACCTCCACGACTAGCTGCACCACCACCACCACCACCGGCTGCTGCAGCTGCTGCCGAAGCGGATTTTACTTTCTTCCTAGAAGGAATGGGATCACCAACCCTTCCAAGCTTGCGGTTAACAGCATTATCCTTGTAAACACGAGGTTCGGCTTGCGCAGTAGCCTTTGCATTGCGCGCACTTTCCTTTTCATCCTTCACATTCTGAACAAGTTGTTTGTGGTCATCACGAAGTTTCTTGAGCATTTCGACAGTTGCATCAATCTGCATCTTCTTTGCATCACGAGCAATCATAGCGGCACGAAGGTTTGAGGCCATTGTTTGGTGATAAATAAGAAGACTGTGAACACAAAATGAAATAAGTCAGGAGTTGTACTTATATTACAGTAGCGATTTAGAATTTTCAATTTTATTTTTTCTAATTCAGTTATTGCTAACAGAGAAAAAAAAGGTTTTTATACTAAGACGTATAGTACAAAGGGGTAGTGGTGGGTGCGGGAATGGTTTAGCACCTTTTTAGAATACATCATCACCTTCCTCGTCGCTCTCAGAGTCAGAAGACAAAACCAATTCAGGAACCCTGCTACGACGGCGTTCCTCCAATTGTTTCTTAGTCAATGGTTCTGTGTTTGCTGGTACAAGACGCCAAATCCATTGTTCAATTGCTTTACCAAACTTTTCCTCATCATGATTAGCGCGTACCCGAATCTTTCGCGTAAGATTCACAGACTTGCCTTTCAACCACTTCTTCACAGCAGTCGGATGCATACCCGGTTTGAACCAGATATAAATACCTCCACAATAGAAGCCGTTGCCGTTCTTAAAGGGTGTCTTTTGGTAAGTAATTTGCCTGATTTCCGCACCCAAAGGCGCGCAAACACGACGCGTTTCATCATCGGTCCACTTTCGTTGGGCGGAAGAACCAAATGGATTGAAACGGGTCCTCTTGGGTGGAGGACGAAGAACACGAATAAATGCCTCACCACCCGCACCACCACAATTCTTCTTCTGAATATCAGTCATAGATTTCGCAGAAGCCTTAGTGTTCACAGAAGCCATATTGGATAATCGGATGAGAATAAATGAATAGTCTGTGTATGAACAGTTTAATCACTTTTTAGTACTTATAACTCTTGGGCAAATTATATATTTCAATTTTATTTTTTCTAATTCGTTTGGTGTTGAAAGAGAAAAAAAGGATTTTTTTTTTGTTTTTTGTTTTGTTTTTGTTCATCTTCACGTTGCTCAGGCATTTAACATTCACCACCCACAACCGCGGAAGCCTTCTTGTAACTTACGTCGTGAAACACCTCGACCGGAACGGGAACATCACTCTGTGGGCTTCCCTCGTAGTGGATTGCGTCCACAGACCAATTCTTCTTCATCGGAGTTTCCTTGATGCTTCGCAAGTATTTCTTTTTGTCATCATAAAACACCATCTTAATCTCCGCGCCAGGATGGCGCTTTTCAATCTTCGCAAAGTGGCATTCAACAAGACCCTGCTTGTCAGGACCATGTGGCTGAATAGGCTCTCCAAGGGCGTTCTTGAGATTTTTGGGGCGGTTATTGACACAAGTCATCTCCATGACTCCATGGGAACAACCTGGCGGACCATCGCCATCAGCGTAGGCAAAGGGTATGTACTCAGCCTCCGGAAACAACATGGCTACGTATTTCAAATCTCCGTCCTGATGGCACACAAGACCATTGCTATTAGAAGGAATAACACCAGGATGATACGGTTCATACTCTCGGTAATTAATCCCCCCAACAACATCGGGGATGTTCTGGTTGTCTCGGTTCATGGTGTCAATCCAGTAAGACTGGCGATAAGATCCATTCAAAAGATACACAATACCATCCGGGTGCTTATTCTTGAATGCTTCCACGCGACGATTGATGTCGCGCAAAAGGTTCCCAGCCACCTCCATTGCATCATCAACCATACCAGCATTGTGGTAATGATCGTACATCGCAAAACGACGATGATGCGGAGCAACCTTATTTGGAAATCCCATCCCTTCGATATACATCGATAGGATTACACCACAAGCATCCCAATCCAAAGTAATCAGAAACACCGGTGATTTCTTCGGTTCATGAAACTCGCGAATATCACGCGAAATGCGTAAGAACATCAATTCAATCTCATCAGAAGTACACCCTTGATTCTTCATCATGAAGGTAAGAGACTTCTTCTCAACATCGGTCAGGAAGGCGTTATTCTGAGACATAATGAGGGGGGAGGTGAGGTAGACTTTGAGTTCTATGTATGCACAATGTTAATTGCTTTTGTACTTATTAGTCCTAGGCAGTTTATTATTTTCAATTTTATTTTTTCTAATTCGTTTGGATTTATGAAGAAAAAAAAAGTGTTTTGGTTTAAAACACATCTGTTTTTCTCTTTTTTCGCCTGCAAGCATTGTATTTAGAACTCCTCGTGACCATCATCGTCCTTATCAAATGTATATAAAGGCTCCGCTGCAAGCGCCTCATTCCATTCGTCATCTCCGATTTCACTTTCTTGCTTGAGAGTAGAACGCACAATTTGACCACGCACAAGTGCCTGAATCTTAATTGTCGAGTCCAAATTGTAACCCATTCGAAGTAGCATTGCGGGGTTTAACGGGATTGATTTGGGACGATAAAAGCGCTCCTCCCAAGATGCCGACATCGTATCACCCCATTCTTTCTCCGCCATTGCGCGAGCACTTGCCGCTGCCACATCCGCAACAGCATTGCCAACCAACTTCATCGCACTTCGATTTGCCTGAATTGCCACACGAGCAGCTTCCGCAACAACCTTCGCAGAAATCGCATGTTCGAGTTTAATCCTTGCGCGAATTGCCAATTTACGCCTCCAAAAACATTGAATGCGTAAAATGCTGTCATTTTTCTCTGCCTGATGCGTCAGTTCTTTGTGCAAAACAACGGAATGTGAGTGAACCTTCTCCTCCAACAATTTCATTTGTGCATTAAAGTTCTGACGAACTTGCACCAATTGCTCTTCATGTTGTTCCCGTTGACACATCAAAGCAGACTCCAAACGCTTTATGTATTCAATCAAGAACGCAATGTTGCAATCACACGTAGCGGCGGTTCCATTGGATGAAGACATCTTTGTAGGAAAACAGTTGACAAAGTTAGATACTTCATCACCACTAATGATTTATATATTTCAATTTTATTTTTTCTAATTCATTGAGTGTTTAAAGAGAAAAAAAGAGAGATTATGTCAAAAATAGACATAATCACTATTTCACTACAAAGCGTTAGAAAAGTTAATTAATATACACTATAAACTAGTTTATATTACTAACTCAGAATTCAGTAACATAATGAGATACAGGTTACATAGAGAAAAAAAAAGGGGTTTTCGGTGTGGTTTTACCCACTTTTTTTCTTTTTTTTGTTTTTGTTGTTTCTGTTTGACTTAACGTCCGCCAACAAGGGCCGCTCCAATTGGTGGTTTGTAGTTCACATTGCGCCTTACGCGACTGGTCCAGGAGTCATACTTTTCCAGTTCTTTCAAGGCACTTGCCGCTTGCTTTCGGGTTGCCTTGTAGTGACCATTCTGTTTCATGTTTTGAAACGCGGGTTTCATCTTCTCGAGATGACGAATGGAGTTCACATTTTTTTCCTTTTCAAACAAATCTTCCAGTCGCTCATCCAACTTTCGCATTTGCAACACCAATACTCGCTTCTTGTCAATAATCCCTTGCTTATTCGTTTCAATATCGCGCTTAATGATTTCAATCCTAGACTCGCCGTTCACAAATTCGCAATTGCAGTAACGGTTGTATTGATCATCAAAAAACCACAGATTAAAATCCGTTTGGTATCGCTTCCCACAGTTCTGACAGATAGAATAAGAACGCCACATTGGGACTTTGTGAACTTTCACCTTCTTCTTGATCTCACCAAAAAGCTTCATCATCTGCTTGAACTTGAAGTTGATTCGCTTACTCTTGAACGCCCTGATTCCATCATTCTTCACAGCCAAAGTCTTCCAAAACCTCCGACCAAAATCCGACTTGAGATGGTTGAGAAGGTTGTTGAAATATCTGGACAAAGCAGAGAAATGATTCACAGTCTCTTTGGGAAGGAACAATCCAATCCGTGTTATCTCTTGCTTAAAAGCAGTATACGGCCTGCTCGCAGCAAAAGTGGGAAAATCGGGGTCCATGTTCAAAAGTAAGATTACTCAAATAGTTCAGACAAAGAGAAGAATATGAGATTTGTTACTGTTTAACACAAAACATATTCAAAATTTCAATTTTTTTTTTTCTAACTCATTTTCGTCTACAAAGAGAAAAAAAAAGGGTTTTTGGTGTGCTTTCGCACTTTTTTTCTTTTTTTTCCCTTCTCTTGAACGATCACGAATCCCAGTGAATGACGAAATAATCGTCCACTTTGTCCATGCCTGCCCACAAAACATGCTGGTAGTCAAAACCACCAAGGAAGTAGTTTTCCGGTTTCCGACGGCGCTCCATTTCATAAACCCCAATCATCGCAATGAAATTTGACAAATTCCATCCACCTTCCGGTTCATCAAATGTAGTAC
The DNA here is from genome assembly GCA_002707325.1 of Gammaproteobacteria bacterium. Classification (GTDB taxonomy): domain Bacteria; phylum Pseudomonadota; class Gammaproteobacteria; order Pseudomonadales; family Azotimanducaceae; genus UBA2965. The sequence goes on from PAMO01000024.1 coordinate 5,204, forward strand.
CGTCTTTGAATTTCACAACTCCCTCTATATTAACAGTCGGTTCATTGCCTTGACTGATACAGACTGGACCAGTCTTTTCCTCAGTTGTGAAATCCGTTTCTGAGTGTTCTTCCAAATCACCATCTTCATTCAATATCTTTTCTATTTTTGAGACTGAAAACACAGCTTTTTGTCCCGAAAACTCCAACCACCCATCAATCACCTGGTTCATATCGGATACTTGGGTCATTTTCTGAACTCGTTTACTTGCAAAAGAGATAATGTTTTAATATGCATAATTCATTCATTTATATATTTCAATTTTATTTTTTATAATTCATTGTGTGTTTAAAAGAAAAAAGAGAGAAAAAAGATTAGTTATTGCCGTTTAACTAATTGTATGCGAGTAGACGATGGGTTCAACGCTTTATTGTCCAAAACGATTCACAATCACCCTCCTTCGAAAACGGTTTGCGTATCCCATGTATTCCGGACTGATTGAAAATATTGCCTTGTTATCAACCAACATCGGAAACGGAAGCTTCGGCGCCCCCTCGTCCTGATTTGAGGTAATCGGTTTGAGTTTTGTCAAACCAAGCCTCTTCCGACGATTGTGTTCGGCCTTTCTCGATCCACATTGAAGCCACCTCATGTAACCCGAACCAGTCTCAGGTACAACAAAGGTCAATGATGACTTGCTCATCGTTATTATTGATGATAAGTATCTGATGACAAACAATATAAATAATTATACTTTAAACATTTATACGTTTTTAATATTTCAATTTTATTTTTTCTAATTCAGTTGATGTTTGAAAGAGAAAAAAAGATTCTCGACGCAAAATCTCTCCACCTCCACCCTTTTATTTCCAGGAACAACTAACAAAACACGTCAGTCAGTTGATCCTGGAAATAGTATCCAACTAACCCGTAAAAGGGACGTCCATACCTATCGGGATCACCACAATACACGTAAAATGATGCAAAAGCAGCACAATACGTTACACACAGCCACAACAAAACAGCCACCAAAACAGAACGCGAGGAATACTTCATTTTCAACTCACTTCAATTATTCTTTATAATTTTTAACAATTATATATTAAATATTTCAATTTTGTTTTTTCTAATTCATTTCAATCTTAAATAATCATTTTAATGATGTTTTCTACATATTTTTATCTATTTTTTATAAGGTTTTTGACAGAAACTCTAGATTTTTAAATATGAGAGACCAATTTAGATTAATATTTAAATTCGTTTTTAAACGAAATAAAATAAATATACAAATAAAAAAAAAGGTGTGAGTTTTTTTGTTTTTTTTGTTTTTTTTTGTTTTTGTTTGGGTGCACTTGGGTTCAAAGAGGTTTCAATGAGATCGCGATAATTTGCGGCTTGCCTTTTTTCACAATCGACAATATCGCCAAATCGACCTTGCTATCCTTGATAGAGACAACTTCTGAACCGTCTTTACGATGCCACAATTCGTATCCTGCATAGGTGAACATCCGGCGAATCGTTGTGTACAAAAGCCACCGCTTGTGCGCGCTTACGCCAATACGAACAACAGCCGTGTATGTCTTGATGTGTGGTGGCATAAACGCACTAATGACTCGAAGAGCAAGAGACGGAAGCGTCGTTTCTCCAACACGCTGACGACGTTGGAAACACAATGCCATCTGCCGACTGCGTTTGTGGTCCCTCGTGGAAAGGTGTCCACTGTCATAGTCCTTGAACTGTTTGATCCCAGGTAACACTACTATGGAAACAAGATCCGAAAGGGCGTTAGGCGGAAGTGTGAGCCTCATACGACGAGAAGATCTGGTCTGGAGTCCATCGGGTGTGAAGGGACCTCCCTCACTGATGCTTCTAAATATGGGGACACAACGATCATCCGTGATTTCCCACCCACAACAACCATCGGGACAGGCTGGTTCCTCGATGCGTCCTCTCCGTGAAGCCCAACACTCGTTTTTGATATGCTCGACAAACGAGACCAACCAGTTGTGAATAACCTCTTTCTTCCGCTCTTCCTCCTCCTTTGCACGCCGCGCCGCCCAATGTATCATACGTTTTGCATTAGACATGGTGTTGGTTGAAAAAGTTCAGATTCTTGGATTCAGCAAGGATATATGAGCAATTGATACTAATTTAATATCATTATAATATATTTTCAATTTTATTTTTTCTAATTAAGTTGTATATTGGAAAGAGAAAAAAAGGATTTTTTTGGTGTGGTTTCCCACTTTTTTTTCTTTTTTTCTCTTTGTTGGGGAGGGGAGGTAAACTCAGACACTCTTCTTCAACATGACCAAGTCCTCCTTCTGCTGCTTCATGAGTGCCTGAATATCACGCAGAAAGCGCTTCCGCATCTGGCGGATCTTCGTCTGGTACATCTTCACCATCTTCGCCACCTCTTGCTTCTTCGTCTCCTTCTCGGCAAGCAATTCGAGCAGCTCGTCATCAGCATAGGTTCGCACCTTCCTCCGCTGACGACGCCGATTGTTGACCGGGCGCTTGTTCGAAGGGGGGTTCAAACCGCCACGCGCTTTCTGATGCCACGTGCGGTTTGATCTCCCAGGAAAAGTGATTTCGGTATTTTTGGAAAAGTTTTGGCGTAAGAATTTCTTCGTGCGAATCTTCTCCTTCTTCTTGCGACCCTTTCCGAACAGGCGCGTTTTGGAGGGGGGCGATTTCAAAGGAAAAAGATCCAGGGCAGCCATTGTAAATACGAAGACAGCAATGCACAAAGTAAACAGTTGGGTTTTGTACTTATATATCACTAATGAATTAAACATTTCAATTTTATTTTTTCTAATTCATTCAAGTGTTTTTACAAAAAAAGAGAGATTCTGTCTAATAATTGACAGAATCTCTCTTTTTTTTACTACAAAGCAATAGAAAAGTTAATTAATATATACTATAAACTAGAATTTATTGCTAACTCAGAAACCAGTAACATAATAAGAAACCAGTTATAGAGAGAAAAAAGGGGTTTTTAATGTGTCTAAGCACTTTTTTTCTTTTTTTTTGTTGTTGTTGTTGTTGTTGTTTACTTTGACTTTGGATACCAGGGCGCGGAATTCACGCTCAACTTCTTGGGGACAAAATCCTTGCGCGCGACGATGACACTTAAATTGGACTTCCTCTGCCGGCAGTGAAGACACTTCCAATCGAAACCTTCGTAAGAAGGCGAGAAATGCAGTTGGCCGTACTTATTCGTGCATGAAACACCAGGCAAGGGACCGTAGCAAAAGTAATGCCCACCAGTAAACAGGAGACGATTCCTTTCTCCCTCCGCACGCGAAGCCGCGTAACCCGCCTTGCGAACAACCTTCGCAACACAACGGGCCGCCTCCAAAGCCATACGCGCAGCAGAAGCAGCATCATCAGCGGCGTCGAGTTTCTCAAAGAGAAGACGACTCCTTTTTCCCTCCGCACGCGAAGCAGCGTTACCCGCCTTGCGAGCGACATCCGCAACACAACGGGTCGCCTCCAAAGCAAAACGTGCAGCAGCAGCAGCATAAAGGGCGGCGTCGAGTTTCTCAAAGATTGCGCTTTCAGCAGCCTCTTCGCGCTCTTGTCGCACACGTGCAGCAGCAATTACCTCAGGGTCAGGATTAAAATCCGCCCAGGTAAGTTCCCGAACACGTACAAGTCTGACTTGGGACATTTTAAGACAACAATCAGTATCAAGATAACGCAACAATCGTAGGTATATTTACAAACATATATAATTATATTATTCAATTTTATTTTTTCTAATTCATTCAAGTGTTTTTACAAAAAAAAAGAGAGATTCTATCTAATTATTGACAGAATCTCTCTTTTTTTTACTACAAAGCAATAGAAAAGTTAATTAACATAATGAGAAAAAAAAAGTGATTAATGCCGTATCAATCTGATTTTATGGTGTTCCATCCGCCTCGAATTCACTTTGCCTGTGCCAACGCCTGAATCTTCGCAACCGCCTCCTGCTTCGACTTCAAGATGTCCTTTTGCTTATTTAAAAAGGCAATTCGTCGCCGCAAATCTTCAATCTGCGACTGCAAATCTTCGTTCTGGGACTGCAAATCTTCAACCTGCGAAAGTGGTTGCGCACAGAAATGGGAGGACGTGACATCATAATGGTCGTTGATTCGCCACTGTTCACGTTGACTGTCTATCATAGGAGACACCCGGGAAACCACAACAACGCCACCATTGTTGACGCGATCAAAGGTGTCAAATTGCGGAGAATCTTGACGATAACCTTTCGTAGAAAATTCACGTTTGTAACGAAGACCAGCCATTTCTCACGTCTTCAAGTAGCTTCGAAAGTTTAGTATAACTATACAAACATTATAATTATTATTATCAATTTTATATTTTCTAATTCATGTGAATGTAAAAAGAGAAAAAAAAGGGTTTTTGTTGTGGTTTCCCACTTTTTTGTTTTTTGTTGTTTTTTTTCTTTTTGCGTTTTGTTGTTTTTTTTATTTTTGCGTTTTTGTTGTTTTTTTTGCATTTTGTTGTTGTTGATTGGACTAGTTGTAATCCATGGCACCTGCCCACACGTCTTCTTCGGAATTGATCTCAAAAGGCTCCCACGCTGCTTGCATCTCCGCCTTCTCGCGCTGCTTGGCGCGAATTGCTTCCTTTGTTTGCACTTTCGAACGGAAAAGTGTAAATCGGAACTCACTCACCTGAGTGTATTGTGAGGAGGGAGTTTTCAGGCGAATGCAATCACCCGAACACAACTTGTTCCTCGCTTCCCGAGTGATGGTGTTGAAGAAGAAGACGGCACACCAATATGGTCCTCCTTTGTTGGGGTTTCCGGGCATGTGGACAAAATCCACACGATCGTACTTGCCAAACATCTTCAAAATCAACTCCTTCATCACAGGCGAAATTTTGCATTTCTTTCCAATGTGGCACCACACAGCATTGTGGAATGTCAGATTGTAAGCACCAAAACCCAACTCCGGATCCCACACATTGTGCGACCAAGGACAATCGTTGCAGGGACAGAATCCGCGACGAAGCCGTCGGCACAATGCGAGTTTGCAATCCAGACGCGCTGAGTTTTGAGACATCTTTCTGTGTTTAACAAATTGATGACTTTAAGGTACTTCATAATTCAATATAAATTAATTATTTCAATTTTATTTTTTCTAATTCATTTTATGTATAAAGAAAAAAAAAAAGAGTTTGTCGTATACTCAGTCTTTTCTTCCTCTTCACACAGTCTTAATTCTTGATGGTTGCCCTCATGGACAACAACTGCTCAAAGTTCTGGAATCCGAACTTCTGAGACCACTTGACCTGCTTCTCATAGTGGAGATTGCATGCAGCATTCGCATTCACAACGTACACACCAGCTATCTTAATATCAACTGACGAAGCGTTGTTCTTCATTCGCTTCATTTGCTCTTTGACTGCCTCCCTCCAAGTCTCACCCAAACGCGCCGCATGTCGATCGAGTTCATCCCACTCTTTCCACTGTTCCGATGTCGGAATTGTTGGAGGAGGAGACGGTGTACCGTAATCACGTGGAATGGTGCGGAAAGGCATTTTCGTCTTCAACAATGCAAACATACTTTTTATACTTATAACAATCCTATGTAATTATATATTTCAATTTTGTTTTTTCTAATTCATTCAAGTGTTTTTACAAAAAAAAAGAGAGATTCCGTCAATTATTAGACAGAATCTCTCTTTTTTTACTACAAAGCAATAGAAAAGTTAATTAATATATACTATAAACTAGAAATTATTGCTAACTCAGAAACCAGTAACATAATAAGAAACCAGTTATAGAGAGAAAAAAAAGAGGGTTGGTGCTTGCGCACTCTTTTTCTTTTTTTTTTTTTGGTGGGGGGGGTGGTCTTCGGTTTTTGTCACTCAGCACTCGTCGTCGGAATCGGAATCACCCCAATTCTTGGCGGACGAGAACACATCCTTCATCTCATTAAACGACATCACTGGTCCCTTCTTGAACATAGTCGGTGCTGGCTGCTCTTTCGCCTGTTTCTTCAAGGCATCCACGCGCTTCGGTGACACAGGTTGCTTCTTCTGCTTCGCAGCATTGATCCATCCAGATATCGCAGTCACAGGAGCGGAACAGGAAGGGGGCGCACGTTTCGCGACAACTGCCTCCTGAAACTTCGCATCCTCAATGACCTTCTTCTTCGCGTTCTCAATCTCGAGAAGACGGAGGCGCTCCTGCTCTTGCTCTTCCAAAACGCGCATCTTGCTGAAAGTATCTTTCGACATTTCAAACAATTTGTGCACATTGGGAGTAACACGAGTCTTCTTCTTCTTCTTCTTCACAATCTTCCGAAACCACACCTCACCATTCACCACTACCTTCTTGTGGGAAGGAGTGCAGCGATTGGCATTGCGTTTGTCTTCGGCACGCTCGAAGGCTTGGAGGCAATCTTTCACGTGATGACGACCACGTTTCACATTGCCATCCTTGTCAACAAATTCACCATTGTCGTTGCGACAATAAACGCAGGGAATCGGCCATTGAAAGGGCTTCTTCGAAACGCGGGTGCATGAACGGGAAGACATCGAGAGTAAAGGAGGAGGAGGTAAAGTGAATAGGTTATGAGAGCAACAAATACACTTTAAGAGATACTATACATCACTACCAAATTAGATATTTCAATTTTGTTTTTTCTAATTCATTCCTATCTACAAAGAGAAAAAAAAGTGAGTTTGTCGTCTACTCACCCTCTTTTCGACTTTCTTTTTGTAGGTTGGATTGTCCACAAATCACCAGGTGTCCGACTCAACCAATCCACACCACCTGCAAGAAGAGCAACCTAAATCAGTCATGACATCACCACAATCCATGCAGCAATCACCTTGCGGATGCACATTGGCATATACTTGGCAAACGCCACAACACAACACCAAAATCAACATAATCTTTTGGAGTGAGTTCATCTTTGAAACGTATAAGAGCACTGAATACTGTTAAGTTAATTCAATGCAGGTAATATACACTCGTTAACGATTTAGAATTTTCAATTTTAATATTTCTAATTCATTCATGTCTACAAAGAAAAAAAAGTGAGTTTGTCGTATACTCCCCATCTTTTTCGTTTTTTTGTAGGTTGAATTGTCCAATACCTCACTACAGCTCGCAAAGCGCGTTCGGAGTGCCCTCTCCCTCGCGGGCGTGATACCTCATCATCGTCGGACGACGATTGCGGCGCGGAATCCACACATCCGCGTTCGGATTGAGTTCGGTCTTGCGAAGCAGTTCCACAAGCACTTCAGCGCGGTTCTTGTGAAGGTTATCGAGCACCTTCTTCGCAAGCGTTGAACACTCACTGAGACCCAACATACGAGTAATCTCGAAGTCCGCTTTCGCATCCCGAATAACATCATCCAAGTACCCCAAAATCAACGACAGCTGATGAGTTCCATGGTTCTCTAACGCCTGCTCCTTCTGAACAACACGTTTCGCAGCCATTGTAGAAAAGTTGTGAATAGTAGAGCACTGAATACAGTTAAGTTAATTCAATGCAGGTAATATATACTCGTTAATGATTTAGAATTTTCAATTTTTATATTTCTAATTCACTCCTATGAATAAAGAGAAAAAAATGATTTCACCCCATAAATCACTCCTTTTCGCCTTTTTTTGTGTGTTTTTGTATTTTTATTCCGCAGTCTCCTCCTCTTTCCATCCACCATTCACATAATCCCACTCCATTCGGGTCGCAGTCACCTTCGATTTGGGAGCACGACCACGAGGACGCGGATGTTTGGAACTCTTTGGTTTCCTCTTCTTCTTCTTCTTCGCGGGTTTTGCGCCACCAGCACAACATTCCGCCACCGCTTTTTGCACAGCAATTGCCACCAATCTCTGAATTTGAGCATCATGCCTTGCCAGTTGTTGCTCGTAATCAAACTGTTTCAGGCGCTCTTGCCTATCTTGTCTGGCTAGTTGTTGCTCGTAATCAAACTGTTTCAGGCGCTCTTGCCGATCTTGCCTGGCCAGTTGTTGCTCGTAATCAAGCAGTTTCAGGCGCTCTTGCCGATCTTGTCTGGCCAGTTGTTGCTCGTAATCCGCATGTTTCAGGCACTCTTGCCTGCCAACCGCACGTGCTTTGTTCAACGGACATTGACTGTGGTTCGTGCGTTGGTGGGTTGTCGAACCACACTTACAGGGTTTGCGCGCAGCCATTTTAACAAAGTTGTGAATACCTTAGTTATCCTGTTACTCGACTTGGAGTTGTAATATACACTCGTTAATGATTTAGAATTTTCAATTTTTATATTTCTAATTCACTCCTATGAATAAAGAGAAAAAAAGTAATATCGCCTATAAATCACTCCTTTTCGCCTTTTTTTTGTTTTTGTGG
>PAMO01000025.1 GCA_002707325.1 Gammaproteobacteria bacterium
CTATCCTGAAATAGAAACAGTAGGCGAGATTGGTCGAACCTGCACTCAGTCATACAATATTTTTCCGAACTGGGTTTCACCCCTCTCGGCAAGAGCGCTCCCCCCGCTTCTATTTTGGCCCAATGGTATAAATAAGTGCCGAATGGAATGCTGGACCTTTGCTAAGGACTGGGGGAATAATCCGGCACCTGACGCATGGACTGTAAACAATGGCGAAAGTCTTTCCGAAGTACTTTTAGAAGACACTGAATTTGGGGCATGGATCCAAAAATCACTTGAGTCTCATGGATTCAGGGGTGTCCCACTGGGCTATGGTGAATCTCGAATATATCATTGGAACCAAGCAGCTGATCAGATGATTGGGATAGAAAATATTCCAGAAGAGCTGCGTGTTAGTCAGGTTCTTGGGGAAGAATGGCTGCATCCTAATGATCCCCGCGTTGAACTAGCGAAAAAGGATCTTGCCCAATCAGCGGGATAAAAACTTTTCTAAATAGAAATGTTGAAAAGATCACGCAGCAACCTTTGCACGCGATCGTCCTCCATGGATTCGCAAGCCTCCTCTATCGATTCTAGATGCTGAGAAAGATCGCTCCATGAAATGAATGATTCACGCGCCCGCATAATTTTTCTGTGACTAGTACTAAGTAGCTGGCCATTTGTTACTAACTCCTCGTGTAGCTTTTCACCAGGCTTAAGCCCGGTAATTTGTATTTCTATATCTCCCATAGGATTTTGTTCATCACGCAAGCTATATCCCTTCAACCTAATCATACGCTCGGCGAGATCCATGATTCTAATAGGTTTTCCCATATCAAGGAGAAAAACATCACCACCCTCCGCTATACTGGCAGCCTGCATAACTAATGTCGCTGCCTCAGCTATGGTCATAAAATAACGAGATACCTCAGGGTGAGTTACGGTCACAGGACCACCTGCATCAATTTGCTCTAGAAACAGAGGTACCACGCTTCCAGAGGATCCTAAGACATTGCCAAAACGAACCATAGAAAAGTTCGTCGTATCGGACACTTCTTGCATCGCTTGAAGAGTCATCTCGGCAAGTCTTTTACTAGCGCCCATAACGCTAGCAGTGTTCACCGCTTTATCCGTTGAAATAAGAATAAAGTCTTTCACATTGGCTAAAATAGCAGCTTTGGCAGCATACAGAGCTCCAATACTATTATTACGAAGCCCCTCGATGATATTGTCCTCTACTAAGCTAACGTGCTTATAGGCTGCAGCATGATAAATAGTTTCCACTGCATTCGTACTTATAACCTTATCCATATAGGATTGATTTATTACACTACCTAACGATGATGTAATCGGCACGTCCAAATGTTCGTTATCCAATATGGCCTCAATATCCCGCATAGCTGTGTATAGACCGAATTCTGATTGATCAAGCATTACTAAATGGCGCGGCCTTTGGCGCACAATTTGTCGGCATAGCTCAGATCCAATGGATCCACCAGCCCCTGTGACCAAAACCACACGATCCCTTACTGATCCTGACATCAAGTCGGGCAAAGGGCTGACCGGATCTCGCTCAAGTAAATCCTCTAACCTAACATCTCGTATATTTACCAAGCTTTGACCACCCGAAATGATCTCAAAAATATCTGGGATCAATCGCACTCTTACCGAGAATTCTTGTAAGAACTCAATTATCTCTCTTCTTTTAACAGCCTGAGCTGAATCGACAGAGATAAAGACGTCCCGGGCCCCAGTATCCTCTAACAGTTCACTCAAATTCCTAGGTGCATGCACATATAACCCATCAATAATTCGTTTCTGAAGGGACTTCTCATCATCTATGAACGCTATCGGATTAAACTCACTTCGCTGCTTTAGCTGCCTAGTTAATTCAACACCTGTAGATCGTGCTCCATAAATTATTACTGGCTTCCGATCATCTAAATCTCGGCGAATCCAGTGAAAATACGAGCGAACTGTCAACCTAGTTCCGCCGACATAAAGCAGTGTTAACAACCAAAAAATCACGGGGACTGACCTAGGAAATTCTGGTATCACAGCCATATATGCTACTGCTGCTACTACCAGCGCTATAATCGTTGCTCCTTTCAAAACAGCCCATACCGCTCGAAAACCGATATGCCTTACTACATGGCGGTATAAGCCAAGATGGACGAAAATGGGAATAGAAACTAGCCCGCTAACCACAAAAATCGGGAGAAATTTCTCTACGTCTGGCACCCATTCGCCTATTCTTAAAACTAGCGCGGACCAGAGCGCCAAAGGCATAGCAACAAAATCAAAACCCATTGCAACAAACTGTTTCTGACGTCGAGATAAACCTGTAATTAACTTGTCGATTTTCTGGCCAGAAGTATTCATGCTGACAACCCAACTCGGTACTTAATGGACATAACCAACAGCGGAGAGATAGCAACACTAGCGATGAGGTACTGCCAGTCAGCGAAATGGGAAGTGACCCAAGCTAAAGGGATTAACCAAAATATACCAAATACTACAAAGGATAATGTCGTCCACAAATGTCCATTTTTCTCTGCCAATCTTTGATAAAGATGAGAACGGTGAGGTAGGAAAAACCTTTGGCCAGTAAATATTCTGATCAACAACGTATAAGTGGTATCAAAAATAAAAGCTGACAGAAGAATGAAAGGGGTTCCTATAGGCATATGACCATTACTCCATAAATGGATACCAACTATCGCAAGCAACAACCCCAGAACTGCACTACCAACATCACCCATGAAGACTTTTGCTTTTGGCCAATTGAATACCAGGAAAGCCACGATAGAACCAATTAGCAGCCATAGCACGGAGCCAACCCAACCGCCTAATGGGTAACCGATTATCTGAATCCCTATACAGAAAACCAAGCACTGAGCACCGGCGATTCCATCTATACCATCCATGAAGTTATATAAATTAATATGCCAGACCAGTACTACGGCAGCTATAACAGCAAGGATAGTTCCGCCAGGCAATATCATCCCTTGGATAACAATGTATACAGCTATCGCATGGCATAGCAACCTCAGGATGGGCTTTAACTCTTTAATGTCATCCCATAAGCTGATGACGGCCACCAAAAAACAACCCCAAAATATTCCATTAAGAAGTTCTGCGTCTCCTCTGTTTTCGAGCATCAAGAAAAATAGGATAGGCACGACAAAGCCTAATCCGCCTGCTGTTGGAATATCGAAATCATGCAATCCTCTCTCACTAGGAGCTGCAATCAATCGAGTTCGAGAAGAACTTGCCACTATTATTCCTTGTAGGATCAAGCCAACTATAAAACCAACTATTAAATAATTTATTTGGTTTGTAAAAACCACTTGGTCATAATCCTTAACTCGTCTTCACCAGAAAATGGAGGATTCCATTTGAACTTACTAAACATTTCTTCCCGATCTATCGCTAATGTCTCAAACAGCGCAGGATACCGTTTATGTAAACCAAAAAAACGAGCTCCTCTATTTGCAAGTTCGTTGGAGAGGAAACGCGAAGGCTGCTTCCGTCCAAACTCTTTACAAAGATATTCTATCAATTGACCTAAACTTATATCCTCTGGATCAGCAATATGAAAAATACCTGAACATTCTACATCTATCTGCGCCATCATATGGCAGAGATTACGGACACCAATCAAAGATCGCGTGGCGTTCGCTGAAAAAGGGGGGGAAGGTAATCCAGCAGCAAGCCACTTCATTAGCAAAAGCATATTGCCCTTAACCTCGCTCCCGTAAACCAAAGGACACCGGACTACTAATACATCCGTATTTTCTGCAGGAAAATCTAGTAGCTCTTGTTCTGCAAACACCTTACTGCGCGTATATTCATCATAAGGCTTATATGGATCTGTAGTCCGAAAAGGATTCCCATATGATGTTTTTCCAAGAACGTTAATAGAACTGGAATAGACTATTTTCGGGACTCCTGCTAGGTCCGACGCCATAAGCACACGCTTTGGTAAAACAACATTTGCCTGATGAAAATCGGATGAAGAATGCCTGCGGTGGCTTGGCGTAGCCCCTGCCAATTGATAAATCTCATCCACATCCTCAAATATTCTAGCGAGCTGCGAAACCCGATCATCTAATCGAACATCTACTCGGTGGACTTTAGGAGGTAAAACTGATCTTGAAATACCTCTGACCTCGTAGTCCATTCCGATTAAATATCGGCACAAATGCCTACCTATAAAACCGTCAGCTCCTGTCACAACAGCAACTTTCATGTCTGAGATCGTGATTGACTCAGGGACCTATCAAGCCTAATGCTTTCCCACGAATGACAACTTGGACACAACCAAATAAATGCTCTACTACCAAACCCACACTCTTTGCAACGGAAGGGGAGATTGATATTTTCAGCCAATGTTTGCGACCCGAGAATAATATTGAAATATTCAGGATCTAAAGTTATTTCAAACTTACGCAAACATTTGATCAATAGAACTAAATTGTATTCATTTTCGCTCGCTGCTAAGCGCCTGATCAGCTGTTCCACGACACTCTTTGATCCTTTGCTAGAGGAAATACAAAATTCGAAAGCCTGAATTAACCGTTCAGGTGACAAATGTCCAATGCATTCCAAAATATAATTCAAATAATCCCTGTCTCCCTCCTCACCTTGCCCCTCACAACTATCAAAAAATATATCAAGCACTTGGTCAGACAAATGAGGGAACTGATTTCCAATAATTCTGAGAAGACTTCTAGCTCCAAGGAAATTCCTCTGCCGGACCAATATCCTTGCCTGCAAAATGCTTACACGGGGACTTTTGGTATCATAATCTTTCGCCTTTTTCGCATATTTAACGGCTTCCAAAGTATCCCCATACTCAAGGGCCATATCAGCTAACTCGCAATAAAAATGGGCTAGCTTAGAACCAATGCCTGGTCTTTTGGCAGCAAGCGGTTCCCCAATCTCTGCAGCTCGCTCCCAATTTTTTTGTTCTAGCTGGAGTTCTAGAAGTATATCTATAGCTAGAGGTTCTAGACTAGACGCTGAGCCTATAAATTCTTCCAAAAGGGCCTCTGCACGATCATATAGTCCTGCTGCTACATAATCTTTAGCTAATTCAATCCGGACTTGCTCCTTTATAAAAGAGGAATAGGATCCTTTATCTAAAAGCTTTCGATGAATTCTTATCGAGGCTTGCACGTCTCCTCGTCGCCGAGCCAAACTACCTGCAACTAGTCTGCCTTGAACATCATCCGAAAATGGGGCCAGAGACTCCAATAGAGCATCAAACTCTAGAGAACTCTGATCAGAATACAAAAGGGGTTTAATATCAAGAAAAAGCTTCTTCCTACGAGCCCTTACCTTAAGAGAGGCCAACATATTCTGAATGATCTGTTGGTACAGCACATAGGTTATGACTAGTGCGATAGCAAAAACCCATATAATAGGAATATCAAACATATGGAGCTGTTAGGAGCACGTGGCACCATCCCTAGATTCATACTCTAGCGCTGGATTTTTAGGTGCTATGGAATTTGATAATCTCCGAGCAATTCTACGTTGTTTCAAGAAGGGCCGTAGCATCAAAAGAAACCCCAAAAACACCCCGAATATCAGAGCTATTAGTAACCACCAAAACGCACTAATGGTAACCGTGTTCCAATTTAGAAACCTCAAAGAGATAGCTTCTTGATCAATGGCTAAAATAGCTATGACAAAAGTCAAAACGATTAATGCTATCCAGAATATTCGAATCAAGTTTCTCATGAACCCCGCTCTATTCTGTAGTGTTCTCAACCTTAGCAATATTTGCCGTCATGCCATTGTTAACTCGATTACGTAATTCCTTACCTGGCTTGAAATGAGGCACGTATTTTCCGGTTAAACCCACTGACTCCCCGGTTTTTGGATTTCTTCCTATACGGGGCGCTCGATAGTGCAACGAAAAACTACCAAACCCCCTAATCTCAATCCTATTACCCGTGGCTAGCGCCTCTGACATTTGCTCTATAAGCGCCTTAACTGCCAATTCAACATCCCTCGACGATAACTGATTTTGCCTCATGGTAAGAATATCTATTAGCTCTGATTTGGTCATATTCTTAACAACCAAACTAATTTCTTGTTCTTATAAAGCATTGAGCAAGCCATGCTTTATTTCCTTCTCTTACGCATACTAATCTTCCTTCCCTTAAAGACTATTATTTTTAACTTCCTAGATCAAAAAACGAAGTGGCCATTTCTAGTCATCTGCGTCTTCGGGATCCTCGTCCATTTGGGCTTTGATCAAATCTCCCAGTGTTCCCGGTCCAGATCGTTCACTTTCCTGTCGACGATGCTCCTCTACGGCATCACGTTCTTCCTCTATATCTTTGGCCTTTACGGATAATCCTATCGTGCGATTCTTTCTATCCACATTGACTATTTTTATGTCTATTTCATCGCCAATATTTAGAACGTGACTTGCATCCTCCACACGATCCAAGCTTATTTCAGAAGCCTTGAGGGTTCCGTTAACATCCTCGGCTAATCTAATTATTGCCTCTTTGGCACTAACTTCTTCTACTACTCCTCTGACAAGATCTCCACGATCGTTTATCTCTATATAATCAGCAAAAGGATCTTTTTCTAGCTGTTTTATTCCTAGGGAAATACGTTCTCTGTCTGGATCCACCGACAGGATCAGTGTTTCAATTTCTTCACCCTTGGAGTAACGACGCACTGCCGTCTCTCCGGGCTCATTCCAAGATATGTCTGAGAGATGGACAAGACCATCAATACTTCCTTCTAAGCCAATAAAGATGCCAAAGTCTGTTATAGACTTTATTTTCCCGCTAATTCGATCGCCTTTGGCATTTATACTACCAAATTCTTCCCACGGGTTAGGGCGACATTGCTTAATACCTAAAGAAATTCTTCTGCGGTCTTCATCTATATCTAAAACCATAACCTCCACTTTATCACCGAGATTAACCACCTTAGAAGGATGAATATTTTTGTTCGTCCAATCCATTTCCGACACGTGGACCAAGCCCTCAACTCCCTCTTCAATCTCCGCAAAACAACCATAATCAGTCAGATTAGTAACGGTAGCTTCGACTTGGGCTCCCTCAGGATATCGCGCAATAATGTCCACCCACGGATCGTCTCCAAGTTGCTTTATTCCTAAACTTACCCTGTTCTTATCGCGATCAAACTTAAGAACGCGAACCTTAACCTCATCACCCACATTAACCATTTCGCTTGGATGCCTAATTCGCCGCCATGCCATATCAGTAATGTGGAGTAAGCCATCCACGCCTCCCAAATCAACAAAGGCGCCGTAATCAGTCAAATTCTTAACAATGCCCTTAGCATCCTGCCCTTCCTGGAGCGACTCTAAGAGCGCTTCTCTTTCCGCACTATTCTCCTTCTCCAATACGGCTCGTCTAGAGACCACAACATTATTACGTTTTTGATCGAGCTTGATCACACGAAATTCTAGTGGCGTACCTTCCAAATGTACTGTCTCCCTCAAGGGTCGGATATCAATAAGCGATCCAGGAAGAAATGCTCTAATATCCTGAATATCGACCGTAAACCCTCCCTTAACTTTTCCATTAATAATCCCCGTGATCACATCACCATTATTATGAGCATCCTCTAATGACATCCAAGATTCCGCCCGCTTGGCCTTTTCACGTGATAATCGAGTCTCTCCGAAACCGTCATCTACAACTTCCATTGCAACTTGTACTTGGTCGCCTATCTCAAGTGCAAACTCTCCTGTTTCACTAGTGAATTGCGAACGAGGAATGACTCCTTCTGATTTCAAACCAGCATGCACCACAACCCAATCACTATCTATGTCAACTACTGTCCCAGTTACTATAGATCCTGGCACCATCTCGACAGCTTTTAAGCTTTCTTCAAATAAATCGGAAAAATTTTCGGCCATAAAACTTGCAGTGCTCTACAACACTACATCTCCAGTAAGCCCAACAGAACAAGCAATTTAGTCCTATCGGGGTCAGTTAAAATTCTGTTCCTATCAAATTTGATAAATTAAAACAGTCCTCGGGATTTGCCTTCAAGACAAACTTGCTCAAGAACCTGTTCCACAGTCAATCCAGTGCTATCAATAACGACTGCATCATCAGCTGGAATCAAAGGTGATTCGGAACGCCCTCTATCTCGCTCATCTCTTTCTTTTATACTGGCGAGAAGGTCGGGCAACTTAACATCCAAACCTTTATTTTTCAATTGCTTATAACGACGATCTGCCCTAGCCTTGGCACTCGCATCCAGAAAGACCTTCAGCTCAGCATTAGGGAAAACGACTGTCCCCATATCACGACCATCTGCAATCAAGCCAGGTGAGTCTTGCATTGCGCGTTGCAAACCCAGTATTTCTTTTCTTACGGGAGAGAAAGTTGCTACTATTGAAGCCCCAATACTAACATCTTCTCTACGGATCTCGTCCGTAACTTCTAAGCTATTGACAAAGACTTTTTGCCCCAAGAATCTAATGGAAAGGCTAGCGGTGAGCTTTGCTATAGCCAATGCCTCCTCCATGGTTGAGTCCTGATTAAAAATTAAGCCGGCCCGCGCAGCCATAAGAGCCACGATACGATAAAGTGCCCCACTGTCTAAAAGATTCCAACCTAATCTTTGTGCCAATAAACTGCTAAGCGTCCCTTTCCCAGATCCACTAGGCCCATCAATAGCTATAACTGGCAAAGTACACTTATCAATTTCGGCGGTCATAATCAACGCGTTGCCTTCTAGCCAATTCTAAGAAGCCGATCAAGTCTTCAGACTTGCCAGAGTTAATCATATCTCTCAATTGATTTAGATCAGTCGTAAAGCGATCTAAAAGAGGAACCAATTTTTCTTTATTTAACTCAAAAATTGATGCCCACATCCTTGCATCGGATGCTCCAATCCGCGAAAAATCCTTAAATCCGCCCCCAATATGATCTAAATGAGAATTCTGTATACCTTGCAAATAAGCAAATACGATAGCGTGAGGAAGATGGCTTGTGAGTGCATATATTTGATCATGAAGAATCGGATCCATAACTTTCACTGTAGCTCCAAGCTCCTTCCACCAATCGGCTACTTTTTTAATAGATTTCGTTTTCACATTACTATCAGGAGTTTGAATCACCAGATTTCCCTCGAAGAGGCTTTTCACCCCCGCTTCTGGACCGCTGACTTCCATACCTGCTATAGGATGGCATGGGACGTAACGACTAGGTAAATCTCCCAATTGCTCAGTTACCTTATCAATTATTCCACCTTTTACGCTGCCAACATCAAAAACAACGCCTGGATGGCTTGATAATTTAATCACCCAGTCTGCTATGGTACTGCAAGGACTTGCTAACAAGATTGCGTCGCAATCTAGCGGCACCGTCTCAGCAATCTCATCAATGATCCCCATTTTAATGGCTGTTTCACACGTATTTTCGTTCGGATCAATCCCTATGAACCTTTCGAACAAACCACGTTCTCGAGCCCCAAGTGCAAAGGAGCTTCCAATTAATCCAATGCCAACTATAGCTAGTTTCATGAATTCCTCATCAGTAGCCTACCAATTTAATGATTACTTCCCAGGTTATTGATACTACCCAGAATATCCAGAACCGCGGCATTTTCTTTTTCGGTCCCAATAGTCATTCTAAGATGATTGGGCAGCCCATACTCACCAATCGGTCTCAAAATGAACCCTTCCTCTAATAATAGCTTCTGAATATCAGTTGCTGGCCTCCCTACATCAAAGGCCACAAAATTAGCAGCCGAGGGAATATAGGTAACACCAATTGCTTTTAATCCAGCACAAAACCTTACCATGTTTTCCTGGTTCAACCTTTTACTGGAAGCAACGAACTGTTCATCCTTCAATGCCGCAGATGCTGCAAGCATACCCAAACTATTTACATTGAAAGGTTGCCGAACCCGATTCATGAGATCCGCTATCTCGGATGAGCTCACCGCATACCCAACCCGCAATCCTGCCAACCCAAATATTTTGGAGAATGTCCGAGTGATAATAAGATTAGGATACTGATTAAGAAGCTTAATTCCATCGGGGTAAGAATCATGGAATACATATTCATGGTAGGCCTCATCTAGAACAACCCAAATATGCTTTGGAAGCTTATCCAGAAAAACTGAAAGGTCAGCACTGTTAACCCAAGTTCCTGTGGGGTTATTTGGATTAGCAAGAAAAATGATAGACGTCTTCCCGCTTACAGCATCAAGCATGGCACCCAAATCAGCCCCATATTCTTTTGCAGGAACTTCTACTAAATTTCCCCCAGCAGATAAAGTTGCCAGCCTGTAAACTACAAACGCATGCTGCGAAACAATAGTTTCTGATCCAGGTGTTAACGCGCAACGCGCCGCTAAATCTAAAATGTCATTAGAACCATTCCCAACAGTTATTTGTTCAGCCCCAATCCCCAAATATCGAGATAACTCTATCTTTAGATTGAATGCTCCACCATCAGGATATCTAGATAATTCATCAAAGCCGGCTCTTAATACCTCAATTGCTAGCGGCGAAGGCCCATAGGGATTCTCATTACTTGCTAACTTCACAATATTCTTTAACCCAAGCTCACGTGCCAATTCATCGATGGGCTTACCTGGCTGATAGGGAGTCAATTTTTCTATGTTCGGATTGATCTTCACACTATTGCTTGAGGATAGGACCCTAGTAATCGGACTTCCATGGCAACTGCTGAAATTTCCTCAAGAACAGCCTGCACGCTGCGTTCGCTTTGGTGCCCATCGAAATCAATGAAAAAAATATATGACCAATCACCGCTCTTAGCAGGCCGAGTTTCAAGCCTCGTCAATGAAATTCCATGACGACTAAATGGCTCTAGAACGTTAAATAGAGCTCCCGGTTCGTTTTGGCAAGAGACCAAAATACTAGTTTTGTCATTCCCGCTTAACTCCACAACCTGATTTCCAAGAACTAGAAATCGTGTTTTATTATCCGAATAATCCTCAATATTAGTCTCTAGAATGTTAAGGTCGTAACGGTCTGCCGCAACCTCACCTGCAATTGCAGCAACGCCCTTCTCTGTTGACGCCATCATCGCCGCCTCAGCATTTGTATTTGCCGCTACCCTAGGGACCTCTAAAAAGTTCTCATCTAACCATCTACGACACTGAGCCAAGGACTGTGGATGGGAGACGATTTTCGTTATGTCTTCCAAGCTCGTATCTCTAGATATAAGAAATGCATGATGTATCGGCAACTCGATTTCAGCACATATACTTAGCTTACTGTCTACAAAACAATCCAAAGTGTGGTTAACCATTCCTTCTGTAGAATTCTCCACAGGAACTACACCATATTGAGCCCGACCTACCTCTACTTGACGAAAGACCTCATTGATCGAAGGAGAGGCCACGGTTTTCGCAAATTGTCCAAATTGTTTAACTGCTGCCGCCTCCGTATAAGTTCCAGAAGGGCCTAGATAAGCTACGGTCAACGGTTGTTCTAAATTGAGGCAACAAGAAATTATTTCTCTAAACAATCTAGCCATATCAGCATTGCTTAAAGGGCCTTGATTATTTTTCTGTAATCGCGCGAGTATTTGGGCTTCACGCTCTGGCCTGTAATAGACAGGCTCCTTCTCCCCTCCAACCGACTGCTTGATGTCTCCTATTTTTAATGCCAAACCAGCCCTTTTATTAAGTAGCTCTTGGAGACTAGTGTCTATAGAGTCAATCTCTTCGCGTACTTTTCCAAGTTCAGCGTCGATCTTTTTCATGCGTTCTCTCTCTCAAAATCAACCATATAACCAACTAGCGCATCAATAGCTTTTTCTGACATGGCGTTATAAATACTTGCGCGAATACCCCCTACGCTTCTATGCCCTTTTAGATTGAACAAACCATATTCTTGTGCTGTTTTAAGGAAATCCCGCTCGAGTTTTTGATTTAGCAAAGTAAAAGTCACATTCATCATAGAACGATCTTCTAACTTAACCCCGGATTTGTAAAAGTCACTGCTATCAATAAGGTCATACAACTTTTTTGCCTTGCGTACATTCCGCTTCCCAATTTCTTCCAAACCACCCTCTTGTTTTAACCATTTAAACACCAAACCCGATATATACCAGGCAAAAACCGGTGGGGTATTGAGCATAGAATCTGCATTCTTATGCAATGTGTAGTTCAGCATGCTGGGGGTTTCAGGTCTTGCCTTTCCCAATAGCTCTTTCCTAATAATTACAACGGCAAGTCCTGCAGGACCGAAATTCTTTTGTGCCCCCGCATAAATGACACCGAATTTATTAACATCTATCGGTCGCGATAAAATATCTGATGACATATCAGCTACTAGCGGGGCTTCTACCTCTGGATATTCACTAAATTGAACTCCTCCGATAGTTTCATTGGAACAAATATGCAAATAAGCAGAATTTTTTCCCAATTTCCAATCTTGGACCTTGGGTATACAATTGTTAGCGCTCGCTACTACGTTAATCTCTGCAAAATTTTCAGCTTCTTTTATAGCCTTCTGTGACCAAGACCCCGTATTGACATAATCAGCACTGTGTCGATCATCCAATAAATTCAGGGGGACCATCGAAAATTGCAGAGTAGCCCCACCTTGCAAGAAAAGGACTCCATACTCATCACTAATCTTAAGTAAACTTCGCAAATCAGCTTCGGCTTGCTCAGCTATCTCTATAAACGTGTCACTGCGATGGCTTATCTCCATCACCGACATTCCTGTCCCTTCATGGTCAAGTAGGGCTGCCTGAACCTCCTCCAACACAGGAAGAGGCAAAGTGGCGGGCCCTGCTGAAAAATTAAAAACTCGACTCATTCTTCCTCACCGTCACCTTCGGCTTCCACTATACGCTCCGCTCCTACTAAATTTTCATCTTCTCGTAACCTAATTAAACGAACACCCTGCGTATTTCTTCCTTGCAAAGAAACCCCTAGCACAGGCGTACGAACTAGCGTCCCCAAATTACTTATCAACATCAGTTCATCCGCCTCAAACACCTGCAATGCGCTAACAAGATCTCCATTACGTTCGCTACTTTGTATTGCAATAACACCTTGGCCTCCGCGGCCTCTCGTTGGAAAATCGTCCACTACCGTTCTCTTCCCAAAACCATTTTTACTGGCAACTAGAACAGACCCTCCTTCTTGAGGAACAATGAGAGATATAACGCTATGGCCAGACGAAAGCTTTATACCTCTTACCCCTCGAGCAGTTCTTCCCATTGGGCGAACATCGGTCTCCTTAAAGCGAGTTGCTTTTCCAGAACTTGATGTCAGCAAAATATCACAATTCCCATCTGTCAATGCGCAGTCCACCAAGGTGTTATCTTCATCCAAAGCCAAAGCTATCAGACCACTACTTCGGGGTCTCGAAAACTGCTCAAGAGGTGTCTTCTTGACCGTTCCATTAGCTGTAACCATAAAGATAAAACGATCTTTGGAAAAAGCCTGCACAGGAAGAATGGCA
>PAMO01000026.1 GCA_002707325.1 Gammaproteobacteria bacterium
ATTTTTGATTAGGAGATAGTCATGTTTGAACTAGTAGATAGTGCTCCCCATAACGCTGTTATTAAGGTAATTGGTATAGGTGGAGGTGGCGGAAATGCTGTGCAACATATGCTCCGGAAGCAGGTTGAGGGAGTAGAATTTATAGCTGCTAATACAGATTCCCAAGCGCTAAAAAATTTAGAGGCTAAAACTGTTCTGCAGATAGGTAGCAGTATTACGAAGGGTCTTGGTGCAGGTGCAAACCCTGACATTGGCAGACAGGCTGCTTTGGAAGATCGGGACCGTATATCCGATATTCTTACTGGGGCTGATATGGTGTTTATAACCGCTGGAATGGGCGGGGGAACTGGAACAGGGGCAGCGCCAGTCGTGGCGAGTGTAGCTCGAGATATGGAAATTTTGACAGTAGCCGTCGTAACTAAGCCCTTTGCTTTTGAAAAGCGATCTGATGTTGCAGATTTGGGAATATTGGAGCTTCAGGAAAGTGTTGACTCACTGATTACAATACCAAACGAAAAGCTACTTGCTGTCTTGGGCGAACGTACTAGCATGCTCGATGCCTTTAGTGCGGCAAACGATGTACTACTCGGCGCGGTACAGGGCATTGCCGATCTAATTATCCGGCCAGGAATGATAAACGTTGATTTTGCCGATGTGCGCACTGTTATGTCAGAAATGGGCATGGCTATGATGGGAACGGGGCGAGCAACAGGTGATAATCGTGCACGTGATGCTGCTGAAGCTGCTATAAGGAGCCCGTTGCTGGAAGATATCGATCTCAATGGAGCACGTGGTATTTTGGTGAACGTTACTGCCGGCCCCGATCTCAATATAGGAGAATTTACGGATGTCGGTAATATTGTAGAAGAATTTGCTTCCGATCAGGCAACCGTGGTTGTGGGAACAGTTATAGACCCGAATTTGGGTGAGGATCTAAAGGTTACTGTAGTGGCAACAGGTCTAGGAGCGCCGGAAAAACCTAACGTTATTATTGATAACACTGGCACAGCGGGAGCTGGAGAGGAAGAGGTGGATTACGATACTTTGGACCAACCGGCTTATGCTAGAAATAGTGAGGAACCAAAGCGGGAAATTGTTGGTAGCGACGATGGTGCACAGGATTTAGATTACTTGGATATCCCCGCTTTTTTGCGCCGACAAGCAGATTAATTTGGGTTTTTCGTTGCCATATAAAGCGGTTTTATAATAATTTTGAAGTCTATTTGAAATTAGAGGAAAATAAGCTGCTTCAATTTGCATGTCTTTGTGCATACTGATTTATAAGGGATATTCATGTATCAAACTACGTTAAGCAATCCGATTAGGGCTACTGGAGTAGGCCTGCATTCAGGAGAGAAGGTATTTATGGCATTGCGACCAGCGCCAATAGATACTGGAATCGTGTTTGTAAGGGTCGATGTACAACCAAATGTTCATATTCCGGCTAAGGTAGAGAATGTAACCGGTACAGCAATGGCTACCACCATCTCAAAAGGGGACGTGAGTGTTTCTACGGTAGAGCATCTTTTGGCAGCATTCGCTGGGCTAGGTATTGATAATGCTTATGTAGATGTCAGCGCCGCAGAAATTCCAATAATGGATGGGAGTGCTGCTCCGTTCATATTTTTATTGCAGTCTGCTGGAATTAAAATACAGGATGCACCACGAACCTATCTAAAAATTACTAAAGTACTTTCCTGTGAGTTTGAAGATATAGTTGTTAAGCTCGCACCCTACGACGGATTCCGTGTTGAATACACTTTAGAATATGATCATCCAGTTTTTCGTAGGCATGCGACTAGTGCTAATGTTGAATTCAATAGAACTACTTTTGTAAATGAGGTTAGCAGAGCCCGAACTTTTGGATTCTTATCTGACTACGAAAGATTACGCGAAAATAATCTCGCCCTTGGCGGGAGCTTACAAAACGCCGTAGTAGTGGATGATTATAGGATTCTCAATGAGGATGGTTTAAGACAAGAAGATGAGTTTGTAAAACATAAAATTCTCGATGTGGTTGGTGACCTGTATTTACTTGGGCACCCGGTAATAGGTGCTTTTTTTGGTCATAAGTCAGGCCATAAATCTAATAACTCCTTACTAAAAAAAGTATTGCTAACTCCTGATGCATTCGAGTTAATCACGCTACCTGATGAACCTCAAGAAACCATGGACGTAGGCTTGCCGACCCTAGCGAATAGAGAGGTTAGTCAATATTAAACGGGCTTCTGATCTATCGAAAGGTTTATTATCTCCTGCGAACTATTATTTTTATCTTTTCAATTGAACTAAAATCAGAGAGGACCGCGAGCTTTCCTAAAACCTCCGGAACCATAAATCTTAAACGGGTTCCTGTTGAGGCGGTGTCGCACGATATTGTTATAGTATCTTGTGACAGATCACTTACGGAGCATTCTGATTGAAGAGCCTCTGGCAAAATACTTCGCAGATGGGCTGTCCAATCTGAGAGTTCGTTGGACCGCCGAATTAACCGAGATAACTGCCCGAAGCTTTTTGGGTTATTGCTTAATATCTTATCTATTTTTTGTCGTACCACTAGACCTAAGCTCGAATCTTTTAGTAATCGTTATTTGAATATGGTTTTTTGGTAAACTCAAGTTAAATAGATAACTCATAACATTCAGCAAAACCAATAACCACGATACAATAATATAGTCTTTTTGAAGATTTTTGAGTGGGAGGAATACCAACCACCATGTTTAAGAAAATATTTGGTACTAAGAATTCTCGTGAGCTGCGACGCTTGAGTAAGCAGGTCGCGGCAATTAATGCGTTAGAGGATAGTATATCTAACCTATCCCAGTCGGATATTCTCGCAAGGACAGATGATTTAAAAAAACAAGTAGCTGGTGGCGTAGCCCTTGATCAATTACTTCCCGAAGCATTTGCAATTGTGCGAGAGGTTGCGAGACGGGAGAAGAACATGCGCCATTTTGATGTCCAATTAATTGGCGGTATTGCGCTTCACGAAGGAAAAATCGCCGAAATGCGCACCGGAGAAGGGAAAACCTTGGTGGCGACGTTGGCAGCATACTTGAATGCTTTGTCCGGAAGGGGGGTACATATTGTTACTGTTAATGATTATCTTGCTAGACGCGATGCATCATGGATGGCTCCAATTTATGAGGCCCTAGGTTTAAGCGTAGGTGTTATTCAATCAGGTCAGACTACAGAAGATAAAAAACGTGCCTATGAAGCTGATATCACATATGGGACAAACAACGAATTTGGTTTCGATTATTTGCGGGATAACATGGCTTTTTCGTTGGAGGATAAGTTTCAAAGAGAGCTAAACTACGCGATAGTCGATGAGGTAGATTCAATCCTTGTAGATGAAGCGCGAACTCCGCTGATTATATCGGGAGCAGCTGAGGAGAGCACCACTCTCTATAAGAAAATAAATCGATTAGCCCCCAGCCTAACTCAACAGATTACAGTCGATACCGATGTCGATAAAGGAGAGCTCTCCGGAGACTTTATAGTCGATGAGAAAAATCGACAGATAGAATTGACAGAATCGGGACATGAAAAAATAGAGAATGAGCTTATCAAGGTAGGTTTATTGGAAGGGGGAGATAGTCTTTATGCGGCCTCTAACCTTAATCTATTGCATCATATTCAGGCTGCTTTGAAAGCGCATTTTTTGTTTAGTCGTGATGTTGATTACATGGTAAGTGAAAATGAGGTGGTGATAGTCGATGAGCATACTGGTAGAGCTATGCCAGGGCGCAGATGGTCTGAAGGAATTCATCAGGCTATCGAAGCAAAGGAGGCTGTGCCGATTCAAAATGAAACTCAGACCCTAGCTTCAACGACATTTCAGAATTATTTTCGACTATACCGAAGCCTTTCAGGGATGACTGGAACAGCGGACACAGAGGCCTTTGAGTTCCGACAGATTTATGGGTTAGATGTTGTTGTGATTCCTACTCACCAACCTATGGTAAGACAGGATTTTAACGATTTGGTATACCTCACAATTGACGAAAAATACGATGCAATTGTGGAAGATATCAATAGCTGTATTGAAAAAGGTCAGCCCGTGCTGGTAGGTACGGCATCTATTGAATCTTCTGAAAGGCTTTCAGAGGAGTTGAATAAGCGAGGGATTTCTCACAGTGTACTCAATGCCAAGCAGCATGAGAAAGAGGCCGATATTATTGCGCAAGCGGGCAAGCCTGGAGTTGTTACTCTCGCAACAAATATGGCAGGTAGAGGTACAGATATAGTTCTAGGCGGCAATTGGGAGGCTGGTATTTCTAATGAAAGTAAACCTAACAAAGAGCAAATAGATCTGTTGCGAGAAGAGTGGGATGTCTCGCACAAGGCGGTTATAGATGCAGGTGGGCTCCATATCATCGGCACCGAGAGGCATGATTCACGTCGAATTGATAATCAGCTCAGGGGAAGATCTGGACGTCAGGGTGATCCAGGATCTTCCCGTTTTTACCTCTCAATGGAAGATAGTTTGATGCGTATTTTCGCATCTGAGCGAATGCGCGGAATTATGCAGTCAATCGGGATGGAAAAGGGGGAAGCCATTGAACACCGTATGATTAATAACGCTATCGAAAACGCTCAGCGAAAGGTAGAGGGACATAACTTTGATGTTCGAAAAAACTTGTTGGAATTCGATGATGTATCTAACGATCAGCGCCAGGTAATTTACCAGCAGAGAAGAGATATCATGGAAGCTGCTAGTATTGCAGATACTATAGAAAACTTGCGGGAGGAAATAGTTTTTGATCTGGTTTACGCGTATTTACCTCCTGAGAGCCTTGAAGAACAGTGGGATATCGAAGGTCTAGAAAATGGAATAGCTTCTGAGTTTTCATTGCGCTTGCCCGTAAACGAATGGTTAACTTATGATGATGAACTTGTCAGCGATTCTTTAGCTGAGAAAATACTCCAGCGAGTAACCGGTGAGTATCAAGAGAAAGAACGGTTATGGGGAAATCAAAGTATAGATATTCGCATAGTAGAAAAGCAGATAATGCTGCAAGTTTTGGATCAGAGATGGAAAGAGCATCTAGCCACTATGGATCATCTTAGGCAAGGTATTCATCTGAGAGCTTATGCTCAGAAACAGCCTAAACAGGAGTATAAGCGGGAAAGTTTTGAGTTATTCCAGCAGTTGCTTACCGATATAAAACGAGACGTTATTAGATTGTTAAGCCGGGTCCAGTTTGAAGATAATTCGGAGGTTTTATCTATTCGAGAGAAGAGACGCGAATCAGTGAAAGAAAACCTCCAATTTAATCACGATTCTTCAGATATTCTTAATGAAGAGGTAGCTCCTATTCCTAGTCAGCAGGCCAAGTCGAAACAAACCTTTGTAAGATCAGAACGAAAAGTTGGAAGAAATGAGCCTTGTCCTTGTGGCTCGGGAGTGAAATACAAATTATGTCATGGAAAGACCTAAATGCCATTCGCATCAGATAACATTCTATCGGTTCCAGGCGTGGAGGCTGGCACTGCGAGATCGCAGATTAAGGATGTTGATCAAGAAGATCTTTTGGTGGTGGCTTTAGAAAAGGGAACTAAAGTAGTAGGAGTCTTTACCCAGAATCACTTTAGAGCAGCTCCTGTAGAAATAGCAGAACGGCATTTGCATTTAGACAAGGGTATTAGAGCTCTAATAATCAATAGCGGCAACGCAAATGCTGCAACCGGCGAAGATGGAGAGTTAGATGCGCTTAAACTCTGCAACAGCCTTAGTGAGCAGCTAGAAATAGAGCTTGGGCAGGTTCTTCCATTTTCAACAGGGGTAATTGGAGAAAGATTACCTGTTGATAAAATGCTTCTTGGGATAGAGGAAGCAGTATTGAATATCCGACCGGAGAATTGGGAAGCTGCAGCCTCCGCCATTTTGACTACAGATACAGTACCCAAGATTTGTAGCCAGATTGCAAAAGTTGATGATACCGAAATTCATATAACTGGAATTGCCAAGGGATCGGGAATGATCAAGCCTAATATGGCAACAATGCTGGCTTTTATTTTTTGTGATGTGAAGATCGATAGTCAGTTGTTAAAAGGCCTTATTAAAGATGTTGTTGAGGAGTCTTTTAATAGAATTACAGTGGACGGTGACACATCTACGAATGATGCTTTTTTGATTTGCGCAACGGGCGCAGCGAACAACAAAATTATTGCAGATGTAGAAAGTGGTAATTATCTAGAATTGCGTGAAGGAATCTCAAATGTAGCGCAAGAGCTGTCGAAAATGATAGTGAAGGATGGTGAAGGGGCTAGTCGCTTTGTGAAGATTAGTGTCCACGGTGGACTCAGCAGCTCAGAATGTTTATCGGTAGCTTATTCGGTGGCAGAGTCTCCGCTAGTAAAAACAGCTATGTTTGCTGGAGATCCAAATTGGGGTCGATTTTGTATGGCTATCGGAAATGCTAACGTCCCAGAGTTAGACACTAACAAGATAAGTTTGTATCTTGATGAGGTTTGTGTAGCTAGAAAAGGACAAAAGCTCGACAGTTATAAAGAGACTGAGGGTTCCAAGATTATGCGAAAAAAAGAGTATGAAATACTAATTGAATTAGGGCGTGGGCGTTTTCAAGAATCCGTATATAGTACTGATCTATCCCATGGTTATATTACAATAAATTCAGAGTATAGGTCTTAAAAGTTTCGGGATATGCTAGGTTTTGGTGTATTAAACAGATATTAAGTTAATTTTTCGGATAGCTTTAAATAATCTAGATGCAGTCTCTCAACTGCTGTAGCTAAATGATCGAGGCCTTGGTCATTATTGATGATATCGTCGGCTCGGCTAAGGCGGTCCTTGCGATTAGTTTGTGCTGCTATAATTGCCCGAACTTGCTTCTCATTGTTATCGTCTCGCTCCATTGTTCGAGATACCTGGACATCTTCAGGCACATCCACAACCAAAACTCTATTGCACATAAGATATTGATCAGTTTCGTAAAGTAACGGACTAACCAAAATCACGTAGGGTGAACTTGCGGATTCAAGTGCCCTTTGTATGTAATCATTAATCAGAGGATGTGTTAGTTCCTCAAGCCATTTTCTTTCATCAGGATTAGAAAATACCAGTTTTCTAACGGCGGCTCTGTTCATGCTTCCATCAGCGTTTTGTGTAGATTCACCAAAATGATCGAATATTTTTTCGAGAGCAGGTTGCCCTGGTTCTACTACCGCTCGTGAAGCAATATCAGTATCGACTATATTGATACCTAGCTTACTGAATACATTTGTAACAGCCGTTTTACCGCTTCCTATTCCCCCCGTAACACCAATTACTAATCTGCTCATTTGTAATTATCCTATTAAAATTAATTCTTTGAGGCCAATGTCGTAGCCTACCAGGCAAATCAGAGCTGAAAATGCTAGAAAAGGCCCATATGGGATGGAATCTCCACGGTTTATGGTACCTCTGATTAGACCAATTATCGCAAATAATAACGCTGAGGTTGCTGAGAGCAAGATAGTAATTGGTAATGCTTGCCATCCTAACCAAGCACCAATAGCAGCCAGTAGCTTAAAGTCTCCATAGCCCATGCCTTCTGTCTTAACTATAATTTTATATAGCCAGTAGATTAGCCATAGAAATCCATAACCCAAGATAGCTCCAATTACTGCTGAGGGTAGACTGGTAATAGTTCCTGCCACATTAGTTAGTAGGCCTATCCATAGGAGTGGCAGTGTTATTTGATCTGGAAGAAATTTTGTTTCCCAATCAATGAATGCCAAAGCTAGCAAACTCCAGCTGAAGATTAAAATTGCTCCAGTTTTTAACTGGATACCAAAGATATAAATGATAGATAGAGTAAGCAGAGCAGTTAGTATTTCCACCAAGGGGTATCTTGGTGAGATTTTACATTGGCAGGATTTACATTTTCCTTTTATGGCGAGCCAGCTAAGGATAGGTATCAATTCCAGGAAGGTCAGATTTCTTTTACAAGCTATACAATGAGATCTTGGTATTGCTAAATTAAATCGGCTCCACTTAATGTCTGGGGAGGTCATATCATGGTTCTGTCGTCGCAATATAACAGGTAGCCGATAGATCACTAAGTTTAGAAAGCTACCAACGCTGGCTCCTAATATTAGAATGATAGTTACAGCCCATTCATTTAAAAAAATTGGTTGGGGAATCAAAGTACTTTATATAGTTTGTTAAACATGGGCAGTTTAGTACCGTCAGTCTGAGGTGTCGATGGACTAAGATGTATATAGAATTACCTAAAGAAAGATATATGAGTTGAGACTATGAATATTATACAAAGATGTCTATCTAGCTTGTTAGGTAGAATGTTGTTTTTAGGCTCAGTAGGATTATTGATGTATTGGCTATTCGTTTTTTTTGAAGGCTTTAATTCATCGATTAACTAGGCTTTAGGAACTCTAAGAAATATATATTTAGCGACCCATTGCCTAAGCTTCGTAGCCGGGATAGCTCAGTTGGTAGAGCGATTGATTCGTAATCAGTAGGTCCGCGGTTCGATTCCGCGTTCCGGCACCATCAATCTGGACCTGCAACTAGAGGGCATAGGTACTTACTCAATTATTTTTTTTACACAACTTTTTCTTCGAGATTCATTCAGGCAGTATCGATTTATTTTATAGGCGATTTCTTTTTCTATGTCTTTGTCAAACAAGCGGCTGCTAGTCATGATAAAGCGAACTGTGGCATCGGTTTTAGTGAGGGTTATCAGAGCGAAACCTAAATGTTCTGCACCAAATATAAGGTCTGTATTGTTTTCCTTGGTAATAGCTCTTGGAGTTTTCCCACCCGAGCCCGATATAACATAAATAGGCTCCCCTTTTGACTCGATTAGTTGGAGGCTGTGTGTGTGTCCACTAATGTAAAAGTCAGTGGACGTATCTTTAAGAGTTGGCAGTAAGAGTTTTTCATGTCGATCATCATTTATATATTTTTGGCCAAACGTTCGGATATTTGCGTGTCCAATTACGATCTTCCATAAGCTTTCAGATAGTGCGAGTTCATTTTCAATGAATTTCTTCTGTTTTTCTATGGGGAATTCAGTGTCCAGAACTACTGTCGTTAAAAGTTTCTTATTGCTGTTTTTAATGGTGCCATGCGAGTGGCTATAGTAGTTATTTGGCAAAAACCATCTTTCCGAACCACGACTAGTATAATCGATCTGCGATTGAGGATTTGATTCGTAATCATGATTGCCTAATGCCCCAAAAAAATTAACACCCATTAAACAAGGCGTGGAATACATACTTTCAAAGTGAGTTTTCCATTTTGGATCTGTGATCGATTGAACACCTGAGGGGTAAAAATTATCTCCAACGGTCTGAACGAAATCTATATCGAAGGTTCGGCAGGCGCTCTCGAGGAGATTGGATACTCGCCTCTGACGAAAGTCACCGGTACCAAAATCGCCAAGTATAGCGATAGTGATACTTTGATCATCCCTATCTGGACTTTTGTGATAACTATGATCTTCAATAGGGAGAAAATAGTAGTTTGCGACACCCAAACCTATTACTAATAGTGAGGCTGGAGTTATAAACCATTTTATTTTTTTCTTTCCAACCAAAAGACTATGCCGCGACAAAAAGCATGGAAAGGTCGATAGACTTAATATTTTTAGTTATGGCTCCGACAGATATATAATCTATTCCAGTTTCGGCGATTGATCGGATATTCTGTAGCGAGATATTTCCTGATGCTTCGAGCTTAACTTTTCCTCTTGCAGTCTTCACCGCCGCGGCAGTATCGGCAAGAGAAAAGTTGTCGAGCAAAACAATATGGGCTCCGGCATCTATGGCTTCGGATAATTCCTCTAAATTTTCCACCTCTACCTCTACTATGTTGTTTGGTATTGATAACATCGCAGAATGAACAGCTTTTTTTAATCCTCCTGCTGCTTGAATATGGTTTTCTTTAAGGAGGAATGCATCAAAAAGTCCTACTCGATGATTCTTCCCACCTCCACAATGCACAGCATATTTTTGCGCAAGTCTAAGGCCCGGAATCGTTTTTCGCGTGTCCAGTAATTGTGTTTTAAGATCTTTTATAACATCAACATAGTTACGGGTTGTAGTTGCTGTGCCGGAGAGTAGCTGCAAGAAATTCAGAGTGGTACGTTCTACTTCGAGAAGCGCTCTAGCGGGGCCAGCAAGCTCTACAACCACATCATTTTTAGATAGCATTTGACCGTCATCTAGGTGGAAAACTGTCTCTATTTGTTGATCAGTTCTTTTACAGATTTCCTCTATCCAAGGTTTTCCGCAAAAAACCGCTTCTTCACGAGAGATAATTTTTGCTTGCGCCCAGCTATTGTCAATTAAGTTGCCAGTAATATCGCCACTGCCAATATCTTCTGTTAAAGCCAGCGTTACTTGGGTTTTTATCGATTTTTTAAGTAGAGAAATATGTTCAAATGTATCTATCATATTAGGGGAAGACCATTTTTAAGGCTAATTGTATAGCACTATTAGTATTTGCTAAGAGTTCTAATTCACTCGGTTATCAGGGTGACCCGTTAAAACAGGAAGTAACCCATGAAAAAATCTAAGAGAGTATAACCGTATGCGAATCTCTGAAGAACATTTTCTTACAGAAGCGTTACATATGCAGTCACCGAATGCTGACGCTCGACCAGTTTCTGGGGATATTTCATTATTGGTTATACATTGTATTTCGCTGCCATCTGGAAATTTTGGAGGTGACCTAGTATCGCAGTTGTTTACTAATCAACTACCTAAGAACTTGCCGCCAGAGGTTAGTGATTTAGAGGGATTGAGGGTGGCCCCACATATTTTCATTGACAGATCAGGAAATGTGACACAATTTGTGCCTTTCCATATGCGTGCATGGCATGCGGGAAAGTCGAGCTGGAAAAGGCGACCCAACTGTAACGATTACTCTATTGGTATAGAGGTCGAAGGCTCGCTAGATCAGGATTATGAAACGCAACAATATCAAGCTTTGCAGAAGGTCATAACGGCCCTATTCGAGAAATACCCGACACTTTCATGGGAAACCATTGTGGGCCATTGTGAGATAGCACCGAACCGAAAAGTCGATCCTGGCCCTAAATTTAATTGGTTGGACTTAATTTATCGCCTATCCAGAGATCGGGATATTGGAAAACTTGATAGATAATTTATGGGTCTATTTTGTCTTAGGTTTGATCTTTGCTTGTTGATCCTCGCCACTGGAGCTCTGGACCATCGCTTTCATTAAGTACACGGGCGATTAAGAAAAAGAAGTCGCTAAGACGATTTAGGTATCTTCCTATATCGGTTTCCAATTTTGTTTCTTGTTCACCGGCAATATCTTCATCTACGAGTTTCCATATGGACCGCTCGGCTCGACGGCATACGCATCGGCAAACGTGCGCCAAACTTGCTGCTTTTGAGCCCCCGGGGATAATGAATTCTTTTAGGCTGGGAAGTTCACGGTTTAAATCGTCTATGAGTTCCTCGATCCAAGAATGCTCTGGGCATGGCACTAAACCTTTAGTTGCCAACGTTCCACCGATGTCAAACAGCTCCTGTTGAAGTTGTTCACAAGCACCCAAAATAATTTTGTTATTGATTTCGGTAACCAAAAGGCCAACTAGACTATTTAGTTCGTCGATTTCTCCAATTACACTGATTCGATTACTTGATTTAGCTATAGTGCTGCCGTCAGCCAGGCTAGTTGTGCCTCCATCTCCAGTTTTAGTTGTTACTTTTGTAATTCTATTGCCGGCCCTAGCCATTATATTACCCTGTTGAATTGTAATGGGCCTGAGGCCCAGCTTAACAGACAAACTATGGAATGAAGCCATATATGCTGCAGATCGCGTTACCTAATATTGCATTGTACGTTGTTTTAGTGGTTGTATGTGAACAGTTTAGAAAATTGTCGGAGGAGCATTTATGCCATCGTTTGATATTGTGTCCGAAGTCGACATACAAGAAGTTCGGAATGCGCTAGATCAATCCGTTAGAGAATTAGAAACTCGGTTTGATTTCAAAAGTATTGATGCGGGTTTTGAGTTTGCTGACTCGCAAATTTGGCTATCCGCAGAAGAGGAGTTCCAAATAGTCCAGATGCTGGATATTCTTAAAAGCAAATTAGTTAAAAGATCCGTCGATGTACGTTGCTTGGATCCAGGAGTTATTGAAGCATCTGGCAAGCAAAAGAGGCAGAAGTTTTCCTTGAAACAGGGTATTGAAAGAGAGAGCGCTAAACTAATCATAAAAAGTGTAAAAAATGAGAAGCTAAAGGTTCAAACTCAGATCCAAGGTGATCAGGTTAGGGTTACGGGAAAAAAGAGGGATGATCTGCAAAAAGTTATGGCTATTGTCAAGGAACTTGATTTAGATATTCCTATTGAATTCAATAATTTTCGTGATTAGCGAGGAAAACTAAAGCCTTGAAGTACCAAGCAGTATTTAACCGGCGCATGGTTGCTTGCGCGTTTACTGGTTTCGCGTCTGGGTTACCTTTTTTTGTATTAATTCAATTAATTCAGGCTTGGCTAAGAAGTGAAGGAGTTGGATTAGTAGAGATTGGCCTCTTTGCTCTGGCGCAAATCCCTTACACGTGGAAATTTTTATGGTCTCCCTTTCTCGAGCGTTTCCCGTTCCCCTTCTTGGGACGCCGTCGCGGTTGGATGCTTGTTACACAAGTAGGATTAGTACTAGGGTTTTTGAGTTTTGCATATTTTGATCCCAACTTGCATATAAAATGGATATTTATAGTAGCGCTAATGGTAGGGGTTTTTAGCGCTACCCAAGATATCGCAATTGACGCATATAGAAGAGAATTACTGCCTTCAGAGGCAGAATTAGCTCTCGGGAATTCGATTCATGTTCAAGTTTATCGTATAGCAGGTTTTATCCCAGGTTCTCTCGGCCTAATACTTGCGGATTATTTGCCATGGAGTTCGGTCTATTGGGTTATGGCAGCCTTCATGTCTATAGGTATATTTACGACCTTAACGATAAGGGAGGCTGATCTAGAGCCAAATATACCCCGTAGTCTGAAGGCGGCGATCGTAGAACCTTTTGTTGAATACTTAACACGAAGAGGCCCAAGAAATGTTGTATTAGTAATGTTATTTCTCTTCCTTTACAAATTTGGCGATAGTATGGCAACAGCACTTTCTACATCTTTTTATTTGGATTTGGGTTTCAGTATGACTGAAATTGGCCTAGTGGCAAAAAATGCTGGTTTCTGGTCGGCTCTTGTTGGTGGCATTGTTGGGGGCTTGATAATAGTCAAAATTGGCATAAATAAGGGCCTGTGGATTTTCGGTTCCGTTCAGTTGATAACAATTTTGGGATTTGCATACTTGGCGACGCAAGGTTATAGCCTCCCACTACTTGCTATGGTAATCGCCGCGGAATATTTGGGGGTAGGGCTAGGAACTTCGGCGTTCGTTGCATTTATAGCTCGGGAAACTTCACCGAAATTAGCGGCAACGCAGTTCGCTTTGTTTACAGCGATTACAGCGTTGCCTCGCACAGTTACAGCAGCATCGACTGGTTGGTTGGTCGAATTATTTGGCTGGCCTTCGTTTTTTTATCTTTGCACTATTTTCGCTATTCCGGGGCTATTACTCTTATGGTGGGTAGCTCCATATCGAAACTCAGAGCAAGAATATTAAAAATCTTTGATGTTTTTATGTACTTGATTTATTTCTTGTTTACCCCAAAGTTTATCAAAGTTTATTGAATAAGGACGTTAGCACTTTGTTTTTTCTATTTCTGATTATTCCTTTATTAGAGATGTACCTACTGATAGAGGTTGGTTCGCATATAGGATCCTTAACCACAGTAGGACTTGTCATTCTTACCGCAATGGTTGGTCTCGCACTCCTGCGGAGGCAAGGCCTTCTTACTTTTTCGAAAGCGATGCGACGATTTAACCAAGGTGAGCTGCCAATGCAGGAATTAGCTGAGGGTCTATTGCTTGGTATTGCTGGTGCTTTACTTGTTACGCCAGGGTTTCTAACGGATGGGATAGGTTTCTTTTTATTAAGTCCGCTAGGGCGGATAAGCGTAGCACGTCTAATTGTGCCGATGGTTAAAAGGCCCGAAACCCACGTTTCCCCTGATGGAAATCCGGCTCCACGGACTTTCGAAGGGGAATTTCGGCGAAAAGATGACTAGGAAAAGGCAATTAGAAGCTATTTAAGTGCAATGAAATGTTCAAAACGGGGTTGAAACTGAGCGTGGCGACATTATTATAGGCGACCCTTGGATTAGCAGTCTTATCTAAGGACTGCTAATTGGTACCCATAATGGGATGAATTGGAGACTATAGTAATGAATATTCGACCCCTACACGATCGCGTGGTAGTGCGACGGTTGGAAGAAGAAACCACATCCGCGGGTGGTATCGTGTTGCCGGACTCGGCAGCGGAGAAACCATCTCAAGGAGAGGTCCTTTCTGTTGGTCCAGGCAAATTGCTGGATAATGGTAAGGTCAGCGAAGTGGATGTGAGTGTTGGCGACAAAGTAATATTTGGTCAATACGGAGGAAGTACCGTCAAAGTTGACGGCGAGGAACTTTTAATCCTAACCGAAAGTGAAATCTTCGGTGTTTTGGAAGGCTAAACAGCGACTATTGAGAGGAATAAGCGATGAGCGCTAAAGACGTACAGTTTGGAGATGATGCGCGTAGCCGCATGTTGGAGGGTGTAAATGTCCTCGCAGATGCGGTTAAAGTGACACTTGGCCCGAAGGGCCGTAATGTGGTTCTAGATAAATCTTTTGGAGCCCCAACGGTGACGAAAGACGGGGTCTCGGTAGCTAAAGAGATCGAACTCAAAGACAAGTTCGAGAATATGGGCGCCCAGATGGTTAAAGAAGTTGCCAGCCAAACTTCTGATGAGGCTGGGGATGGGACAACGACAGCAACGGTATTGGCACAATCAATATTGACTGAAGGTCTCAAATCGGTAGCTGCTGGCATGAACCCTATGGACTTGAAGCGGGGAATTGATAAGGCTGTCGCGGCAGCTGTTGCGGAAGTTGAGAAGATGTCGACACCTTGCGAGGACACTAAATCGATTGCTCAGGTGGGCACCATTTCGGCGAATAGTGACCATGCCGTAGGAGAAATTATTGCTGAGGCTATGGAGAAGGTAGGCAAAGAGGGAGTTATCACTGTAGAGGAAGGTAGTGGTCTTGAGAATGAATTAGATGTCGTAGAAGGCATGCAATTTGATCGCGGTTACCTGTCGCCATATTTTATCAATAATCAGGATTCGATGTCTGCGGAGTTGGACGACCCGTATATCCTCTTATGCGATAAAAAGATCTCGAATATACGCGATATGTTAGGAATTCTAGAGAATGTGGCCAAGTCGGGTAAGCCTCTTATGGTAATCGCTGAGGACATTGAGGGAGAAGCTCTAGCAACCTTGGTGGTAAATAATATGCGCGGTATAGTTAAAGTATCCGCTGCTAAAGCTCCTGGTTTTGGTGATCGCCGAAAAGCGATGCTGCAGGATATCGCAATCCTTACGGGAGGTACCGTAATTTCTGAGGAAGTTGGTTTAACGCTAGAGGGAGCCACCCTTGAGGATCTTGGCACTGCTAAAAGGATTTCTGCTTCTAAAGAAAATACTACTATAGTAGATGGTTCTGGGGCCAAACCGGACATAGAGGGCAGAATTAAGCAAATCCGATCGGAAATAGAAGATACTAGCTCCGATTATGATAGAGAAAAGCTTCAGGAGAGATTAGCGAAGCTTGCTGGAGGTGTTGCCGTTATAAAGGTGGGAGCGCCTACGGAAGTAGAAATGAAGGAGAAGAAAGCTCGCGTTGAAGATGCTCTGCATTCCACCCGAGCAGCCGTAGAAGAAGGTGTGGTTGCTGGTGGAGGTGTGGCTCTTGTGCGAGCGCTAGCCTCTATAGAGGAGTTGAAGGGTGATAATGAGGACCAAAGCGTAGGGATAGGTATAGCTCTAAGAGCAATGACTGCACCGTTGCGTCAGATAGCGGTTAACTCCGGAGATGAAGGAGCGGTTGTCCTCGATAAAGTTAAAGCTCTCGATGGAAATAACGGTTACAACGCAGCAACAGGTGAATACGGCGACATGCTCGATATGGGTATATTGGATCCAGCGAAAGTAACTAGAACTGCTCTTCAAGCAGCTTCATCAGTGGCAGGTCTTATGATTACGACTGAAGCCATGGTTTCGGAGCTACCAGACGATAATCCACCGCCAGCTATGCCGCCGGGTGGAGGAATGCCTGATATGGGTGGAATGATGTAGACGAAGGACCAACCACCTAAAAAAGCCTCAAATCTGGGGCTTTTTTTTAAATTTGGAAAAGTTCTTGCAAAGTACGCATTTCTGGCGTGCGTTAAGGCTTAGGTTTCGTTATATTCTAAGCTGAGTAAAGTGTGAGGGGCCTAAAATGGATATACAACTGTTAGATTTTCTTGCTCGATGGGGCCATGTAGCCTTTGGTATTGCTTGGATTGGTTTGCTTTATTATTTTAATTTTGTTCAAACTGAATACTTTAAGGAAGCAGATCCCGATGCTCGGGTTGA
>PAMO01000027.1 GCA_002707325.1 Gammaproteobacteria bacterium
CATCCAGTGCGGTTTCTGCACACCCGGTTTCGTAATGACACTTACCGCTCTTCTACGAAAGCAGCCCAACCCCACTGGCGAAGAGGTCGCTAATGCACTGGCTGGAAATCTCTGCCGCTGTACTGGGTATTCCCAGATCGTGGAAGCGGCTATAAGTCTCTCAGGAGTGGAGAGAAAGTCATGACTCTGATCGGAACCTCCATCGCTCGCACTGACGCTGTCGAGAAAGTACGCGGGCAGTCCATCTACGGAGTCGATGTCGGAATGCTTGGGATGCTCCACGGCTGCCTGCTTCGCTCGCCAGTTCCCTCCGGAACAATTACGCGGTTGGATACCACGGCCGCAATTGCGATGCCCGGAGTTCACGCTGTCTGCACCTCTGCGGACCAACCCAACACTCGTGCTGGCTGGGTTCTTTGTGAACAGCGCTTATTCGCAACCCAACGTGTTCGATACGAAGGTGAACCGATTGCAGTGGTTGTTGCGGACTCACGCGAAGAAGCTAGAGCCGCAGTCGACGCCATCAGCCTGGAAATTGAAGAAGTGCCCGGCGTTGATCTCGCTACCGCCATGGTCGATAACCCTTCGAGTTCTCTTGTCCATCCTGAGTGGGAGACGTACCAACCCCTCGCTGGACCAGAAACCGATCACCCTCGTTACCGAAATGTCGCAGCTCAGATGTCCTCTGAACCTGACGATGTTGATGCCATCTTCGAAGAGGCCGATCTGGTGGTGGAAGATGAACTCGTCAGCAACCGTCAGTATCAGGCCTACATAGAGCCCAAGAGCGCTGTTGCTGTATTTGCCGAAGGTCGCTACACGATCCACACAGCAAGCCAATACCCATTCAACGTTCGGGATCGGGTCGCTCAGTTTCTGGGTATTCGGCCATCCAGCGTCCGTGTTATCGGCCACACAATCGGAGGAGGCTTCGGAGGAAAACTTGATGCTGCCCTTGAACCAATCACAGCGTTCATGGCAGAAAAGACCGGTAGGCCAGTGCGAATCGCAAACGACCGGACAGAGGATCTTCTTACATGCCCAAGTCGTGAAAATGCCGTAGTCAAGATCCGGACTGCTCTCGACAAAGACGGCACGATGGTCGCGCGCGAACTGCTCTGCGACATGGACAACGGTGCCTACAGCGCAGAGTCAATCTGGCTTGCTTCGCTGCCGCTTCATATAGCCAAGGGCGTCTACGAGGTCGGTCCAACACGTGTGATTAGTCGGCTCCACTACACGAATACCGCTCCAACAGGAGCGTTTCGTGGGGTGGGCGGAACCTACCTATACGCAGCCATTGAACGACATATGGATTCGATTGCTAACACCCTTGGCATCGATCGACGGCAATATCGACTCGACAATCTCCTTAGTGACGGCGACACCCTCCTCAACGGACAGGTGTTGGACAATGCAAGCACCCTAGGAAAGGCGTTCGAACGACTCGAGGAGATCCTCCCGTGGGATGAAACAAACGGATCCAAGGGCCCCTACCAAGGGCTTGGCCTCGGAGGCTGTGTCTGGCTGACTAACCCGATGCCTGGACAGGCCACAGTGAAGGTCAACGAGGACGGAGCAATCACCGTCATTACCAGCGCGAACGACAATGGTTCTGGCGCGGTAACCATGGGGATTACCCAAATCGTTGCCGAAGAGTTCAGCGTCAACCCAGAGGACGTCCACGTAACCTCTCCCGACACTGACGTAACCGGGTACGACGCTGGGTCTCAAGGAAGCCGAACCACCCATATAGTCGGACGCGCAGCCTTAGATGCTTCTCTCAAGGTGAAGGAACAGCTGTTCGAAGTTGCTGCAGGGATGCTCGAAGCCAGTCCAGCCGACATGGATCTTGTCAATGGAGAAATTGGAGTAGTCGGTGCTCCCCAATCACGGATCTCTCTTAGCGAGGTCGCAGCGGCTGCTACCTGGACAACCGGACCGATTGTCGCTGCGGCCTCGTACACAACCCCGCCCGTCGATTTCAACCCAGCGTGTGCCAGCGGACTGCTGTTTCCGACAATGCCAACTCCCTCATACCACGCGCACATGGCCGCTGTCGAAGTTGATCCCATCACTGGCCAGATCGAAGTTCAGCGGTATGTGGTAGTCCAAGACGTCGGCCGAGCAATTAACCCGACAGGGATACGCGGTCAGATCCAGGGTGCTGTCGCCCAAGGCATCGGCCACACTCTCTACGAAAGTTTGCAGATCGAGAACTGTAGATACCTCGAGCGAACGCTCGAGAACTACCGACTCCCTCTAGCCGTCGATATTCCAACCGTCGAGTTCATTCTGCTTGAAGAGGCTGACCCGGAGGGTCCTTACGGGGCTAAGGGAGTTGCCGAACCGCCGATCGCTCTTGTTTCTGCCGTTATAGCGAATGCCGTTAGTGACGCAATCGGAGCACCGGTTACTAGGATTCCGATTACGCCAGAGGATGTCCTTGAGGCACTCAGCAATTGACGAACGTCCCGCCGACAGGACTCGGACCGTCAGAATTGAGCGACTTGGCCGTCGGTTGCGCGGTCCTGGCCGGAGGCGGTGGTGGGGACCCCCGAGTTGGGCTGCTGATGGCCCTCCACGCTGTATCAGAAACTGGCCCGGTTCCTCTCGTTCAACTCGAAGATCTAGACCCAGAAGGCCTTGTGCTCCCTTCTGGAATGATTGGCGCTCCAACAGTCATGGTCGAAAAGATCCCAAATGGGGCCGAAAGCAAGGTCATCCGGTCGGCCCTTGAGGCCCGATTGGGAAAGCCCGTCGTAGCAATGATGTGCCTGGAAATGGGTGGCATTAATGGAGTCCTACCCATTGCTTGGGCGGCGAATGCCGGACTCCCAATAGTCGATGGTGACCTCATGGGCCGAGCCTTCCCTGAAGTCCAGATGTGCACGCCACACCTACATGGGATCTCCGCTTGGCCTTGCGCTATCGCAGATGAACGACTGCAGGTGATCACTTACGAAACACGCGACAACGTATGGCTTGAAAGATTGGCGCGAAACACCGTTTCCACCTTGGGGGGCTGTGCGTGTTCGAGTCTTTATCCAATGACCGCTGCGGAAGCAGCGGTACCCACGATCCGAGGAACGGTCACAACTGCTATTTCGGTGGGTAGCGCCATTAGAACAGCTCCAGAGGATCCCTTCGACTCCCTTGGTGAGATCATTCCACTTGCTCGCCTTCTCACCGGCAAGGTGACGGCTGTCGAGCGCCGCACAGAAGGTGGATTTGTACGTGGTTCTGCAGTCATAGAGGGAACCGGAGTAGACGGTGGTCGTTCACTTACGATCGAATTTCAGAATGAAAACCTTGTAGCCCTAGAAAATGGTGAAGCGATAGCAACTGTCCCTGACATCATCACGCTCCTGGACAGCCATACCGCTCAAGGCATTGTGACTGAGCACATCCGATACGGCCAGAGGGTGGTAGTCGCTGTCTTTCCAGCCCCTGAGCAATGGACGTCAGAAGCAGGCCTCGCAGTTGTTGGGCCTCGAGTATTTGGCTACGACGTTGACTACCAACCGGTCCATGGGACGTCATGAAGACTGAAGACACTTTCCGTATCGGGATCGACGTCGGTGGAACCAATACCGACGCAGTAGTTATTGATTCAAATGACAACGTCATTGCGAAGACTAAGACGCCGACTACTCCTGATATCCAGAGTGGGATTTCCGCAGCGCTCGACTCAGTCCTCAATGGGCTTGCCGAATCTGTCGACAGGATCACGCACGTCATGCTCGGCACTACGCACGCAACAAATGCCATTCTCGAACGACGAGACCTGAACAAGATCATCTCGGTAAGAGTCGCCGGGCCAGCAAGCCACGCGATACCACCTTTGTTCGACTGGCCAGACGAACTCCGAGACGAAGTACTCGCGGGAGAAGTAATTGTGGATGGCGGTTCCGAGTTGAATGGTCAGGAATTGGCAAGGTTTGATCCAGAACACCTGTCGAGATTTTTGGAGCAAATTGATGAAGAGATCGATGCCGTAGCGATCACCGGTGTCTTCTCACCTGTCGTACCGGATCATGAGTTGGCAGCCAAAGAGGTCGTAAATGAGGTACTTGGCGATCTACCCGTCTCATTAAGTCATGGGATCGGGGCACTCGGGCTTCTGGAACGCGAGAATGCCTGTGCACTCAATGCCGCTCTTCTCAGCGTGGCGGCAAGAATCGTGGATGGCCTAACCGGAGCTCTTGAAACCAAAGGGCTACCGGCACATGCCTACATTGCGCAGAACGACGGCACCTTGATGGGCCTCGACTACGCCCTCAAATACCCCGTTCTAACCATAGGAAGTGGCCCGTCAAACAGCATGCGAGGAGCCGCTTTCCTCACAGGGGTGAGTGACGCCCTTGTTGTCGACGTCGGCGGAACTTCAACTGATATCGGTGTAATGAATCGTGGCTACCCCCGAGAATCTAGTTCTCCGGTAGACATCGGAGGAGTTCGGACTAACTTTCGAATGCCCGACCTGGTCAGCATCGCTCTTGGAGGAGGAACCGTCGTCCGTGACTGCGCTGACGGTTTCCAAATCGGACCCGAAAGCGTTGGTTTCCGACTACTTGACGAAGCCCTGGTCTTCGGTGGTTCCACGGCCACACTCACTGACTATGCAGTAGCAGCAGGTCGGGCAAACCTGGGCGACTCATCTAACCTGAAGAAAACGTCAAAAAATCTTGAAGAGGTATTCGTCAGGTCCGACCGTCTACTTGCCGAAGCCATCGACACGGTCAAAGTCTCGCGATCGGCGGTACCTCTTATCGCTGTCGGTGGTGGATCCATGCTTGTCCCCGATGATCTTCCGGGTGTCTCGGAGGTCCAGCGGCCCGAGCATTACGAGGTAGCAAACGCCATTGGAGCTGCAATCGCTTCAGTGTCAGGACAAGTTGATCGTGTCTACGAACTCTCTGGCAGCAGTCGAGAGGAGGCACTACAGCAAGCTTCCTCGGCGGCCCGCGATGAAGCGATCGCTGCCGGCGCTGATCCCGATTCGACCGAGGTCGTTGAACTCGAGGAGGTTCCGATGGCATATCTCACAGAACCAGTCATACGCGTTCGTGCCAAATGTGCGGGATCTCTAGCCGTCAACTAGCCCTTATGACCAACACAAACAAAACAAACACAAACGCTAAGAAGGGATTCCAACGTGAGTAGTAGAAATATTCCAGTCGGTGTAATCCTTCATGGATCTACTCCGCCAGAACAGCTCATCAGTCTTTCCCAATTGGTTGAAGATCGCGGTTTCGATCAACTCTGGCTAAGCGAGGACTACTTCTTCCTTGGTGGAATATCGAGTACCGTCGCCGCTCTTCAGGCGACTAAGAGCATCCCGGTCGGTCTTGGAATTATTTCGTCCGTGGTCCGACACCCTGCGGTAACCGCTATGGAGATCGCCACCACCGCGAGACTCTTCCCGGGGCGGTTGATGGCTGGAATCGGTCACGGTGTTCCGGCCTGGACCCAGCAAATGGGCGTTTACCCTGCATCGCCACTTACAGCAATGAGGGAGGCAGTAACTGCCGTCCGGCGTCTCCTAGATGGAGAAACGCTGACTGAAGACGGTGACTACTTCAGTTTTCAAGACGTGGTTCTTACTCACCCCGGAGAGGGTGTGCCCCTGTACTGCGGAGTAATCGGACCCAAGTCGCTGGAGTTTTCAGGCGAGGTCGCTGACGGGACCGTAATTTCAGTTGTAGCCGCTCCTAAGTACCTGGAGTTCGCGCGAGATGCGATAGCCCGGGGTGCGGCAATAAGCGGCAAGGACCCGGCAGAACACCAACTACCAACCTTCGCTCTATACAACGTAGGTGCCGATCGCGAAAAGGCTCGAGCAGCGGCCAAAGGTGTCCTTGCCTTCTACCTCGCAGCCGTTGGTCCTACTGCTATGACCGGCGTGTATGGAGTCAACGAG
Organism: Gammaproteobacteria bacterium; assembly: GCA_002707325.1. GTDB lineage: Bacteria > Pseudomonadota > Gammaproteobacteria > Pseudomonadales > Azotimanducaceae > UBA2965. The sequence continues at coordinate 5,924 of PAMO01000027.1, forward strand.
GAGTTGGCTGACATGGTCGCGCGTGGTGGGCCAGACACCGTTGAAGCAGAGATGCCGGACGAATGGCTCGACACCTTCGCTATCGCTGGCGAACCAGATGAGTGTGCAGAGAGGATCTCGGCCCTTCATAAAGCTGGTGCTACAAGTGTGGTACTAGCCCCTGTGCCGCCAGATGACGGCAGGGATCGCGAGATGATCGAGTTAACAGCCTCGTCGGTGCTCCCGCTGCTCTGAAATAACAACTTAATCACCTAGGACTTGAGGAGTGAACAGTGAGTGAGAACGTCGTCTTTTTCTTGACCAGACTTTCAAACCAGGAAGAACGGGAGGCTTACGAATCGTGGGTGCGCGAGACGGACGTACCGACTGCCCGTGGACTTCCCGGAGTCAACAACTACCGAGTGGTTCGTCTGGAAAGCCCCGTCATGGATGGGGTCAGTTCCCCACCGTATGACTACATAGAGATCATAGAAATTTCAGACCTTGAGACCTACCAGAACGGCCTCGGTGGCGTTGACCCGGACTTCCTAGCCCAGTTCACTGGCTTTATCGGTCAGTTCGAAAGCGTGTGCGGCAGCGTGGTGGAGTGACCAAAAACATTCGGTTTGGAATCGGTGTTCCGACAGCAACCGAAGGAATGATGTATCCAGTGCCCTATGCAGGGATTGAACAGGCAATCCGCATAGCCGTAGAGGCTGAATCCTTAGGCTACGAATCGGTTTGGGGAAATGACCACGTCTCAACACAGAGTTACGTTCGGCGCGAGTTTCAACAACCGCCTTCCTATTTCGACCCACTCAGTTATCTCAGTTACCTGGCTGCAGTAACCACAAAAGTGCGACTAGCCACCTGCGTGTTGGTTCTCCCCTTCCGTCACCCTGTTCTCGTTGCCAAACAGGCAGCCACACTTGACCAACTCTCGGGTGGCCGGTTTGTCCTCGGAATTGGGGTTGGGGCATACCGAGAGGAATTTGAGGCGATGTGGCCAGAACGAGCACTTCATCGCGGCGACTACGTTGACGAATCCGTCGAAGCTATTCAACTCCTTCTCCGCGAGCGAGAAGCCAACTACTCGGGGAACACCCTGAACTTCAACAACATCGAAAGTTTCCCGAAAGCTATTCAGGACCCCTTACCGATCTTGTCCGGAGGTAACTCGCTGGGAGCGCGCCAGCGAGCCGGCCGATTCTGTGACGGCTGGCTTCCAGCTTGCCTTACGCCAGGCGAATATCGGGACGGCGTTGCCGAGATCACTCGTGCGGCAGAAATGAATTCAAGAACGCTAGGCGACTTTGAAAATGCCCTTCAAGTAGCCGTCTCAGTCGAATCCACGCACGAGGCTGCTGTCAGCCGATTCCGATCATCCCAAGTCCATGCCCACCTCCATTCGCTGTCCTCTTCAACGCTCAAGGGGAAGCTTGATACAGACTTGGAGGATCGCAATCTTGTTGGGACCCCAGAAGAAGTCCGCGAGAAGATCTCGCAGTATTCCGACGCTGGAGTAGATACTTTCGCTGGTTTGTTATTCGCTGTGAACACCGTTGAAGAAACTCTCGAGTCAATGGCAATGTTCGCTGAAGAAGTCATGGGCCTATGAACAAACTGAAGGTCGCCACCAGCCAGCGGCTCCTGAGTGCACTTGAGAACGCTCCGTTCGACGGCTTGATTCTTGGTAGCCCCTCCAGCGTGGCCTACGCGACGGGATACCGCAGCGTGGCTGGAGCTATCGCGTCAGGACCGCGGATGTTGGCCTGTATTACCGAAGAGCGGCAATTGCTGGTTGCTCCGGCAGGGGATGCGGCAGAGGCCCTCGATTCTGGTATTACCGAAGATGACTTCATTCCTTACGGAAGATTCTTCTTCGAGTCATACGATGGCCAGCACGCCGCTGCATCCATGTCTGATGTAAACGCTGATATGGAATCGGCGCTGATGGAAGTTGTCGCTCGTTCTGGCATAACCGGCGTAATTGGGGTCGACAGCCTCATCTCCGAACAAATCAAAACCCTGATTGAAGAGCAGAACGGAGTTAACGCGGTAGTCGATGCAAATGAATGGGTTCTCGGCATCCGTTCGATCAAGACCCCTCCCGAGGTAGATCTCCTTCTTTCTGCAATCAAGTGCACCGAAACGGGCCTGGATCGGGCCTTAGAGGCCGCCTATCCCGGGATCACTGAACGCGAATTGGCGAGTTTCGTTGCACAGTCCATGGTTGAGGCGAATGCCGAACCCCGATTTTTAGTAGTCACAACAGGACCGAGAAGTGCGCTCTCCGATGCCCGAGCAACTGACCGGGCCTGGAACCCTGGGGAACTATTACGTTTTGACGTTGGCTGCACCTATGACGGCTATTGGTCGGACATCGGCCGGACGGCGGTTCTCGGAGAGGCTTCCTCCGAACAGGAAAACCGCTACGCAGCGATTCTGGCCGGCGAAGAAGCACAACTGGCCCAAGCCCAACCGGGGATGACAGCTGGCCAGTTGTTCGATATAGCCGTAGAAGCAGTCGAAGACGGTGGTATCAAGCCATACCGCCGCCATCACTGTGGACATGCAATCGGTAGCGACGTCTACGAATGGCCAATTGTCGCGCCCAACTCAAGTGCTGAATTGCAAGTAGGGATGGTCTTCTGTGTTGAAACCCCCTACTACTGCCTGGGTTGGGGGGGGATGATGGTGGAAGACGCGATCCAGATCACCGCCGACGGCAATAAGAAGTTGACCTCGCTCGGCCGGTCTCTACGGGTTGTTCCCGCCTGATGAGTGCCTACCTCGGCTACCTCGAGTGTCCACGATGCGAACTTCAGACCTCGGAGGAAGAGGCCTACTGGGGATGTGCACCGTGTCTGAAAGAGGGACTGCCGGTCAATATTCATCCGGTCTACGACCTCAGAGGATCAACTCTAGATTTGCAAAACTCGGCATCGGGAATCTTCCGTTACCAGTCGCTACTCCCGATCACAGGTCAACGCTCCCCGGTAAGTCTCGGCGAAGGTTCAACGCCCCTTGTCCACCTTGCTGAACTCGGCACGCAGATTGGCTTGGAGAACCTCTTCGTCAAGGACGAGACCCGTAATCCAACCTGGTCTTACAAGGACCGATTGTCAGCGGTAGCCGTCAACCACGCCCGCGAGTCCGGTGCATCAACTGTCGTGGTGGCAACCACTGGAAACCACGGTGCCGCTGTGGCCGCTTATGCCGCAGCGGCAGGCTTGAACTGCGTAATTCTTACCCTCGACAGCGTCCCTGCTGAAATGAAGGTGCTCATGCAGGTTTACGGAGCTCAGGTTGTCGCGCTCCCTTCGGGGCCAGAGCGATGGGAACTCATGAGAAGCGCCGTCAAGGCTTTTGGCTGGACACCAATGTCAGGTCTCGTAGATCCACCGGTCGGGTCAAACCCGTTCGGTATCGACGGCTACAAGACCATTGCCTACGAGTTAGTGGAGGACCTAGGGCGACAACCTGATTGTGTTGTCGTACCAACGGCATATGGCGATGGCCTTACAGGCATCTATAGAGGTTTCATGGATCTCAAGGATCTGGGGATGATCGATGCAATCCCAAAGATGGTCGCGGCCGAGCCGCTGGGACCCTATGCGGCTTCGCTGCAAGGTGGCGGTGAAATGCCCATTAGGGTTCAACCGCGGGACAGTGTCGCCTTCTCGATCGCTAGTCCAGTCGCGACGTACCAAGGGATCCAAACGATCCGAAACTCTGGCGGAACGGCGGTTGCAATTGAGGAGGACGCGACCATCACCCATGCCCAGAAACAACTCGCAGCGGCTGGCCTTTACCTTGAAACTTCAGCAGCAATCTGTCTCCCTGCCGCTGCCCGCCTGGCGGGAAAAACACTCTCCAAAGAGGACCTTGTAGTTCTCGTTGCTACTTCCTCTGGATTAAAAGACACTCGCGGTACCGCAAGCGGCCTTGCGGCAGTTCCCACGATTTCTCCCGATCTCAACGAATTGGCAAGGATCGTCAACGGGATATGAACGCAGACCTTGAGCAACTCAACGAAACCAGAGATGTTGTTAATCGCTTCTATGCGTCTTTTCTCAGTGGCGACACCGATGAAATGCTCGAGTTGATGTCTGAATCCGTGGAGGTTCGCTTCCTGGCCCAAGTCGATCTCAAAGGCAAACAGAATGCTCGGAGGTTCTTCGCGTTTTCTAGCGGACTGCTGTCGGATCTGGAATTCAAAATTGAGCAACAGATATTCGATGGAGAATGGGCTGCCACCCTCTGGACCGAAACCGGAATCGTCACTGCCTCGGGTAAGCCGTGGACAAACCACGGAGTCGATGTGATCCGAGTCGAGAATAGCGAAGTCACTGTCGTGCACGAGAATAACGACGTTCGCTTGGTTTACGCCCACCTGCCCAGGTTCAGCGCCAATTGTTGAACGCTCTCAGGAGATCGGAATGAAATCCACGTCGTACCCAAACGCCCGTGGACCAACGACCGCTAAAGCCTCAGGCGTCTTCAACAAATCCGGGCAGGGAATGGCGAGCACATCTGCCCGAAACCCATAACGGATCATTTCTGTCGTTAGAGGCTCGCCCCGGTCGGTTGAGACCAAGGTGATTAGGTCCGGTACAACAACCTGGGGTTCTCCGTCCTCGAGTACCACAAGATTTTCGTTCTGGAACTCAATTCGAATCTTTCGACCTGCGTCGTCTCCAATACCCTCAAGAATCAGGTGACCTCGAGCAAACCCTTTCGTCGTCTTGCGTTCAACATCGACAACCTTCCCTCGTAGGTGTCGGCGGCCACCCGTAACCGATACGACTGCGGCTCCGGGATCCCAATGGTTCCTTCTTGCCTCAAGCACAGCCTCACCAATTCTCTGAGCTAGTCGGAGGGTGTTTGGAATAATCGTGCGACGGCAGTGCGCACCGTCCATCGGGGAACCCGCAAGTCCTGCGTGACCACCCATCTCGATGGTGACTGAACGCGCAATCCTCTCCAGCCATTTCGCATCAGTTACTTCCGACAACACAACTTGATTTCCTCGTTCATCCGCTAACGCTGCGGGTGCCGCACTTCCCCCATAGATCAGATAAGTGATCATCTGGAGTTCCGGAAATGCTCGACCCATCCCGTCCCCGTCGACCACCGGTATGTCGAGTGCGGCACTAACTACCAAGGGAGCCATAGAGTTCCCGCCACCCATCTCGAATGGCGCTATGGCATCAAACCGAACTCCGAGATGACTCTCCAGAGCCCGAACCGCGTTGGCCTCCTCGTCTCCTTGGGGCAACTTCTCATAACTCACAACTGGAGAGCCCATGCCACCTGAAACAACTATTTGGTGCTGATCAACAACTTCTGTCGGGTCAATCACTGTGACCTTCCCGACTCGGCGCACTGCTTCTCTAGCCCGAAGAAAGCCCAGGTAGGGATTACCTCCTCCTCCAGTTCCCAGGATCCCAGCGCCAATCGCTATGGACTCAAGATCCTCTTCTACGAGTTCCCACATCCACGTTCTCCCACAGCCCTTACCGGCAAACGGCCAACAGTATATAATTTCTGTTCCCCACTCTCTGGAGGGCCGGTGCGTACCAAACTCACTGTCAACACAAGGGATGTTTCGGTAGAGGCGCCCCCCACCGAAACGCTCCTCACCACACTGCGAGACAGACTCCAACTCACCGGAACTAAGGAAGCCTGCGTAGAAGGTGAATGCGGGGCCTGCACCGTTCTTCTTGACGGCCGCCCAGTCGATTCATGCATCTATGCGACTGCCGCCGCAGCCGGACTGTCCGTTACAACGGTGGAAGGATTGTGCGGCCTGGATGGGAGCCTCTCACCCTTGCAGCAGTCCTTCGTCGATCACTTTGCTATCCAATGCGGATTCTGCACCCCCGGTCTCTTGATGACACTCAACGCTCTGCTGGAAGCCAATCCAGACCCTGACCGAGAAGAAATAGAAAACGCAATCGCTGGAAATCTCTGTCGCTGCACCGGCTATACCCAGATCGTCGAAGCCGTCGAGGCAATAAACCAAGAGTCGCTCTCATGACCGGCGAGGTCGGCCGATCTTCCATTCGCAGTGATGGCGCCGCCAAGACGACAGGAAAAGCCATTTTTGGTACTGACGTCATCCTTCCAGGGATGCTTCATGCTCGCCTTCTCCGCTCAACCGTCCCTGCCGGTCGAATCATTTCCCTTGACCTCTCAAAAGTTGTTGAATTTCCTGGAGTCCACGGTGTTCTAACAGCAGCCGATACACCCAACCAGCGTTCGGGCCTCGTCCTGATGGATGCGCCACTCTTTGCGAGCGAGTTTGTGAGATTTGAGGGTGAGCCGATTGCCGCCGTTGTCGCCGACACAAGAGCGATCGCGAACCAAGCACTGGCCCTAGCTTCCCTTGAGATAGAGGAAATACACAGTGTCGGCAGCGTTGAGGAGGCAATCGCCCCGAATGCTCCCCTCGTCCATCCCGACTGGGAATCCTTTGCGACTCCGCCGGGACTCGAGTGGCCCCGATCAGGAAATATCGTTGCGGAGACCTCTTCTGATCCGGAAGGTGTCGACGAAGCGTTTGCTGGCGCGACGACCGTCGTGGAGGACCAGTTCGAAACAGGTCGTCAGTACCAGGCCTACATGGAACCCCGAATGGCCGTAGCCGAATTCGATGGCCAACGATTCACGATCCACGTTGCCCACCAGTTCCCTTACAACGTGCGCGACCGAGTAGCCGCCGCCATAGGCGTAAACCCCTCCGAAATAAGGGTGGTGGGCCACCACATCGGGGGAGGATTCGGAGCAAAACTTGACACTGGCCTTGAGCCCTACGCAGCGCTACTAGCCCGCCGATTTGGACGACCAGTGCGATTAGCAAACGACCGGTCAGAGGATCTCTTAACTTGCCAGTGCCGAGATAACGCTGTTATCAAGATCCGAACAGCCATTGGCAAGAACGGCGAATTATTGGCGCGCGACGTTGACGTTCTCATGGATAGCGGAGCCAGTGCAACTGACATTCCATTTCTGACCAGTATCCCTATGCACGTATTCGGTTCCCTCTATCGGATTGGCCCAGTGCGAATCCGAACTCGAGCCGTCTACACCAACACAGCGCCGACCGGGGCATTCCGCGGCGTCAACGGGACACATCTCTACTTTGCTCTAGAACGCCACATGGACCACATCGCGAACAGGCTGAATATCGATCGTCTGGAATATCGCAGGTCAAACCTTCAACCTGATGGATGCAAGTTGCCCACAGGCCAAGTACTTAATGACGCTGGGATTCTTTCGGAAGCGTTCGACGCTGTCGAGCAACTGGCTCCATGGAACGGACTGGGGCAAGGCCCGAATCGTGGTGTCGGGATAGCCGCTTGCATGTGGTTAACCAATCCGATGCCTGGTTCCGCGACACTCAAGCTCAACAGCGATGGAACCCTCGGCGTACTGACTGCCGCCACAGAGAACGGATCCGGAGCAATCGCTACCGGCGTTCGCCAGATCGCCGCCGAGGAGTTCGGTCTGCCAGCCGAAAAGGTCATAGTGACTATGCCCGACACGGATGCAGCAGCATTTGATGCCGGATCTCAGGGAAGCCGCACCACTCACATAGTGGGGCGAGCCATACGAGAGGCGGCCATTGAGGTCCGAGCCCAAATACTCGATACCGCAGCGGACATGCTCGAGGCGGCACCGGAAGACCTTGAGTTAGCAAATGAAATGGTCAGTGTCTCCGGTAGCCCATCGAAACAAGTCTCCCTAGCTGAAGTCGCCGCTACCGCCCAAGCAAATAGCGGGCCGATCAGTGGGACCGGTTCGTACACGACACCCATGCCGCCGATCAACCCAACATGTGCATCCGGACTTCTCTTCCCCGCCTTCCCGACACCCACCTACCACGTACATGTCGCAGAAGTCGAAATTGATCCCGCTACCGGGATAGTGCGAGTACTTAGGTATCTAGTCGCCCAAGAAGTTGGAAAAGCCATCAACCCGCAAGCCGTCCGCGGTCAGATTCAGGGAGGAGTCGCACAAGGCTTGGGGTACGCCCTCTGGGAAACCCTTCAAATAGATGCTGGCCGATACAGCCAACGAACTCTTGAGGCGTATGGGTTACCTCTAGCGACGGACACCCCTGAAGTTGAGATTGCCCTGCTCGAGCACCCTGATCCTGCAGGCCCCTACGGGGCAAAGGGTGTGGCCGAGCCGCCAATTATTCCCGTCGCCGCCGCGATTGGAAACGCTGTCGAACACGCCATCGGCAAATCAGTGAACACGATCCCCATCACCGCTGAACACGTCCTCGAGGCACTCAGCAACTCGTAATGGCTTCCAATCTTCGAGTCGGAGTGGACGTCGGCGGTACCAACACAGACGCGGTGGTCATGGTGGGGAACTCTGTCGCCGCATCAGTAAAAGTGCCAACTACCGACGATGTAACGGGTGGAATTCTTTCGGCCCTGACAGAACTCTTCTCGAATACCGACCTCTCGCCCGCTTCCATTGCGGCGGTCATGATTGGTACTACCCATTTTACGAACGCCGTAGTTGAGGCCAGCGGACTGGCTCCAACTGCCGTTATTCGGCTCGGCCTTCCGGCAACGTCCTCCCTGCCTCCACTAGTGGATTGGCCTGATCGATTAGCCCAGGCCATCGGAAACCACACCTACATGTGTCGAGGTGGACACGAATATGACGGTCGAGAGATCGCCCCCTTGGACTACAAGGGGCTACAGCACATAGCCGAAGAAGCCGGACTAGCGGGAGTGCGGTCCTTTGCCATCACCTCAGTCTTTTCTCCAGTTAACTCGGAACTCGAACATGCAGCCGCCTCGGTCAAAAAGGAGTGCGTCAACGGCGCCTCCATAAGTTTGTCGAACGAAATCGGACGGATTGGCCTACTCGAGCGAGAAAACGCGACCGCCATGAATGCGTGCCTCATCGATCTGGCTAGCCGAATCGTGGACGCTTTCGAGACCGCTGTGGCCGACTTCGGCATTGGTGCCCCCTTATACATCAGCCAGAACGACGGCACACTTATGAACGCTGACTACACCCGGCAGTACCCCGTCGCCACATTTGCTTCAGGGCCAACGAACTCGATGCGTGGTGCAGCGTTCTTGAGTGGTTTAACAGACTGCGCCGTAGTCGATGTCGGAGGGACCACATCTGATGTCGGCATACTGGTAAGTGGGTTTCCCAGAGAAGCTTCCGCCACAGTTGATATCTGTGATGTACGAACCAACTTTCGAATGCCCGACCTCATATCAATTGGTCTAGGCGGCGGCAGTCTGGTCAGAGATCTAGAGCCCCCAACTGTCGGACCTGACAGCGTGGGATTCAGGCTGCCTAGCAGATCGCTCGTCTTCGGCGGCGACACGCTAACCGCGACTGATATAGCAGTAGCAGCGGGGCTAACTGCAATTGGTGACCCTGGTCTGGTAGCCCATCTTGATCCGATGCTTATCGCTCGAGCACGAACCGCTATGCAGGAGTCGCTAGCTGAGGCGGTGGACCGACTGAAGGTCCGACCCGAAAACGTGCCTCTTGTTGCGGTAGGCGGAGGAAGTTTTCTCGTAGACCAGCATCTGCCTGGCACTAGCGAGGTGCTCATGCCCGATAACGGACCGGTGGCAAATGCGATCGGGGCTGCTATCGCCCAAGTCGGCGGTGAGATCGACCGAATCTTCTCTCTTCAAGAAACCAGTCGGGAAGAGGTCCTAGACGTCGCACGTCAAGAGGCAGTCCAGCGAACCATCGACGCTGGGGCTTCATCTGACTCCGTAGAAGTAGTCGAGGTAGAAGAGGTGCCGCTCTCCTACCTCCCGAGTAGCGCTGTACGAGTCAGGGTTAAAGCGATCGGAGACCTGGAGTTCACTTGAAAAGAAACGAACAATTCCCACTAGAGGGCCACACAGCTCTAGTTACAAGTTCTTCGCGAAACCTCGGAGCCGAGATTGTCCGAGTCCTCGCTGCATCTGGAGCAAACACCATCACGACGTACTTCCAGTCCAAGTCAGCGGCTGAGAACCTGCTCAATGAGCTTGCCGACACGCCTGGAACCCATTCAACTGTTCACGGCGACACCCACAACGCAGCCGCGACCTGTCTCCTACTCGAAAGTGCAATTGCCGCCGCGCCCGAGACAATCGACATCCTGATCAACAACTCCGGGCCCTTCTCCATGACTCCATTTACCGAATTGCCAGTTGACGAGTGGGACCGAATCTGGAACGGAAATGTGACAGCCGCCTTCCTCGCTACACAACTACTTGCGCCGCAAATGCGTTCACTGGGCTGGGGTCGGGTCATCAACGTCTCGGCCGGTTCCGCCTACCTTCGGAACCACTCGATTTACACAATCGCCAAGAATGCAATGATCACACTGACCGAATCCATGGCACTGGAACTCGCCCCGGAAATCACCGTCAACTGCATCGCTCCAGGGCAGATAGTCGAATCTGCTGACGACATAGCTGAATTTGACCCTTCGTTCGTAGACCGTGCAATCGATCGAACACCTTCCGGCCGCTTGGTGACACGAAACGAAGTTGCTGAGTTGCTCCTATCTATGTGTCTCCCTCAATTCGACATGGTCACTGGAACGACGATCCCAATTGAGGGCGGCTGGCGCATCAACCGCTTCTAAGGCCCCGTTGAACGACCGTCGCCGGTCCACATTATTTGCCTCCTGGTGATCTCAGAGTTTAAGGTCATCATCGTTTATAAAGAATGAGAATCTTTATAAGACATCCAACACGACCGGGGGGCCATAATGAGCCGACGTCATCATCTGTCTCGAATTGTCCAAATAGCAGGCATAGCGCTGGTTCTGGGTGTTGTCGCTGCTTCCTGTGGAAGCGAGGACGACCAAGCCGCAAGTGACGAACCAGCAGTAGTCGCGACTACCGCTGCACCTGCAACAACTGCAGCACCTGCAACAACTGCAGCACCTGCAGCACCTGCTGATGACACTGGGTCATCCTCCGATTGTGACCCGTTGCGGGTTTCGGATGAGTCAGATACAGACATCCTCGAGTTGCATTTGTTCCGGAGCACTGGGGCATACACGA
>PAMO01000028.1 GCA_002707325.1 Gammaproteobacteria bacterium
AAATAAATTTACCTCCTTTAAGGAGAAGGCGAGAAGATATTCACTTGTTATTTAGAAAGTTTTGTTCCGATTTTGCACAAAAATATAGTATGCCTGCAATAAAATTAGAGGATAAAGCGGTTAAAATTTTAGTTAACTACAGTTGGCAGGGTAATATTAGACAGTTAAGAAATATTGCTGAACAAGTGTCTGTTCTTGAAGAAAACAGAGCAATAACAGCATCTACCCTGCACGGATATTTACCTAACAACAATTCAAGCAATTTACCTGCGGTAGTTTCCAATTCTAAATCTGAAAGTGATTTCAGCAACGAAAGAGAAATCCTATACAAGGTTTTGTTCGATATGAAAGGCGACCTTAACGACCTTAAGAAGTTGACCATGGAGCTACTTAAGAACAATGATTCTCAAAAAGTTCAAAAAGAGAATGAAAACCTTATACGTAAAATCTATGGTAATGAAGATTTGGGGCAAAACGTCGGCGCGTTCGGTTTTTTGCATGGCTAACATTATTGCCCGCCATTGGGCCCTTACCTGTAACCTGGCATACCTGAGACATTGCTAGCATTCCTTTACGGAAAAGAGGCGCGTTTATACTACAGTGTAACTTGCTCCACAAGTCTTCTTACAAAGACTGGGGCTGGAAAACCTAAATTTTGTGTTACGGTGCAGGAATTTAGGCCATAGTGACTATGCGCTGGTAATGGTATCGTTGCACCAGTGAAACTTACTAATTTGCAGGGAATTCGATTATGCCCTCAAAAATTCTGCGTGATTTCGTTAACCTCGAATCCAAAAACGTACTACTTGGAGTTACAGGTGGCATCGCTGCCTATAAAAGCCCAGAGTTAGTTAGGCTGTTAAGAGGCGAAAAAGCTTCTGTTCAGGTCGTCACTACGGCTTCCGCAAAACAATTTGTGACTAATACCACCCTTCAATCGGTTTCTGGTCGGCCAGTGCGCGACAACTTATGGGACTCATCAGCCGAGGCCGCCATGGGGCACATTGAACTTGCGCGTTGGGCAGACTTAATACTTATAGCGCCTGCTACCGCGAACCTGTTGAGTGATCTTGCAACGGGGCGGGCAGGCTCTCTACTTACTACGCTATGTTTGGCAAGCGAAGCGCCTATAGTTATTGCGCCAGCCATGAATAGGGTGATGTGGGAACACTTAGCCACACAGGAAAACATCAAAAAACTTAAGAAACGAGGAACCATCATTCTTGGTCCGGATGACGGGGAACAAGCCTGCGGAGAAATTGGTCCCGGCAGAATGAGAGAGCCAGAAGCTATTCTTTCTGACCTGAAAATACTAGGCTCGCCAAAAACAGGGGCTGGCCCTCAAAAACTAGAGGGGAAAAAAGTAGTAATAACAGCAGGTCCGACTAGAGAACCCATAGATCCAGTGCGATATATCAGTAACCATAGCTCAGGAAAACAGGGATATGAGTTGGCCACAGCAGCGAAAGACTTAGGTGCTAATGTGATATTAATCTCTGGTCCAGCTAATCTTCCTGCTCCTATAGGAGTAAAGCTCATTAATGTAATTACAGCCCAAGAGATGTGTGCTGAAGTGGAAAAACAGCTACATGATTGCGATGTTTTCATAGGAGTTGCTGCTGTTGCTGATTATCGGCCCTCCACCGTGTCCCCAAAGAAAATAAAAAAAGATGCAACTAGAAACAAATCTGAGATCAGTTTAACCCTCGAAGAGAACCCTGACATTATTGCTTACGTGGCTAAAAGTGCTCATCGGCCTTTGACAATAGGCTTTGCTGCGGAAACTGATTCTGCCGAAGAAAATGCTCTCAAGAAGCTAAAAGAAAAAAAGCTAGATGCGATCATAGTGAATGACGTAACGGCGAATGGTGTGGGTTTTGATAGCGACGAAAACGCGGCTACCCTTATTTGGACAGAAGGGAAAACTCACTATGAAAAACAAAGTAAAGCATCGTTATCAATCACGATAATGCGAAAAATAGAGAAGCTTTTTTTCTCCGAAACAGCCCTATCAGCAACAAAACAAAAGATGGGGTAGAGAGAATCAGCTCCCTCCTTTGCAAGCTGAGGTTTCCTTGTGAAAGATTCAACAAATAAGCAAGCCAGACTGAAAATCGACAAACGCATCTTCAGAGCGTATGACATTCGAGGGATAGTCAAAACCGAGTTGTCTCCAGATATTGTTTACCTAATTGGCAAGGCCTTCGCTACAAAAGCGGTGAGATCTAGCCAGCCGGAAATGGTCGTTGGCAGGGATGGCAGGCTCTCAAGTAGCACTCTTCGTGATGCGCTAGTTTCTGGTTTAATCGATGCAGGCATAAATGTTGTAGACGTTGGTTTAGTCCCAACACCCATTCTTTATTACGCGACAAACAAATTGGGTCTAGGGACGGGGATAATGATAACGGGTAGCCATAATCCACCCGAGTACAATGGGTTGAAAATGATGATTGCTGGAAACACTCTGGCCGGTAATGAAATAGCCGAACTTTATGAAAGTATAGTGAACGGCGATCTGCTGAATGGTAGCGGTACTGCGGGCAGTCTAGCCTTAGACATTAAATATGAGGAAGAGATCAAAAAAGATATAACGCTCGAAAGAAAAATTAAGGTAGTTGTCGACTGCGGGAATGGCGCAGCAAGTAATATCGCTCCAAGACTACTAGAAGGCCTGGGTTGCGAAGTCATCCCTTTGTACTGCAAAGTAGATGGAACCTTTCCTAACCATCACCCAGATCCCGCGGATCCAAATACTTTGAAAGACCTCAAAAATACGGTTTTACAGCACGAAGCTGATATAGGCATCGCCTTTGACGGAGATGGCGATAGGATAGGAGTAGTGACCGAAAAAGGTGCCATTATCTGGCCCGACCGACTAATGATGCTCTTCGCTGAAAGTATTATTAGCCGCCACCCCGCAACCCCAATCATTTACGACGTAAAATGTAGCCGAAATCTTGAAAAGGTTATAGAGAACAAAGGTGGTGTAGCAATAATGTGCAAGACCGGTCATTCACATATTAAGGCCAAAATGAAAGAAACTGGAGCCCTGCTCGGGGGAGAGTTCAGTGGCCACATTTGTATTGCCGAAAGATGGCTTCCTTTCGATGACGCTATTTACGCGTCAGCTAGACTAATCGAACTCTTGAGCAAAGAAGACTGCGCCCTAAGTGACATTTTTGCTAACTATCCATCTACCCACAATACTCCTGAAATAAAGATCCCTACAACCGAGGACAAGAAATTCGCGATAATCGATCGCCTTTCCCGAGCGGGAGGATTTGAAGGAGGAAAAATTTCAACCATCGATGGAGTTCGGGTTGACTATGACGATGGATGGGGTTTAATCCGAGCATCAAATACCAGCCCGGTACTAACTTTGCGTTTCGAGGGTGAAAACGAGGCAGCCCTAGAGAGAATAAAAAAGGTTTTCCAAAGCCGCCTAAGCAATATTGAGCCTAATCTAACTTTTCTATAATTGATGGACATGGAAAAAGAAAATAAGACTAAAGCAGCGAGGGTGCTGACCGAAGCCCTGCCTTATATCCAAAAATTTCACGGTTCCACCTTCATTATCAAATATGGTGGGAATGCCATGGTTGAGGAGGGGCTAAAAAATAATTTTGCCCGAGATATTGTGTTAATGAAGCTAGTGGGCCTGAACCCAATAGTGGTCCATGGTGGTGGCCCCCAAATTGGGACGTTACTTGATCGCCTGAATATCCCGTCTAAATTCGTGGCCGGCATGAGGGTAACTAATTCGGAGACTATGGACGTTGTAGAAATGGTATTAGGCGGCCTAGTAAACCAAGAAATAGTATCTCTAATTAATAAGAATGGCGGGAAAGCTGTCGGCATAACAGGAAAGGATGGGGACCTAATTACCGCTCGTAAGTTAGAGGTTAATGAAGCCTCCAACGAACTAAAAGCATCGGAAATTATTGATATTGGACAGGTTGGAGAGGTTGAAAAGGTAAATGCCGAGGTGCTGAATACCTTGATCGAACAAAACTTTATACCAGTAGTTGCGCCAATTGGTGTTGGTGCGGAGGGCGAATCTTATAATATTAATGCTGACCTTGTAGCCGGTCGGTTAGCTGCTGAGCTCCATGCTGAAAAACTAATTCTAATAACGAATACACCAGGAATTCTAGATGAGAAGGGAGAAACAATACCTAATCTCACGATTCCGGAGCTAGACAATTTAATACTACAAGGAGTTATCAAAGAGGGAATGCTACCTAAAGCACAATGCGCAAAAACAGCTGTTGCGCAGGGGGTGCGCAGTGCGCAAATAATTGACGGAACGCTGCCAAACTCGTTACTCCTTGAAATTTTCACTGATGAAGGGATAGGGACTCAGGTTATAGATGCCTAAAAGTAATCGGCGCCAAGAAATTCTACAAACTCTAGCGGTAATGCTGGAGGAGGGTCATGGATCCCGAATTACAACGGCAGCGCTGGCCCAAAAAGTCGGGGTCTCAGAAGCTGCACTATACCGGCATTTCCCAAGTAAAACGAAAATGCTTGAAGGCTTGATTGAATATATTGAGGAAAGTCTTTTTAGCCGGCTTAGCTTAATAATGACAGAGGAACCAACTACTCAGAAAAAATGTCGTGGCCTTCTTTGGCTAATTGTCTCGTTCGCTGAACGGAACCCAGGACTGGCAAGGTTGCTTGCAGGAGACGGGCTATTGGGAGAGGACCATCGGCTACATTCTAGAATGCGTCAGATCTTCGATAGATTAGAGACACAACTCCGTATGATTCTTAGAGATTGGGAAATAACACAACCCACCGCACCTCAATTTCCAACGCCTATCATGGCTAACCTCTTGTTATCAGCTGCAGAAGGCCGCATTCATCAATATGTAAGAAGCGGGTTTCAGAAGCCGCCAACTTACCGGCTAGAAGAACAGTGGAAAATGCTTAGCAAGGCAATCTTCGAAACTACGAACTAATTAACCCCGTACTCATCTCGATATTCCTGAAGGCGAGATAGTATAGAAGCGCTATTGATTTGCGTTTCGGGCTCTTTCTTAAAAAAAGCAATGACATCATCGAGATTTAAAAGACTCAGTACGGGCACCTTTAATTCTTCCTCAATCTGCTGCACCGCGGTTTTAGCGGATTTATTAGACAGGCACTCCTGTCGATCCATAGTAACGATTACTCCTGCCAACTCGGCATCGGTATGCTTAAGTAAACTAATCGATTCCCTAATAGCAGACCCGGCAGTAAGCACATCATCGACAAGTAAAATCTTTCCTCCAATCTCTGCTCCGACAAAATGGCCGCCCTCTCCATGTGGCTTAACCTCTTTCCTATTAAAGGCCCATCCAACATCATAGCCCCTTCGAGCAAGAGCCTCGGCGGTAGAAACAACTAATGGTATCCCTTTATACGCGGGCCCAAATAGCAAATCGAAGGCGATGCCAGCCTCTAAAATCCGGTCAGCATAGGCTTCAGCTAGCCTGGTAGTCTTTACCCCAGTATTTATAGATCCCAAATTAAAAAAATAAGGGCTCTCTCGCCCCGATTTTAGTCGAAAATTCCCAAATATAAGTACCCCACTATCGATAAGGAAATCTACTAATCCCTTTGCTTCTCCTCTGTCACTCATCCCCAACCTCCTCAGGTATTAGGATACCTAAAGCCGCTCGCTGGATTGCAAAGAGACGCTCGGTCCCGGTTTTGCCTAATTTAAGCATTGCAAGCAGTTCCTGTTCCGAAAACGGGGCTCCTTCGGCAGTCCCCTGTAATTCTATAAAGCCACCATCCTCCAGTACCACCATATTCATATCAGTTTCTGCTGCAGAGTCTTCTGCGTAATCCAAATCGAGTATCGGTTTCCCTTTCCAAATTCCAACGGAGACTGCCGCCACCAGCTGTCGGTATGCACCCTCTAAACCGCGCCCCTTTAAAGCATCATGTAACGCCACAGCTGCCCCACTTATCGAGGCTGTACGAGTACCGCCATCAGCCTGAATAACATCACAATCTATTCGAATAGTCCGTTCCCCTAGCAATCTCATATCAATTGCGGCTCTCAAGGATCGGCCAATTAGGCGCTGGATCTCATAGGTTCTGCCGCTTTGTTTTCCTCTAGCTGCCTCGCGATCTACCCTGGTATGTGTTGAGCCAGGCAGCATCCCATACTCCGCTGTGATCCAACCGATTCCTTTTCCCCGCAAAAAGCCAGGAACAGTATTCTCCACAGTAGCCGTACAAATAACCTTGGTCCCACCGAATTCAACTAATACCGATCCCGCGGCGTTAGCCGTAAAATTCCGCGCAAACCCAACACTACGGAGTTCATTTAAAGCCCTTCCACTTGGTCTTCCCTCTTGCACAGTCCACCTCTAGTTATTTTCCATCGAGATTATAAAGCAGGTAGCTAAGGAAGAATGCGATTAGTGTAAATTAGTTTTATGATTTGTCGGGGTTTAAGCTAAAATTCCAGTTGTGGAACCCTGTAGCAAGTTAGCCGGTTAAGGACCCCGACTAACCTCGTCCGTTTTAAAGGCAACAGACATTGGGAAGACAAAAAAGAACAAGCTGGCACAGTCAACATTTTGGCAATAGCTGTAAGACAAATAACAGGCAGATATAAAATGCGTATCCTATCAAGCTCTAATCAGATCTTCGTTATTTCAGCGCCTTCTGGCGCTGGTAAAACTAGCCTGGTTGACGCATTGCTCAACAAAGATGCGAATATTGTTGGCTGCACATCGCATACCACGCGACCCCTAAGAGAGGGCGAAATAAATGGTGAAAACTACCATTTCGTTGACGATAGCGAGTTCATGAAACTCATAAAGAATAATCAGTTCGTAGAGTATGCAAATGTTTTCGGTTATAGATATGGAACATCTGAACTGGAACTAGAGAAGACTCTGAATGCTGGGCTTGACGTCATTCTGGAAATAGACTGGCAAGGCGCAGAACAAGTTCGGAACGCTTACAATAACTGTAGCTCTATATTTATCCTCCCGCCTAGCCTATCGGCACTTGAAGAGCGACTGCGCTCTAGAGGGAAGGATACGGCGGAAGTTATCAGGGCGCGGTCCCAAGAAGCAGCTAGGGAAATCAAACAATGCGATAACTTCGATTATGTAATCGTGAACGACGATTTTAATAAGGCTTTACAAGAACTAGTAACTATCATTAACGCTGTCCGTCTAGAGACCAGCAAACAACGCCTTAAACTAGCTTCCCTCCTTAGGAATCTATTGCCAGATGAATGAACGTCCTGTTGCAAGATATATCTGCGCTGGTTAGACTCGCAGCCTCATACAACAGTTTGAAGATTAAGGTACGGCATGGCGCGTGTGACGGTAGAGGATTGTCTAGATAATGTAGAGAACCGATTTGCTTTGGTCATGCTTGCTTCCCGGCGAGCAAGGCAAATGAGACGTTTCGGGGTGGATCCACTTGTACCAGAAGAGGACGATAAAGCTACCGTAATAGCCTTGAGAGAGATAGCCGAAGGCCTCATTTCAACAGAAATGCTTGACGCACAGGAAGTCAGGCAAGAGGACGAAGAAATAGATATTTCATTCGGCACGGGAGATGAGCAAAACGGCGACAACCAAGCATAGCAAACAGGGCCCCAGGCCAAACGTAAATGGATCTCCAGAAGTCATGGAGGCAAGCCTTAAAGCCGAGGGAACCAGACATAGCGAGTCTTATTTCACGGCCAAACTTGCAGCGTCAGCTAAGGCCAATAAAGTGGCTGCCCCAATTAGTATCGATGGGCTTTGTGAAGCGCTCCAGCTATACCTTTCGCCTGAACAAATTAGGAAGGTAAGACGCGCATACGAGTACGCACGTACTCAACATACCGGCCAATATAGAAGAACCGGTCACGAATATATTTCTCATCCCCTCGCCGTTGCAAAAATCCTCGCTGAAATGCGCATGGACCATCAAACTCTCATGGCTGCATTACTTCATGATGTTATCGAAGACACTCATACCGATCGAGCAACTGTTGCCAAGAAATTCGGGAAATCAGTTGCGGAAATTGTTGATGGCGTCTCAAAGCTTTCAAAAATTTTTCATTCTAAGGATGAAGCCCAAGCCGAAAATTTCCAAAAAATGGCTATGGCCATGGCAAAGGACATTCGGGTAATAATCGTGAAGCTGGCCGACCGGCTTCATAACATGCGAACTATTGGTGTCATGTCTCGCGATCAACGAAAGCGTACTGCTCGCGAAACACTGGACTATTATGCACCAATTGCAAATCGCCTTGGAATTCATAACCTAAAACTTGAATTTGAGGATTTAGGTTTCCATGCCTTATATCCTCTTAGAGCTGACCGTATTTCTAGAGCTGTGCAATCAGCTAAAGGCAACCGGAAAGAACTTATGGAGGAGCTCAGAAAGTCCTTGGAGGGCTCACTCAAAACAGAGGCTATTACTGCAAAAGTAACTGGGCGCGAAAAACATCTCTACTCTATTTACAGCAAGATGCGGTCTCAACAAAAACCATTTTCCGAAATCATGGATGTCTTTGGATTTCGGGTAACGGTCAACCAGGTAGATGATTGTTACAGGGCGTTGGGTATCGTACATAACCTCTACAAGCCGGTGGCAGGTAGATTTAAAGACTACGTCGCTATTCCAAAAGTGAACGGTTATCAAGCCTTACATACCACTCTTTTCGGCATGCATGGGGTACCTATCGAGGTGCAAATTTGTACCGAACAAATGGCCGCAGTCGCTGAAAATGGTATTGCAGGCCACTGGCTTTATAAGAGCGACGAAAAAGATTTTCAAAGTAGCCAGCAACGCGCCAGACAATGGATTAAAGACTTACTTGACCTTCAACAACGCGCTGGTAACCCGCTTGAGTTTATTGAAAGCCTAAAAATCGACCTATTTCCAGATGAGGTTTATGTCTTCACCCCCAAGGGAGATATTCTAGAACTTCCAAGTGGCTCTTGCGCGGTTGACTTCGCATATGCTGTACATACGGACATCGGGGATAATTGCGTAGCCTGCAGAATCGATCGAGCGCTTGCCCCCTTATCTCAACAATTACAAAGTGGTCAAAGCGTTGAAATAATAACCTCGGATGGCGCGGGGCCGACGCCTGATTGGCTAACCTTTGTGGTATCGAGCAAGGCCCGTAGCGGGATCCGTCAGGCGCTTAAAATGCAGCAGGACTCGGAAAGTATAGAATTTGGAAGAAGGTTGCTGAATAGATCCCTCGCAAATTCGAATAAAAGTATTAAGGACCTGGATTTCCGACGCCTGCGCCGTGTATTTAAAGAATTTGGGGTAAAAAAGCTTAATGAAGTCTTGGCTGCCATAGGGAATGGGGAATTAATGGCGTATGTTGTTGCAAAGAGCCTGTTAGCGGCAGATGATCCAAATTACGAAGGTGTTCCTGTTGAAACTAGTGGCCCAATGGCAATCAGAGGCGGCGAAGGCCTGGTTATAAAGTATGGTCGATGCTGCGGGCCAGTGCCTGGCGATCTTATCGTTGGGCATATGACACCGGGTAAAGGCTTCGTCGTGCATATAGAATCATGCGCAAACATGGTAAATGTTCGACGCGGAAGGGGAATAAATGAGATTATCCCGGCCCACTGGGCCAATACTAGCGATGCCGAATTCCTGACCACCCTACGAATAGAGGTGCACAGGGACAAAGGGATTATTGCACAATTGGCTGCGGCAGTAACCGATGCAGATGCAGGCGTGGAAAATATTCACGTCGAAGAGCGCAACGCCGAGCTAAGCAGTGTTATTGTTACGATCGGTGTAAAAGATCGAACTAAGCTTGCTCGAGTAATCCGCAAACTTCGTGCTATTAATAGAGTAACAACCATAAGTAGAGTAAGCGCATAGGTTACAGTTAATGGAAAAACAAACTATTCAGACAGATAAAGCGCCAGACGCAATTGGTACATATTCGCAAGCTGTTTCACAAAATGGCTTGGTATTCCTATCGGGACAAATTGGGTTAGATCCGTCAACGATGAAGCTGATAGACGAAGATTTCGTTTCAGAAGCGAAGCAAGCATTTAGGAACTTATCTGAAGTAGCTCTAGCGTCAGGAGCCACGCTTGATGCTGCGGTCAAAATAAATATTTACCTAAGAAACCTCGATAATTTCCAGGCAGTAAACGAAATAATGTTATCAATATTCAAGCAGCCGTATCCAGCTAGGGCTGTAATCGGTGTCTCAAGTCTTCCCAAAAACGCGAACATTGAAGTGGACGCGATTTTATGTCTGGCTAATAGGTAAATTGTTAGATAATCAAAAATATCCCGAGTTATCCCAATCGATTAAGTCCTTAAGGGGAGTAGGTCCAAGCCTCACTAAAACGCTAGGCAAGTTGGAAATTTTCACTATCGGTGATCTTCTTAAGCATTTACCTACTAGCTATGAGGATCGGTCTCATATAGTCCCAATTAAAGCTCTGGAGCTAGGACAGAATGCCCTAATAGAAGGGGAAATCGTAGATAGCCAGCTCGCATATGGAAAGAAACGCAGCCTCTTAATTACCGTTAGTGATAATACTGGTTACATCAAAATACGGTTTTTCCACTTCTCAAAAAACCAGCAGTCCGCACTAAAAATTGGAGCCCTCATTCGCGCCTTTGGTATTCCTCGCATTACGAAAAGCGGGTTCGAATTCGCTCATCCTGATTATCAGGTGCATATGGAAAAACCGCCGCCACCCTCAGATTCATTAACGCCTGTCTACGCTCTAACCAAAGGTGTTGGGCAGCGTCGCATGCGATCTCTTACCAAACAACTAGTTGAGATCACCTCAGCAAAGCAGGGTGTTGATTCCTATGAAACCATGCTTTACCTCCATCGCCCTCCGCAAAATGCAACCGATAATGACCTCAGGGAAGCCCAGGAAAAAATCGCGGCAGATGAACTGACAGCCCATTACATAGCGATGAAACAACAACAAAGGATGTATCATAGCCTGCCTGCTATTCCGCTACCATCATCCATAAAGCTTGGACGGCTGCTGCTAAACCAACTCGGTTTCACCCTAACTAAAGCTCAACAACGTGTTTTGAGGGAGGTATTAGAGGACCTCGAGAAACCCATACCTATGCTTCGCTTATTGCAAGGAGACGTTGGATCAGGGAAGACTATCATAGCGGCTTTCGCTGCTATTCGGGCGGCCGAACAAGGCAGACAGACTGCAATAATGGCTCCAACCGAAATCCTCGCGGAACAGCACTACCTGAATTTCTGCAATTGGTTAGAGCCTTTAGGGATTTCTGTGGAGCTGGTTACTGGTAAACAAAGAGCGCCCGTCAAGCGAAGAGTGGAGCAAGCTATAGCTAGCGGAACAGCGCTCGTTGCGATTGGAACTCATGCCATATTCCAAAAATCGATTTCCTTTAACAATCTATCTCTAACCATCATCGATGAACAACATAGGTTTGGTGTACACCAACGAATGGCGCTACTAGAAAAAGGCGCCATTTCTCATCAACTAGTAATGACCGCAACGCCTATTCCAAGAACATTAACGATGGTGCTTTACGGCAATATGGATGTTTCAGTTATCGATGAACAACCACCGGGACGCCAAAAAATAGACACCAGAGCGATCCCATATGAACGGCGTGAACAGGTCATAAGTGCGATAAAAAGTGCCACTGATGGAGGACAGCAAGCATATTGGGTTTGCCCTTTAATCGCAGAATCAGACCAATTGCAACTAGCAGCCGCGGAAACAACTGCTCAAATGCTATCGCAACATATAGGTGCGTCAAGCGTCTCTCTATTGCATGGCCGTATGACAAACACAGACAAAACAACCGTAATGCGTGCATTCAAAGATGGGAAAATTAAGCTACTTGTTGCTACGACCGTTATAGAAGTGGGCATGGATGTCCCGAACGCTACGATAATGGTAATAGAAAACCCTGAGCGAATGGGTCTTGCGCAATTGCATCAGCTAAGAGGTCGGGTCGGGCGAGGAGTTCTTCCTTCACACTGCATATTGCTTTACAAAAATCCACTTAGCGAAAAAGCTCGCGAAAGACTAGAGATCATGCGCACGAGCACAGATGGGTTCCATATAGCAGAAAAAGACCTGGAAATGCGGGGTCCCGGGGAGCTAGGCGGGACACGCCAAACTGGGGAACAACAATTTCGAGTGGCAGACCTGGCCAAACATGCCCATCTAATTCCCTCAATAATCACTAACGCTGAAGCGCTGATGAGATCTGATAAGCAAGCCGTTGATTTACTTCTTGAAACCTGGGGACCAAGATCCATTGAAACTCTAAAAGTCTGACCCATGGCCCAGTCTCACGAGACTACCCTATTGGCAAATGTGGTCCTATCCAGCTCGCCTTCGCTATGCGCTACCACTGATGCTACTGTTGCATCCCCAGCCACATTAACCGCCGTCCGCATCATATCTAAAAGCCGATCAACCCCAATTATGAACATAATTCCCTCGACAGGTAGGCCCACCTGATTAAAGACCATAACAAGCATTATCAGACCAACGCCCGGCACACCCGCTGTCCCTATAGATGCTAACGTTGCCGTCAGAATTACCATGAGATAGTCTGAGGCACCTAGGTCTATCCCGTACAGTTGCGCTACAAATACCGTGGCAACACCCTGCATAATAGCAGTGCCATCCATATTTATAGTGGCACCTAGCGGTATAACAAACGATGAGACCTCATTACTAATTCCAATTTTTTCTTTTACAGTCCTTAAAGTCACAGGGATCGTGGCTCCACTAGAGGACGTGCTGAAAGCTACCAGAATCGCTTCCCTTAATTTTCTAAAAAATATTATAGGGTTTAGCTTTGCCAAGAAAGTTAATAGCATCGGATACGTAAGGCCTGCATGCAACGCTAACACAACTACGACAGTGCCAAAATACAGGATCAATTTCGCTATTTCTTCCCAGCCTAAGGTAGTGAATAAACGGCCCATCAAACAAAATACGCCAATAGGTGCAAGCTCGATAAGCAGCGTGATTAGCTTCATCATTACCGCATTAAGAGCGGAAAAGATGCCTTTAACTTTCAAGCCTGCATCCCCAGTTTTTGATATTGCTACACCGAGCAGCAAGGCAAACAAAATTATCTGTAGCATATTCCCATCAGCCATCGCTGCCACGGGATTGGTTGGGAAAATATTTATAAGCGTATCTTTGACCGGCTCCGGTGCTTTGACTACATAATCTACCGAATCTCCCAGCCCTGTTGGGCCATTGTGATCTGACAAGCCCTTTCCAGGATCGATCACAGAGGCAATACCAAGCGCTAGGCCTATAGCAAGAGCGGTAGTCAAAAGGTAAAGTCCTACGGTCTTTCCTGCAACCCTCCCCATATTACCCGAGCTTCCAAGTTCTGATGAGCCAAAAACCAGTGAAATAAATACCAAAGGCACGACCAATAACTGTAGCGACCGCATGAAAATCTGGCCGCCCGCATCCAACAAGCCATCAGCCAAAAAAGCTCGAACCCAATGCTCAGGGGCAACCCCGCTCCACTGCACCAGGAACCCGAATAGCACGCCAGCCAACATCCCTATTAGGATCCGACTAGTGAGGCTCATAGTAATTCCCATGAAACCGGTTGCAACATCCGGCTAGCTAACAATTAGCTACCCAACCTCAATCATTTCGAAGTCGTCTTTACCTACTCCGCACTCTGGGCAAACGAAATCTTCGTCCACATCTTCCCATTTGGTACAAGGAGCAATATCTTCATCTTCATAGCCTTCGGCTTCATCATAAATCCAGCCGCAAACGATACATTGCCATTTTCGCATTATATTAAGCGTCCAACTACAACAAGGCGCGCTAAATTACTCATCCAGAGACAAAAAAGCAACTTTCCAGGCTGCATCAATAGGCTTAAGCAGGATAAAATCCTGGAATTCAGAAGAAAAAGGTCCGAGCTAGTTGATCGCAAAACAGTTAAAGCCGTATTACCGACTGATGAGGTTTCAAAAGCCTGTTGGCACTTTGCTATTGCTTTGGCCGACGCTCGCCGCACTATGGGCAGCCTCAGAGGGATTACCTCCATGGACTCTGGTAATCGTCTTTAGCTTAGGCGCATGCTTTATGCGCGCCGCGGGCTGCGTGATTAATGACTACGCTGACCGAGATTTTGATGGGGCTGTCGCTCGGACTAACCAACGGCCTCTAGCTACTGGCGAGATTACTGGAAAACAAGCGCTAATTTGTTTCGCGATACTCATTATCTTGGCGGCCAGCCTGCTATTTTTTTTAAATGATTTTACAAGGCTGCTTGCAATTGGGGGCGTATTTATTGCGATCGCCTATCCCTTCATGAAGCGTTGGACACATTTGCCGCAACTTGTTCTTGGGATAGCCTTCAGCTGGGGTATTGTAATGGCCTTTGCTTCCGTTCGCGAAACCATCCCCGCGAGCGGATGGATAATGTTTGTAGCAAGTTTCGTGTGGATTACTGCTTACGACACCATCTATGCCATGGTCGACCGACAAGATGATCTCAAAGTTGGCATCAAATCAACGGCAATATTATTCGGGTCAGCGGATAAAATCATCATCGCCATACTCCAACTATTATTCCTACTTCTCTTGTTATTGCTGGGAGTAACCTTGGACTATGGGTGGGCCTATCATATTGGACTTGGTATAGCAGCAAGCTGCTTAATATATCAGCAATGGTTGATTCGAAAACGGCAGCCCATGATGTGCTTCCAGGCTTTTGCAAATAATGTTTGGGTTGGTTTTGCAATTTTTTCTGGCATCGTTCTTGAGACCAGCAGTTTTGACTGGCTACATAGTTTTTAGCGGAGCTGTCATGATTTTAATAATCTCTAGATTTATAACATTGTTGGGACAAACGATAGCATGGCTTAACCCCCTCATGGCTAGCCTCGTAGTGGTTGTGGTGACGCTTCGATACCTTTTTGATACTGGCTCTTTGCTGCTGCAGGAGTCTGTGATTTATCTTCATGGAGCAGTGGTTATGCTAGGAATATCTTATGCTCTCCAAAATAAATCGCACGTGAGAGTCGATATCGTTTTCTCGCGCTGGAGTAAAAAAACCCAAGCGACTGTTGATCTAGTAGGCCATTTGATATTTCTAATGCCTTTTTCTCTATGTGTTTTGGTTTTCAGCTGGGAGTACGTCCTAGCTTCTTGGCAAATTAGAGAGGGCTCCCAGGAAGTTGGAGGATTACAAGCCGTCTTTGCATTGAAAACACTGATACCTGCAATGGCTATTACCCTTTTAATCCAGGGTCTAGCAGAATCATTGACATGTATTCGCATCATAAAGGGAAATTAGCAAGTGCTTGAACTAATACCTATGTTTATGTTTCTTGCTGTTTTCGCCGTTTTAATTAGTGGCTACTCAGTTGCGCTATCTTTAGCGGGTGTAGCACTCCTTTTCGCAATCGCTGGTAATTTTTTTGGGATCTTTGATATCCAAGATCTCGGATTCATCCCTGGCAGATTGTTCGGCATTATTACAAATCAGACATTAATTGCGGTACCCCTCTTCGTACTCATGGGGGTTGTTCTTGAAAAAACCGAGATTGCTGGTCGGCTATTGAGAAGCCTCTCAGCACTAATGGGACATTTACCTGGTGGTCTGGCGCTCGCCGTAATTATTGTTGGAATGTTGATGGCAGCTAGCACAGGAATAGTTGGGGCTACGGTTGTCACTATGGGCCTTCTTTCGCTACCTACAATGCTTGAGCAACGCTACGACCATCGATTTGCGACGGGTACTATAGCGGCAACAGGAACCCTGGGCCAACTGATACCGCCCTCAATTGCTTTAGTCTTACTCGGCGATGTAATGTCCAACGCTTACCAGCGCGCGCAGCTCGAACAAGGCATTTTTGTTCCTGATACAGTCAGCGTAGGTGACCTTTTCGCAGGGGCCCTAGTGCCTGGCTTAATCTTAGTGGGGCTATATTTGGCTTACGTGATGTGCACATCCTCATATTGGCCTTCTCGAGCGCCTCGTCGGGAGCTTGATCAAGTAAAGCCCAGCCTTCGCAGGTTGGCGAGTGATGCTTTCGCACCCCTCCTATTAATCATCCTAGTGCTGGGCTCAATACTAGGAGGTTACGCTACCCCTACCGAAGCTGCAGGTGTTGGTGCCGCAGGATCGATTTTACTGGCGTGGACAAGCAATAGACTAGATCGAAGAGTTATAAAAGAGGCTAGCCAAACTACAGTTAATACTACAGCTATGGTGTTCTTCATTATTATCGGTGCCTCCATATTCTCTCTCGTTTTTCGCGGCTACGGAGGTGATGAATTGGTTCACAGCTGGTTCGAACATATGCCTGGTGGGATATGGGGAGCTTTCAGTATCGTTATGTTAGCGATCTTCCTTTTAGGCTTCGTCTTAGATTTCATCGAAATCACATTCCTCGTGGTACCGATTGTAGGCCCCATTTTACTTGGTCTCGGTATCGATCCAATATGGCTAGGGGTGATGATCGCCGTGAATCTGCAAACCTCGTTTTTGACTCCGCCATTTGGTTTCGCGTTATTCTATCTGAGAGGTGTAGCCCCAAACTCTATATCTACTCAAGATATTTACCGCGGTGTGGTCCCTTATATTGGCCTACAATTGCTATTAATTGGCATGCTGGTAGCTTGGCCCAATCTCGCCACCTGGCTCCCCGAGCTTATTAAAGGATAAATAATGATCACCGCTTTGACCGGTCTAAGTATCTGGGATGGCCAAGCAGCCAGCAACGCTGACTGCATTGTCTTTGAGAACTCGAAAATTAAATCAATCTGCAGCCTCGAAGACGTTCCTCGCCAAGCAAAGACTATTTCCTGTGGCGGAGCCACTGCATTACCTGGGCTCATGGACGCCCATGTCCACATGGAACTTGACCCCAATCACAAAACAGCGCCGAAAAAAACTGATCCAAAACAAACCGGGCCTATGCGCATACGGGCTGGCCAAATGGTAAAGGCCGGAATAACGACTGCCAGGGATCTCGGTGGTGGAGCATGGCTAGAGATTGACCTGCGCAATCAGATCAATTCCGGTGATATCTTAGGGCCAAGGCTGTTATGTGCCGGCCAACCAATAACGTCCATCAAGGGACATTGCCACTTTTGGGGAGGGGAGGCCGGCGACCTGGAGGAGGCAATAAAAGTTTTACACCGCCAAATAGATCATGGTGCGGACTTAATTAAAATCATGGCTACCGGAGGAAGAATGACGACTGGATCCTCTCCTAAGGAGACCCAGTTCGATCTGGTGACGATGGCCAATCTAGTCATGGAGGCCGAAAGGAATAATCTTAGCGTAGCAGCCCATTGCCATGGAACGGCAGGAATAGAGCTAGCAGCTAAGGCTGGCGTCCACACTATAGAGCACTGTTCTTGGGTAGGCCGGGATGGCTGGGGGAGTGATTTCCAACTTGATATTGCGCAGATCGTAGCAGCCCAAGGAGCATGGGTATCCCCAACAATTAACCGCGGTTGGCAAAGAATGTTAGATAACAAAAACCAAACCTTGGTCAATCGCTTAAGGGGTATTTACCAGTCAATGGACGAGATGGGTATACCATTTATAGCTTCAACGGATGCGGGTATCCCAGGAGTCTTCCATCACCATCTCCCCGAAGCACTTAACGTATTTTCAAAAATTGCCGGTCTTAGCGAAGAACGGACGCTTAAAACAGCGACCTCCTCTGCAGCTTCCGCTCTCGGGTTAGGTGGTATTACCGGACAGCTCAAGCCAGGGCTAGATGCTGACATTTTACTGGTCGACGGAGATCCACTGGAAAACCTTAACGCTTTAACACGGCCAATAGGCGTATGGTCTAGAGGGATTGCTGCTCGGTTACCATAAATCAGGCATACTTTTAGTCCCTAGCTTCCAAATAAGCTTTCTCAGAAAGCTCATGGTAGGTCCGACTGCGCTTAAGAAATTCTGTATAAGATTTATGGATACGCATCGCTAAATCCGTCCCCTTACCTGCTTCTTCAACAACATCATGGGAAATCTCCCTTAAACGGCGTACGACATCTGCTGGTAATTCTCTGATCTGAACCCCGTGATCATCTACTAGCGTTTGCAAAGAGGCTGCATTCTTCGCCGTAAGCTCATCAAGCAGATCAGCGTTGACCGCTCTACTAGCTGACTCTAGGATAGCTTTGAGATCATCTGGCAAAGTATCCCAAGCGTCCTTGTTAACTAGGGCCTCAAGCGTCGTCCCTGGCTCGTGCCAACCTGGAAAATAATAGTAGCTAGCAACAGTTTGCAGCCCCAAAGCCAAATCGTTAAACGGGCTGACCCACTCAACCGCATCAATAACTCCGGTTTGAAGCGATGTATAGACCTCAGAACCCGGCAAGGTCACCGGCACGCCCCCAGCCCTTTTGAGCACCTCCCCACCTAGCCCAGGTATACGCATTTTCAATCCTTTTAAATCCTCAACAGAGTTTATCTCTTTGTTGAACCAACCCGCCATTTGCACACCGCTATTCCCAGCTGCAAATGGTATTAGGTCGAATGGGGCGTAAAGTTCTTGCCACAATTGTAAGCCCCCACCGTAATGCAGCCACGCATTCATTTCTTGGGCTGTCATCCCAAAGGGGACCGTCGAAAACATCGCTGCGGCTGGCAATTCCCCCCGCCAATAATAGGCTGAGCCATGGCCCATTTCAGCAACCCCCTGAGAGACCGCATCAAAAACCTCAAAGGCAGGTATCAACTCCCCAGCCCCATAAACCTTAATATTGAGACGCCCATTACTCATGCGCTTGACTCTATCAGCTAAACGTTCTGGGGCCATACCAAGACCCGGTAGATTTTTCGGCCAAGTAGTTAGCAACTTCCAGTGAAAGACCTGGGCGGTGTTATCTACTGGTGGCGATTCAGTTTCAATGGCTTTTTGACTACACCCCCCGGCGAAAAAAAATGCTATTAATAACCCAAAACCGAATATTTTTTCTCGCCACAACATCTTTAATCCTTACCTCAACAATAAAAAGTTATTCTAAAGGTTCAATTTTAGCTATGCCCAGCATTAGCCACTTTGACCCCACATTTGAAAACCGTATCTGCACCCGCGCCCTTTCACCAGAACCCTCAGCTTGTGTTACCACGCCTTCTCCAAACTTCGCATGTCTCACTCTCTGCCCCATACGCAGGCCTATGGCCGCTTCATCAATTAAAGGCCTAATGCTGCCACCAGAGGGGCTAACGCTTTTTTTCTTGGGATACCCTAGGCTTGATTTAATGCGGATTTGTTGAAGAAGCTCTGTAGGTAACTCTGCTATAAATCTAGAGGGGCGATTGTATGTGTCACTACCATGCATACGGCGACTTTCCGCATAGGTGAGGTACAATTGCTGCATCGCCCTGGTAATACCTACATAGCAGAGCCGACGCTCTTCCTCCATTCGCCCTGGTTCCTGAGCTGACATTTGGTGCGGAAACAAACCTTCTTCCATGCCAGATAGGAAAACTAAGGGGAATTCTAGGCCTTTTGCAGAATGGAGCGTCATCATCTGCAAAGCTGGGCCCCCCTCAGCTTGCCTGTCGCCTGAGTCGAGCACAACTTGATCTAGAAACTCCTCCAAAATAGTAGTCTCCTCTCCTGTTTCTTGGCCAAGCGGAAAAACTAGCTCTCCGGAAAACTCTCGGCAAGCAGATACTAGTTCTTCCAAGTTCTCTTTTCGGGCCAGGCCGCGCTCTCCTCTTTCACGACCATGGAATTCCATTAGCCCGCTTTTTTGTATCGTATAGTCTGCCAGCTCATGGAGGTCCATATCGTGTGTCTCATGGCGCATCATATCTATTAGACGTAAAAACCCCCCTATCTTTTCCGTTACTCTTGCGCCAGCCGAGCTCATTTCAATTAAGTCTTCAGCAGCCTTCCACAATGAAACAGATTGGGTGCGTGCTTGATTACGAACAGCCTCCAAAGTCTTATCACCGATTCCTCGGGTCGGGATATTAATCACCCGTTCAAATGCTGGATCTGAATGCCGATCATGCAGTAGTCGCATATAACTAAGAGCATTTTTAATTTCCGCTCTTTCGAAAAAACGCTGCCCGCCATATATCCGATATGGAATTTGCGCCCGAAGCATCGCCTCCTCCAACACCCTAGACTGCGCGTTAGATCTATATAACACAGCTACTTCACCGCTAGACCCGCCGGTCGCAATCCAAGCCTGAACGCGCTCCGCGATAAATCGTGCTTCGTCTAGATCATTATAAGCAGAGTAAACCTGGATAGGTTCTCCCTCTGGGCCATCCGTCCACAGCTCTTTGCCAAGACGGTCCTGATTATTTCCAATTAGAGCATTCGCTGCTTTAAGCACAGTGGCAGTAGAACGATAATTCTGTTCTAGCCTTATAACCATCGTTTTCTGGAAGTCCTCTTTGAAGCGATGAATGTTTTCCATCTTGGCTCCCCGCCAACCATATATGGACTGGTCATCATCACCGACGGCCATCACATTAGAATGGTCTCCAGCGAGCACCCTTAGCCACGCATATTGAATAGTGTTTGTATCCTGAAACTCATCCACCAAGATGGACTGAAAACGCTCTTGGTAATGGCGCAATAGTGATGGGTTTTCCAGCCAGAGTTCATGGCTTCTCAGAAGCAATTCAGCAAAGTCTACTAGGCCTCCTTGGTTACATAGTCGTTCATAGTTTTCATAAATCTTTTTGTGCGTTATCTGAAATAGATCGTCGCTAACCGGGATCTCTTTAGATCTTTTCCCTTCATCTTTTTGGCTATTAATAAACCATACAGCTTGGCGGGCTGGCCATTTTTGTTCGTCAATCCCCTGATCTCGCATAATACGCTTAACTAACCGAAGCTGATCATCTGCATCTAAAATTTGGAAATTCTGCGGCAGTCCAGCCTCCTGCCAGTGCATTCGCAATAATCGATGGGCCAGCCCATGAAAGGTTCCAACCCAAAGAGTTTGACCCGACATGTTTAGGAGTTCCTCTATACGCGATCGCATCTCTGCCGCAGCTTTATTCGTAAAAGTTACCGCCATCAGCCCGTTGGGGGAAACCCCTTCTATCTGAATCAGCCAAGCTACACGATGCACTAGGACCCGAGTTTTTCCGCTCCCTGCTCCCGCTATCACCAGAGAGTTTCCTTGTGGTGAGGTCACAGCTTCTCGCTGCCGCTCGTTCAAGCCATCTAAAACGCTAGTTACATCCATCTTTGCTAATATGCTCGTTTAATTCAACTTTTACTAACTTTTAGGGAATTATTTTTCCTGGAAAGGAGGCCCCGCTGTGCGCACAATCTGCAGCAACCACCAAGCCAATACAAAACCCTCAACAGCCCTAACTCCCTGATAAGGAAAAGCTCGGCAACTCCAAAAAGAATTAAGAATAGGGTCATACAAGATAAAATATGCTGGCCTGTGGAAAGATGAGAGTTGCCCAGCTAAAAACAGCCTTGGTTAGTGCTGACGTGCTCTCGCTAGTCGGCCATCGATCCAAGCCTATCCACGCAAAAACACTCAGCCCACTTAACCTCCGCATATGAACAGTGTGTTAATTGTCCGTGCACCACACATCGTAGACGGTCGACCAATCAGCAGATAGTCGCGAAAATATTATCGCTCTTTCCCAAGCTTCCTCATATTTCCTGCTCCCCTCCTTGTGTTTCTCTATATCCTTGAAAAAGTAGTCCGATGTAGCCATCAAGCCAAAAATATCTTCGCGCATTTCCGCGCATTCTTCCTGCGAAATCTCTTGCTCCTCTGAAAATGCGGGGGTCGCAAAAAATATAACGGCTAGACTAAAAAAAAGATGCTTCAACAACATATTACAATTCTCCTCGTAACTACGATTATCGCGCTAGGTTATGCCGCACGCTGATACGCCAATTTTTCGCACATTGGCCATTTGTCGATTCATGGGTTACTGTTGGCCCCATCCAACCAAGCGAAGTAATCCTCCTCATTAACCACATAGGACCAGTGTAACAGTGATTGCTGAATTCTGGGGCTAACGTTAAAACAATCGGCCACTGAGAACCCCGATTTTTCTATCTTCGCATAAATAGTATTGCGCCATCGGCCCTTTGGCCCACAAAAGGCTAACCATCTCTTAATTTGACGGGCATCATCCGCATGCCTGCGTCCAAGATAATACTTGCAATACCACTCAAACCAACCTCGTGGATCATCTGCATGCATCCAGCCCTTCGCTTCCCACTCTCTCTGGGTCTGCCCGGATCTAACACCAAAGCAGTTAACTGCCGTCAAATACTTAGGCGAGCAATATCGATGAGGCGCTAACCCTGCAAACCAAGCTTCGGGAAAATCCTCATAACTAATAATTTCAGCGAAATAGGTGCCTCCGAAAATTCCTTTCCGGAGCATTTCCTGTGGCGATAACATAGGGGCAAACTGATTCTCAATCACAAATGAAGCACCTATTCCCCTGCGGGCAACTCAAAAACATAAATTGCCTGACCACCGGTTGGCTGATAAATTTCTGGTGCTAGCGTAGCCGTCAAAGCTCGAAAGACACCAATCCCAGTTTGCACTGCTATATATTGTTTCCCGTCTACAGCATATGTAACAGGATACCCATGTAGAGGCGCAGCTAGCCGCGACGACCAAAGTTCTTTCCCAGTATCACTGTCAAAGGCCTTAAAGAAACGGTCGAGATCACCGATAAATGTCAAGCCGCCGCCAGTAGTGAGAGCGCCTGTTAAAAACATCGCTCTTTGTTGAACTCGCCAATTGACTGCCATCGACACAGCATTAACTGAAATCAGAGCGCCAAGGTTGTCATTATGACCAGGCATTGGGTAGGTTGTAGTTCCCGCCCCAAATCCACCGCCTCCGAGAACCTGCTCTACCGGTTGCCCCGTCATCTCTGAGCAAGTTTGATGAAGAGGTATGACTAGGGACTTGCTTTGGGGGACAAATGCCATCGATTGCCAGTTGTGTCCACCATAGATCCCGGGGCAGGCCGTAATCGTTTTCCCGACGGGGGCCGACATGATATCGTCCCGATAAACAACAATTCCGCGTTCGCGGTCCACGGTCTTGAATACTGTCTGGGGTAACGTTTCAAGCAGGTCTACATATTTCCCAGTCTGAAGGTCTAGCTTCCAAAGAATCCCATCCTTTCCAATCGTAAAAACGAAGTCTGTCCCATTTAGGTTGGCAATCAGCCTTTCGAATCCCACCTCCATGTCGATGGTCTCCCCTGGGACATGCTGAAAATGCCATTTGATCTCGCCCGTATGCGGATCAAGTGCTAGGGTAGTGTTAGTAAATAAGGCCTGGTCTCTTGGGGTCATGCCGCGGCTAGCCGCTACCCAAGGCTTTGGTTGCGATGTCCCAATCACAAATAGCCCAAGGTCGGCATCGTAAGAGCCCGCAATCCACATATCTCCACCCGCTCTATACTCAGCTGCAAGCCCCGCCCAGGTATCGCCTCCCGCACTGCCAGGTAGAGCTATCGTTGATGTGCGCCAAAGCTCTTTCCCAGTATCGGGATCGTGCCCAGTAATAAAGCATCCGGCTTTTGTATAAAGCTCGCAACCATTGATGCCGCTTAAGACCACTCCATCGCCAATTATCGGGCCAGCACTATGAGTATAGGCCTGCCTATAATCGGCTTTCTCGGAGTGCCACACTTCTGCACCCGTTGCTGCGTCAATAGCAACGATGGCGGCATCATAGGTCGTCATAAAAAGCTTGTCCCCATAGATTGCTATGTTACGCATCGGGCCGCCCAGCACCCGAGAATCTTCGGGGTACTCGTGGCTGTATTCCCACAGCACTTCGCCCGTCGCACCATCAACAGCCTGCAGCATATTTGTAGGATGCGTAAGAAACATAATCCCGTTGTAAACGAGGGGGGTGCCTTGATTGCTTCCCTCGGTCATAGCAAGAGACCATGCTAAGCGAAGCTTTCCAACATTGCGTCTATCAATTTGTCGAAGTGGACTATACCCCTGACCATCAAGAGTTCGTCGCCAACTCAGCCAATCAGCATCTTTAGGGTTCTCCAGTATCCCCTTAGAAACAGACTGGTAATTCAACAGGGGCTTATTTTCAAAACCGCCGCGGCTCAAGGCCATTGCTGCCACCGCCTCTGGGCCAGACCATGCCACCGTATCTCCAATGGTCTCAGCACTAGCTAAATCGCCGAATAAGGGCAGCTGGGCATCAGCTAACTGCTGATTTCCAGCGATGATATAACTGTTAATTGCCTGGTGTTGTTTCACAGACAGCTTGGCACCGCCACCCGGAGGCATACTGGCTCGGGTATATTCCAAAAGCTCCCCTGCGGAACGATCACCCCATTGCGCCAAAAAGGCCGGTCCAATCAACGCACTGCCATGCGCCGACCCTCTAAGACTCGCGCCATGGCAGGCAGCGCATTCTTCCTTATAAAGGGTTAGCCCTAACTCAGCAGCCTGGGGGTTGGCCACGCTACTAAAAATCGCTATCCCCGCCAACAACAACTTCGTCACCATGTGCGATAGCCTCTACCAAAAGCGATCATTCAACCTCCGATAACGCCGACACTTGGGGGGCTAGATCATCAAGGCTTAAGACCTGCGGAAATTTCGTTTCTTCATAACCGTCAACAACACGGGGCTGCCCAAACCACTCAACGGCTGGGCCAACTTCGGCCAGAGCCAATAGAAGTTTTAGTAAGTTGCTATCCGGCCCATCCAGTTCCCCTAACTTCTTACCAGCAAGATAGTCTAGGGCACTCGAAGCAATACCCACCATGTCATCATAAAACTCTCGGATATCCACCATGCTCGCGGCTACTCTCGCAGAGTTTCGCGCATTGGTATCTGGCAGACACCATCGATCGCAGTAGTGATCCAGCTTAGCGAAAGGCTTAGGCAGTAGCTTCTGTTTCATCATTGCTCTAGTCCAAGGTGCTTGCAAACAGTGTAATGCTGGTAGCGCAAAGACAGCTCGTGATCGTGGAAATGAAATTCTTTAATAAGGCCCGTTGCCACATTGCTGGTCATTCGCTCTAGAGTATTTGCGTCCTCAAGTACTGCGTCGCGCAATTCTACAATAGCGTGCTCTTGACCGAAGCGTTCCGCCGCATTATCCGCTGGCCTCAAATAACCGGTCATTTCCCATTTCGTCCGATTTGGGCCTAAGGGCCACATTTGATGTGTAAAATACATTCCTGGGTTAATCACGCAGACTAAGCCAGGGAAGAAAACCGTGACATCTATCGCCCAGTTTTTAGCGCGAGTCTGATTTAGCCCTTTTGGTAGCTCTACGGTCGTAGCCACCGCACTTGTAATAGAAGTTGCTGCCGCGGCTGCAGCCAGCCCCTGAACCGGTTGCGGCTCATAATCCAAATTAGCCCAAACGGAAGTAGTTCTATGGTCTCCTTTCAAACGAACATCAATAGCCCGCCCATGAGGATTATCCGAGCCAGCCATGGTTTGTCGTATGGTTCGGCTATGCAAGTATGGCACATGATAGGTCTCGCAAAACGAGTCTACTAAAAACTTCCAATTTGTTTCCACCGTACCGGAAAACTGGAAGCGGGACGTGCCGGACGAAAACGGATACCCATGAAGGTCCATTCCTTGTTCCCCGACATATTCGCTCAGTGTTTGATCTGGCTCTTCCTGGATATTAATAAAAATAAAGCCTTCCCAGGTTTCACATGAAAACTGCTTCAAGCCAATATCTGCCTTGTTCAATAACGGAAACCCTTCTTCATCAGGCACCGCAGCCAGCCGCCCTTCCAGATCGTACTTCCAAGCATGAAATTTACAGGTAAAAGCGCTGCGCCTTCCGCACTCAGTTAGTTCCACCTGATTTCCTCTATGCGGACAGGCATTCATAAAAGCTCTAATTCGGTTGTCTCGTCCCCGTACAATTATGGAAGAGAAATCAAAGGTTGGCAGCTCCTTAACGAAAAATTCGCCGGTTCTCGAAATTTGCTCCTCCCGCCCTACGTAATGCCAGGTTTTCTTGAAAATACGCTCCACCTCCAATTCATACAGCTCCGGCTTCCAATAAATATCAGTACTAACTGGACCGTTGTGCATTTCCGGATGCTTGGCAGTTAAGTTTATGTCTCCTGGCTGTGTCTGGCCCATATGCCCCCCTTTTCTAAGTATCGATTGCCAATTCTAACGAAATTTGAGCCCCTGGCCTAAATACTAATGAGGCCCCTCGCCATCGCGATCCAATTTGCCTATTTGTCCTTTCCGGTCAAAAGCGTTCGCCAATATGTGGCAGGATTGTACTACCTCTCTTAGGGTAGCCTACCTTTTCTCGGTTCAGATACTGTTGCGCTCCTTCGCTGAGCTGCACCTGTTGTTGAGGACTTTCTACCCTGGCGAACCTCCCTTCCAAGACGATCCACCATCCCCACAAAACCAAACGCAAAGGAAAGTGCCAATAGAACCGCTAAAATAATTAATAGATGTAAGGAGCCAGGCAAGTTATATATAGCCTGCACAGCTATGGTTAATGTCTGGCTTTCAAACGATGGGCCTATGAAATTGTATTTGATGAGAGGCAAAAGAACGCACCATAGCAACAATAAATAGAAACAAATTTCGGCCGTAATTGACCAAAGAAATTTGAATATGAAAGTGAATAATCTTTTACCCATTCATTTTCCCATCGCGGCTTCTTAAAAAGCCCCTTTCATAAAACTAGCTCATTTAAGGGTAGCTGTTATATTAGCTAATCACAATCAACCAAAGGCTAGGTTTGAAAGATGGACATGGAAAAGTTCAGTTATGCCGCGCCAGATGACCCGTTGCTTAGAAGGCTGATTATAAGAGCTATCGAGTCATTCATTGGACAGCCCTTCCTGAAAGAACTCTATAGCAATTATCGCAGCTCCGGGGTGCCGCACCACCTTTTCTTTGCCAAAGCGATCGAGCTCCTAGACATAGATGTTCAATGGCATGGTAGCTCTTTCGACAATATCCCTCCGCAAGGGCCTCTGGTCTTTGTCGCCAACCACCCTTATGGCGTTTTGGATGGCCTAGTTATATGTCTGCTGGCAAATCAAACTCGGCGGGATTTCAAAATTTTAATCAACTCAGTCCTATGCAATGCTCCAGAGATGAAAGATTGTTCGCTGCCTATAGATTTCGGTGATACGGCAGAAGCCATACAAACCAATGTGGCATCGCGTAAAGCCGCCCGCGAACATCTAAAAAATGGGGGAGCACTCATCGTATTTCCAGCCGGCGGGGTGGCGACCACCCCCAACATCTTCTCGAGGCAGGCTCAGGAAAGCGACTGGGCTCCATTAGTGGGGCAATTAATCCGAAGATCACGTGCCAGTGTTGTCCCCATGTATTTTGCCGGACAAAACAGCTTGTTCTTTCAGGTCGCTAGCCATTTCAACTACACGCTACGTACAGCCTTGCTTTTTCGTGAAACGCGGCGGCGGATGGGAACTGTATTGGACGTGGTGCTAGGGGACCCATTAATATACGAGCAACTGGAGAACCAACTGCCCCCAGTAAATTTGGCTAAAATGCTCCAACGTCATACGCAAGCACTAGCTAAACCCTATGATCTTGTGGGCTAGCCTCCGGCTTCGTCTAGCAACAACCGCTCTTTCATAGCCGCACCCCCATTAGCACTATACCCCCCAAGAGAACCATCTGATTTGATCGCCCGATGACAAGGAATCCAAATTGGAAAAGGATTTCGGCCACATGCATTCGCTACGGCCCTAGCGGACTTGGGGCGGCCAATCGCTATAGCGATGTCCAAATAAGATCTCGTCTGCCCTCGCGGAATTCGCGTCAGCTCTGCCCAAACCTTGCGCTGAAATGCTGTAGATGGTTTCCCTTGAATAGTTCGCATTCGTAGCTCTCCTGAGACCCTTTACCCTCTAGGTAGCAAGGTGTTGAATAAATAAAGTTGGGACTCCCCGAGTATGCGACTTTACCGTGCACACAACGGTATTCGGCTTCCTACCTTCTCTTATCTCGCTTACCTCTACGTTTTCCCTAATTAAGCGGTCACGCGCTAAGTCCAAATCATCGACTGACCAAGCTAATCCCCATAGGGAATCCTGTGTTTCTTTACTATCCCCCCTGCCAATCACCTCAATTGTGGTTTTGTTAAGCCGGAAGAACAACATCCTGCCACCCCACTGCTCCACTGTCTGGTCAAGACTTAATCTTATACCTAGGGCATCTTGATATAACGCCACAAACCCATCAGGATCATTGGTGTTAATGACCACGTGATCT
Organism: Gammaproteobacteria bacterium; assembly: GCA_002707325.1. Taxonomy (GTDB): domain Bacteria; phylum Pseudomonadota; class Gammaproteobacteria; order Pseudomonadales; family Azotimanducaceae; genus UBA2965. The sequence continues at coordinate 28,223 of PAMO01000028.1, forward strand.
AGTCGCCCCATCTGCGACGCATTGGCTTCTATCTCTCCCAGGGTACCAGTAAGGTGTTCTATTGCTAATAGCCGAAGCCCCCTCGTTGAGGCCCCCAGAAAAAAAGCGCTTTTCCAAGTCCGGGTCTTTACACCATCTCGGCTCACCCCTTTACCATTGGCTATCTTTCCCATTCTTATATCTTTGCTAGCTAAGGCGGTTTTCAAAGCATCCAGATTATCGGTCCGCAGAGCCATCCCGCATAAGCCCTCTCCGTTGTCATGCAAGCTCTCTTGGACCATGTCCGCTCCCGGCCCCCGGCCTCGGGCACTCAATAATTCTAGGTAGGTATTCTGAACTGGGAAAAGCGCGTTTTCCGTGCCAAGCTGGGGGTGGTTTCCCATCCATATCGGTGGAAAACCCAGAACCTTGGTGTAATCATCTGTAGCGGCATCCAGGTCATCCACAGCGATAATTAGGTGATCCAATTTGTTAAACATATATGAGGTATTACTTAGAGTAGTGGTCATGCTTGCACTGGTTAGTGCGTTACCCAGCTGCGGTGGCGGGGCTTCGCTTGAAAGCAAGGCCAACCCTCTATCAATTCAGGTCTCCGGTTTGGTAAATAATAACTTCAGCTATATGCCACAAAGTATAACGGTAGAATCGAATTATCCGAACTGCGGATATAAGCTCTCTCAAAATGATCAGTCGCCCAAAATTCTACATACTAAAACATCAAACGATAAAGACTTCATTTTTCGCAATCCAATACTCTATGAGGCAACATCGGATATTACCCTTACAATATCAACCATCTCTTCACCCGACTGCCCAGCTGGCTTCAAAGATATTCACTTCAGTATCCAACGATATCCGACCGATTTCTCTGTCGAACCGCGAAATCCGGCCAATCTCAACACAAGAGTATTTCAGGTTAGTGACATTGGGTTTGGTGGGTTAGTCATTACCGATCGTTATACTGCAACTATATGCTATCCAACTCCTGACGACTGTGAGCCTATAACCGATCAGCTGTTTGGCCAGGACGCACACAATATGACCGCCGGCGATTTCAATGGTGATGGGCACGAAGATTTGTTAGTAGCTTGGGCTATATTCCCCCACACCATCGAAGAGTCGCAAAAAATAAATGCCCCGATCAACATCTATTTAAATAATGGTCAGGGCCGCTTTGCAGAGGACCTAGCTATTTATGCCGCGGGGCATCCTCCAACACACCCCTTCGCCTACAGGGTGGTCGTTGAGGATTTTAATGGCGATGGAATCGACGATGTGTTCGCCGGTTCTATGGGTATACAGGTCAGAAGTCCTAACCACGAAGAAGACTATATAGACCCGTACCCCCACCTTCTCCTGCTTTCTGATCAAAATGGCCAGTTAGTTGAGGCAAAGGAAAATATTGAGAGCAATAATTCTCAAGCGAACTCCCTCTGCAGTTTTGCCCATGATGCGAGCGCGGGAGATGTCGATGGCGACCATGATATAGATATATTCGCCTGCAATGTTTTGCTGATAAATGATGGGGCCGGCAACTTCCATGTCCACCAATACATAAATCAGGATTGGAGGTCTGCCAACCAATATGGAAACCCTATGAGCAGTTTGGTCAAGGATCTCAACAATGACGGTTTTGATGACCTGTTATTTTGGAGCTTCGATAATAGATCTAGCTGGTCCAGCGCAGATGAGGGATACATTTTGCTGAGCGACCATACGGCTCAAATAGAAAACTGGGAACAGATTCCTCTGCCAGTAGGTCCATTCGGGTATGACCACAATAAATACAACCATGCCACATCAGGCGACTTGAATGGGGACGGCCATATGGACGTGGCTGTGGCCATCACCCGCGATATACCGTACTACGAAGGCAGCTACATACAGATACTCATTAATGACGGGACCGGTCAACTAGACGATCAAACTGACTCCCGATTCCCCAACCAGGCTCGTGCTGACACTCACCATGGGGAAGGCAACATCTATGCCAACGATTTTAACATGGATGGGCATATCGATATTATTCATTCTACAAGGGATTATCAAAGCGGTTACCACGGGGTTAATATCGCCATAAACAACGGGGATGGTTCGTTCACCTCTCTTGCTGAGAGCGATCTTCCAATGCGCCCACGCGAGTTAGGCCTAAATAGTCTCATAACCCAAGGGGACTATAACTATTTGACAAAAGGACTCCCCATCAATGCCGATAATGAAGCCTGCCTGGATTTAATCTCGGCCACTGAGGTCGGCTTGGGCGACCCACCTGCAACAAGAAACTATCTATTTTCAATTATCAGCAAAAGTTGTGACTTCTAGCTGAAAAGTCTAAGTACCAGCGCTAGGCGGAAAGTCTTTTATGTTGCGTGCCCCTCGAATAAGATAAAAGCCAATTATTGAAAGGGAATAATTAGCGATGGATTGTGGATGTGGACGAAGCCCAACAGGAAAGTGTGTCGGCTGGCATAGCCTTACTGAGGAACAATACCAGCAAGAACTACAAAATTATGAGCAGGCCATTGATCAGGAAAATGGCTCGGACGAAGACAATGTTGAAACGTAAATAACTGATCACTATCTGCCGGCGGCTCTATTACAACCAAGCCAGCTTGCTGTCTGTATAAATGTCTGTGTTAGGCGCAAAGTCCTGCGGCTTGTCAAGACTGCAGATGGTAATGTCAATGCTCTCTGGGTATTTGGCAAGAATGCATGCCAATGGCGTGCCGCACGCCTCACAAAAATAGCGTGTTCCATTATCCGTAGAATGCAGTACTTTGGGATTTCCCTGAGTGTAGGCAAACCGGTCCATTGGAACAACCATCCAAGATACAAATGGTGCGGCCGAAATGCGCCGGCAAATAGAGCAGTGGCAATTGGCTGAGGGGTAATCATTTTGCTCAAAGGCATAGCGAACCTTGCCGCAAAAGCAGCCTCCTTGAATAAGCTCATCCATGAAATTTATCCCCCCAATATTAGCGATTCGCGTCCCATAGGTAAGGATATAGGATTAACAATATTTTGAAACGCCTCACCGAGCACATAGGCTGCCTCTTATTTATCTCGGTTTGAAATTCAACACTGTTGCGTTGATGCAATATCTTAAGGAGCCGTTAGGCCCATCATCAAAAACGTGGCCCAGATGAATGTCCGACGTTACCGATCTGATTTCCGTCCGTCGCATACCAAAACTGTTATCTGGCCTGCTATAAACGGAACCGTCTACTGGTTTTGTAAAGGACAACCAGCCAGAAGTTGAATTAAAGCGGTCTCTGGTGTCAAACAACGGCGCTCCACTAAGCTTATCCACAAAGATTCCATCGGGCGTGTTTTTGAAAGCCTTATACTCTTTGCAAAAGCGAGCATCCGTGCCCTCATGAAACGCAACGCGGTATGCTTTAGAGTCGCCAAGCTTGAAATATCCAACCGCCTCGTAGAATTCCTTCGGCGACATATAGCCTTGGTGCCCAAACACCTCCCGTCCTTCTTCAAGAAATAATATTGTAGGGGTGGCCCATGTGGGCGAATCGATTTGTAGCCCTTCCAGCTCGCTGGCAAGCCTGAACACTAGGGGGATATCACCCTGATAATGTTTTGCGACACGGTCTTTAAATTTTTCACAGTAAGGGCAGTATCCATCAGGCTCAATCACGACCATGCTTTTACCGGTGACTATATCAGTGTTATCTAATGGCTTTGAGCTATTAGTCTTGCTGAATTTGACCCCTGTGGAATGATCCGGGCAATACCCATTTGGGTTTTTCTTAATGTAGTCCTGGTGGTAATTCTCGGCTTTATAGAACTCTTCAAGGGGCTTGACCTGCGTTGCTATATTTCCGTAGCCAGCGCGGTAGAGCAGCGCTTGATATTCGCTCACGGCGTTTTCGATGGCTAACCGTTGATCTTCATTTGAATACAAGATGATTGACCGATACTGTGTTCCAATATCATTGCCTTGCCTATTTATTTGCGTGGGATCATGCGATTCGAAGTAATGAGCTAGAACCTCGTGAATTGAAATTACATTCTTGTTGAAAGTCACCTCCACAACTTCCGCATGGTTGCTCTCATTAAATCGGTTTTTTAGCTTGGTTATCTCCCTATACGTCGCCCGAACGCCACTCCCATCGGCATAGCCTGATACCGCATCTATAACTCCCGGTAGCGATTCGTAGCCCTTCTCAGCACCCCAAAAACATCCAGAGCCTAGAACAATTTTTTCAGTATGCAATGTTGCCTGATCAACTCTAGCTAGAGCTTGCGAGCCGACAAATGGTACCCACAACATAGATATATATAAGGCGAGTTTTATCATATCTTCACTTAACTTATTTAAACGCTCTTTTTCCCGCAACCCGGAAAAACAACTAAGCGCGTTCATTCAATATAGCAAAAATATCCGGGTCTGGCTTAAGGGCCGGCAGCTATTAATTAATTGCTATCACCTTGCCATACAATAAAAAAATCTAGGAGGCATTCATTTTTTGAAATTCTCCGGTAGGCTTTGCCCTCACACTAACGATGGGAGGTTAACGTATGCGAATAGGCATATCTGTATGCTCGAGCTATCAGATGACAGACCCTCGAGAGGGCGCGCAATACATGGTTGAACGCGCTCGCGCGGCGCGGCATGCAAATTTAGATATGCTATTTGTAGGAGACCATCATGCTACGCCATCACACTATTTCCAAAACACGCCCATGCTTGGACGTATGCTAGCCGAATGGAATGCGAACCCGGCTGGCGCACTTTACTTGTTACCATTGTGGAATCCGGTCCTATTGGCTGAACAAATTGGGACCCTGGCCTCTATCATGAAAGGTCGCTTTATCTTGCAATGTGCTCTCGGCGGAAGTCACAAACAAAGTTTAGCTATGGGTGTAAATCCCAAAGATCGGGCCCCTATGTTTGAAGACGCTCTCGCCATCATGAAAGATTTGTGGGCCGGCAAAACGGTCGACCACGATCGGTTTTGGCCGATAGCTAATGCAAAAATCTCTCCCGTTCCGTCGGAGCCAGTGGAGGTGTGGGTCGGCGCTGTTGCGCCTGCTGCAATTAATAGAACGGCACGTGTGGCTGACGGATGGCTTGGGCAGCCTGCCCTTGGGCTATTGGAAGCTAGAAACCAAGCCAACCAATATCGACAAGCGTGCGCCGAACATGGCACAAATCCAAGTGCTGTCGCGGTTCGAAGAGACATTTTCATCGGCGAGTCAAGCCAAGAAGCGAGGAGAGTAAAGGATCAATACATGGCTAAGGGTTATCGTGGCTTTGCAGAAGATGCCTTTATGGCTGGTTCTGTCGCTGAGATAGCTGAGCAAATGATGAGGTTCGCTGAGTCTGGTTTTACTGACATTATCGTTAGAAATATGAGCAGCGATCAAGGCCAGGCATTATCGACAATTGAGCGCTTGGCCGAGGTAAAAGTGCAAATACGGTAACAGATGAACGTGACCAATAGGAGCCCAAAAATATGCCCCGAAAGAAGCGATAAAGGTGTCTTTTTATTGTAATCGTGCAGTGACGAAGTGATTTTGAGGCAGGTCTGAGTTTTTTCTATTCGTCATGACAAGAACAATCTTCGTTCCTACAGGTTTGGTAGTTTCTAAAATGGGCATAGGCGACCAGCATTGAGCCCAGCAAGGTAAACCCCTTTTCTCCCAATTCTCCTAAGGCGTCGGCACCTAGAGCCACGGCCGCAGTAAGCATAAGCAGCCCAAGAATGCCCATGAGTAGAAAAGAAAGGGCCTTGTGGTTTCTATATCCCACCGTTAGAGAAAAGAGGCTAACTGGAACTGCTACAAGCACAATGAATTTATGCACAAATTCATTATCAAGCGCGAGAGCAAGAAAGCCGGAACTTAAAATGATAAAAGATGGCACAAAGAAACAATGAACCACGCATGCCAAAGACAGGGTTATTGCTACTTTATCCGCAGTTAATTGTGTTTTGATCATCATTTTTATTCACTACTCGGCGCTAGACTTCTGCCACACAAGCGGCTAAACATGAAGTGTTTTCTGTTATTTAGAGTTAGATTCGCCATCATCTCAACCCTGTAATAGCAATTATTAGTTATATCGGGAAGATCTTCAAGATTTGCGCGAGCTTACTCAGATTAATTATTTAATTCACCCTTCTTAATTACCCGTCGGCCACAGGTCTTATCCAACCGGGGGAGGCGGCTCTCATCAACTTTGCAGAGCCCGTCCATTTTCACATTAATTGACTCGCCCCTCCCTCCATCTATATTCTTCTGGCATGGGGAGGAACGGCAATTTCAATCATGTTCCTTGTAAGACTTTTAAGCCAAGCCTGCACGATACAGTGTAGTTAAAAGGGGGCGCTATGGTCATGGAAAATGAAGATATCCGCAACCAGGTGCTTGAGGCCTGCAGAGGACTGGCCGCATGTGGATTAGGGTCAGGTATTGGCGGGCATGTTTCCGTAAGATATCCGAATGAACCTTATTTCTATATGCATGTTTTCGATCGCACTTTCGAAGAGATGCAGATTGAAGACATTCTTTTGTTCGATTTCGAAGGCAGCCCCGTCGATTCAGGTCGAGCTCCGAGTCTTGGTATTGAGTTCCATCACGGTATCTACAAGCAGCGGCCGGACGTTCAGGCAATTGTTCACTCGCATGGTTTCTGGATAACAGCACAGGCAGCGTTGGCTCGCACTCCCAGAATCCTCAATAATGTCTCCACAGTGTTTTATGAGCGAACTACAGTAAGTCCCAACGACGATTTTGCGTCGATTGCCAAAGTTCTCGGTGATGACGACATCGCCATCGTTATTCCCTGGCATGGTGCTATCACATTAGGGGCAAACGTCGGAGAGGCGGTGTCAAGACATGTAGTATTTGACTATACGGCTCGCATGGACGTCACACTGCCGCCTGAAGCTCCACAGATGCCGCACGAGCAATGTGCTGATTTAAGAAAGCTTGTTGAACGAGCAGATTACTACAGCGAAACTTGGAAGCTGATCCAGCGTAAAGCGAAAGCAACTTATGACGGAAGTCGCGTGGTCCCAATAGTCTTCTAGGCCCCTAAAATAGTTATCTAGAGCTATTCGATCGTGACCCATTGGTTGAGATTGGACAATACTCTAAGTCTTATCTAGCGTAAGATTAATTTGAACAACATAGAGTATTAAAATGAAAAGTATAGGATCATTAATCACTACCCTTTTTTTACTCCTTTTTTTGAGTTCTTTTGCCAGAGCACAGACAGAGAAACTGGACAATCTCGCTGCATGTGCGGGTGTAGTAATAGGGAATGGGTCCGTAGATTTCTATATGGGTGATGAGCAGTCATTTGATGATGCCGCAAATATTGCGTATTCGGCGTATCTTTCAGAGATTTTTGCTGGAGGATATGGTCAAAATGATTTGAAGGTAGCAGACCAAATCCTTGGCGGAAACGTAGACAAAATAATAAGCGCCTACAACAGCGAGAATTTTACTGCAGATGTGTATGAAGAAGTAGTTGGGTGTTATAGGTCTCTTGCCAAACAATTAATGGAGGGAGCAGAGACTATTATTAATAATCAGAGTAAGTGGAAAAATTTAAAGGATACGTCCATTGGCACTTTGAAACGAATGCTGAGAGCGGGTTGAGTTGATTTTTCATCATCATTTATCTATTTTCTATATATGAATCTATAAATGGATATTTTTTTCTTAATCGTTTAATGATCTTTTCTTCGCCTTTTATCTCATCATTAAGCTGACTTATGTTCTCTTCAATTGTTTTCTTCTCAAGCTCCAACTTACCAATTTGGTTATTTAGAGTGAGCTTTTGTTTATTAATTTCTTCTATTGAATTGCTTATAGAATCAATTTCTTTTTGAATCTTTTTATTTTGTTTCGTCCATCTAGTTGCTGTCTCTTTTTGTTTTTCCCTCGCTATTTCACGATCCAGGCTTTCTCTCTCGCGCGCTAATCTTACTGATTGTTCTTTAGCTTCATGGCTTCTCTTAAGCAAAAATCGAATGAAGAAATAAACAACAAGAGAAAAAATTGAAAAACTTAAGATGCCCGCTTTAAACTCGTCCCAACGCTGACTTCGCCTTATTCTTGCCTCCGTCTCAGCTTTTTTCTCGTCTGCCTCTATCTGCTGCAACCGTATCTTTTCTACCTCTATCAAACGTTCATTTTCAGCTCTTTCTTGCCTCTCCAATCTTTCCTCTTCTGCCTCTTTCGCCCTCCTTCTCTCTTCTAATGCTAAAAGCTTTCTTTCATGTTCCTGTGCCTCAGCCTGTGCCTTAGCTACCGCCTCCAGTCTCAGCTTTTCTTTTTCTAATTCAAGATTTTTAGCTTCTATCTGGGCAAGTCGTTCAACCTCCATCTGATGAAGTTCATCAAATCGTTTGATAAGCGCGGGGTGCATTTCTTTTAGGAAAAATAGAGCATGAATATTGATATCTCTGAGATTTCTTTGATCGGTTATGATTCGATTACCAGTAGTATTATTGAAGCCACGCGTAAGCATTCTAGAATCCATTTGATCTTTATAGGCTTCTTGCCACTTTATCCGTGGGCTACGGCTATATTGCGAATACGAACCTCTTTCGTAGTAGTATAGATGTATAGGTAAGCAGGTGCTCGTCATATCTGGAAGCCTCTCGCCTAAATCTTTATAAGTTCTTAGTTTTAAAAAATGATCTCTTGTAGCCCATTTCTGTTTATCTGAAGTATGCATGCCTACAAAAGCTGGGTTAAAGGGAAGCATGCTAACAAATTCTTCTATAATTCTATCGATTGGGACATAGACATAATCTCCACCTTGGGATTGAAATTTCTCTTTGGAAAAAACGGGATGCTTAAAGAGCGAACAAATTTCCTCTTCTGAAGCAATTGTTCCAAGAAGGAAATAACCCTCATCGTTATTGCTTTTTAGTGTATTTTCATAAGTTGTCCTGCTCTGCCTCGATGATGAGACATAATATTTATTACCCAGATCCTCTTTAACTTGTGCGCTCACTAGATCTTCGTTAACTTGTGCGCTTACTAAAAGAGAAGCCAAAGAAAAAATAATACTCACCATAAAAGGATATTTAATAACACTTAGCCTCATGAGGGTTCATTAATATTATGTTTTCTGAGCACTTCCTCTAAAGACTCAAGTTCGCTACTTAAAGCATCCTCTTTATTTTCTATGTTCTTGAGCTCTCTCTGATCACTTTTTAATTTTGTATTGATCTCTTCTAAATCAAATTTAGCATTGAAAATTAACTTTTCCTCATCAACTTGAAGTATTTGAGAAATTGTAAGAATGTCTTCTGTTTCTTCCTCAGTAAGTTGAGAGGTTAACTTTTCAAGCATAGATTTTAATTCGTCGTTTGTTGAATAAATCAAGTCCTTGTCATCAAAGGAGTTTGACAACTCCGTTGAAATACCAAAATCCCTTATGGATGCGATGTGATTAATTATTTGAATAACTTTTTCAACTCTTGTGTCCCATGAATCATTTATATTTTCAAGATCTTTGTTTATATTAAAAATACAATCTCTTCTGCGTGACTCTATATCTTCATGATTTTGTTTAATTCTAAGTCTTAATTCGTTGTTTTCATGTTTGACTAAATCTAAGTCGTGACTATTTTGGGCTATTTGGTTGCGTATCTCGCTGAGGCGAGTCTGCTCTTCTAGCTGGGTCAATTGCATGCTTGCAATTGCATTCATCTCGCGTTGAAGGCCAACACCCTCCATTTTAATTTCATTAAGGTCTGATTGTAGCTCCGTCTGTCGCTGCATTTCTTGTAGCTGCTGTTCTTGAAGGTGGTTTAATTTATCAGCTGCCGCGGCTTGCCTTGTGCCATTATTTATATGTTTCCATGTCCCATAGACAGCAGCGCCTGTTAAAGCTGGGTTTGGATTACTCATTTGTTTCCTTATTCTGTTTTGAAGAAAGCATTCCTCTTTATACAGGTCTAATCGTAATTAATCGATTATCACGCATCAATGCTTCAAAAGGTGCTTGCTAGTGCGTGGAATATATTCGAAGTCAGATATTGTGCGCAGGCCATTAAATAATGTTTGTAAACACTACGAGCACACCACACAGAAATAAACCAAAAAGGTCGTATGTGAGAAGTCGATTATTTTGAACTGAAACGCAGAATTTAATGTTGCAAAATCTGCGTTTAAACTTACTCGACAGTCATTGAGTGTTTTGGAACAGTGATTTGATTTTTCATCAAATGCTTTATGAAAATTCTTATAAAACTTAATGTATTTTTCTTCCATGGTTAGAAAAGAACCCCGAAAATAATCATAAATATTATAAAAATGAATAATCCCATACCAATAATGGTGTTTACAACTGCAAAGAATCCACTTACAGGTTTCCACTCATATTGGTTGGGATGTCCACAATGCGGGCAAACCTTTGCTTCATATGAAACCTGCCCATTGCATACAGAGCATTCTTTAATCATTTGAGAGAAATCCGCGCGATCCAATTTGTCAATGGAGGTCCTGGTCTATCGTAAGATATTTCGAACTTGTCACTTAAATTTCCATCCGAATAGGTCCCATACCCATTGTTGTTGAGTCTACATAAGTCGTACATTTCAGTTCCTTCTTCGTACTTATAACTCCAGAATCTACAAACTAAGTATTCTTGAAGGCGTTCTTTTTCTACATCAGTCAACATTGAAACAATTTCACTTACTAGTTCTATATCTTTTTCACTATCAATGTTGTGGGGACGGTCGTGATCATATTCAGATACTGCAATTACAATATTAGTTATTCCATCTTCGTCCCAGAAAAACATTATTCCCTCTTGCTCTTGATTTATAAAACCAAGATCGAACTTATCTCGTTTCTTGTTAAAATTATTTAGAGAATGCACTGAAATCATTCCTTTGCGATCGTAATTGTTATAGGGCGAGAACCCCAGTTCATTTAACAAAGGAATAACTTCATCCAGAGGGTTTTCTGGCAACAGGACAACATTGCTATGGAATTTTCCTGGGTACAAATATGATTCTTTTGTTCTCTTGCGCTCTTTTCCTTTCCCAGAAAACCGGTCCATAGAGCAGGAAATTCTCACGTGGTCCTTTTTTTCTGGGACAATCTTCAATTCAAATGTATTCGACGGGTTAGAAATTTCTGAGTTGTAGTCTGTGCACCTAAACGCTTTGCTCTTTGTTATTGTTGCTAATTCTTCTTTTGAAAGAGTTCCTGATTTATCGTAAATAGTCCCAAAAATCGATATGCCTATATCCGATTTCACTTCGAGGTGCAGTATCTCTTTTGATTCAAACTCATATCTTCTCTCTGGGATCATGTACTGTTTTAAGACAGAATCTTGGGGTTTAATAGCAAGATCTATCTCTAAGTTTTGTAAATCATATAGGGGTTCGGGTTCATTCTCTTTTACTTCGCCACATGCGGTTATGAGATAAACTAAAATAAATGACGGTATTATTTTTCTTATCTTAATCACTGTTCCAACTTATTCCACCGTGACTGATTTTGCTAAATTTCGAGGTTGATCGACATCTGTACCCTTAAGTAATGCGACGTGGTAAGCCAGAAGCTGCAATGCGACGACGTACAAAATTGGACTCATCATCAGATGCACAGATGGCAACTGAACCACAGTTACCCCATCTTCATTCTTAAACCCAGATTGCTTGTCGGCAAACACGATAAGCTCCCCGCCTCTTGCCCTAACCTCCTGGAGGTTGGATTTTACTTTCTCTAACAATTGGTCATTGGGAGCAACCGCTATTACGGGAACATCCTCGTCTACTAAAGCTAGTGGGCCGTGCTTTAGTTCTCCAGCTGCATAGCCCTCCGCATGAATATAGGCTATTTCTTTCAGCTTAAGTGCTCCTTCCATTGCCAGCGGGAACATGGGGCCTCGGCCAAGAAATAAGGCGTGGTGGCGATTGGTGAAACGTTCGGCTATTCCTTGAATGGTTTGGTCTAGCTCTAATGCCTCTTCCATGACAGTGGGTAACCCCGCAAGCGCTCTAACTAGCTCTTGTTCCGCGTCTGGCTCTAACCCGTGCCTGCGAGCAACCAAGATTGCCAGCATCATAAGATCCGCTAGTTGGGTCGTGAACGCCTTGGTGGAGGCAACGCCTATTTCCATCCCCGCCTTAGTCATAATAGCCGCATCGGACTCGCGTACTAATGAACTATTGGGAATATTGCATAAGGCCAGCGCGCCAACATAAGGCCTATCCCTAGAAATGCTTAAAGCCGCCAAGGTATCCGCTGTTTCGCCGGACTGAGAGATGGTGACAAACAAGGTCCCCGGAATAACCGAGACCTGACGGTAACGATATTCGCTTGCCACCTCTACTTGGCATGGAAGACCCGCAAGTTCTTCAATCCAGTATTTGGCTATCCAGGCTGCGTAGTAACTGCTGCCACATGCAACAAAGGTTAATGCCTTAGTTTTATCAAGGAGCCCCTTTATTGTTTCGCCAAAAGCCTCTTCCAAAAGGCTATCTTGCCCCAGCCTGCCTTCGAGAGTTGAAGCTAATGCAGCACCCTGTTCATAAATCTCCTTTTCCATGTAATGCCGGTAAGGCCCTTTATCTACATCATCGGCATCTGGCTCTACACGAACCGTACTCCGAATGACCGACTCATCGGCCAAATTCCAAATAGAAATATCCTCCGCAGTCAGCTCAATTAGATCCCCCTCCTCGAGGAAAATAAATCGGTCGGTTACAGAGCGCAAAGCTAACGCGTCTGAGGCGATATAATTCTCGCCCATCCCCTTTCCGACCACCAGAGGGCTTCCCACCCTTGCGGCCACTATGGTCTCTGGGTCCGCTAGGGCGATAACACCTATAGCATAGGAGCCCTCCAGCTTTTTGGTCGCCTGCCTAACCGCCTCGAGAAGCCCCTTTTCGTGGTCATAATAAAAATCAACAAGATGGGCAATCACCTCCGTGTCTGTTTCTGACGTCAAGGTATATCCGGCCTCCTGCATATCGCTGCGTAGCTTCTCATAATTTTCAATAATGCCGTTATGCACGACACTAACCCGGCCAGACGAGGACTGGGGGTGGGCATTTTCTGCACTTGGTTTTCCATGGGTAGCCCAACGCGTATGCGCTATGCCTGTCCTTCCTTGCATCTCGGTAGATTCTAGGTCGACAAGCAAATCCTTCACCTTGCCAGCTCGGCGACGACAATCGATGACTCCCGACCCAGGAGCAAGCACAGCTATACCTGCCGAATCATAGCCCCGATACTCAAGCCTCTTAAGCCCTTCTATAAGTATAGGAGTAACATCTCTACTAGCGGCAGCACCTACAATTCCGCACATAGCCCGGCCCTACCCCTTATCGGTGCCACGAGCGGAAGGTGGTCTCCACCCCTTGATGTTTTTCTGGCGCCCTCGACCAACGCCTAAATCGCCTGCTTCCACGGTCTTTGTGATCGTTGAACCAGCTGCAACGAAAGCATTGTCCTCGATATCCAGGGGGGCCACTAGCGTTGCATTTGTTCCAACAAAGACCTCATTGCCTATTTTGGTAGTGTGCTTTTCAGCGCCGTCATAATTGCAGGTAACCGTGCCCGCTCCAACATTGCAATCCTCTCCAAGGTTTGCGTCACCAAGATAAGCAAGGTGGTTGGCTTTAGTCCCTCGGCCTAGTGTCGCCTTTTTGGTTTCTACAAAATTGCCTATCTTCACGTTTTCATCCAAAACAGTGCCCGGGCGAATGCGAGCGAAAGGACCCAACGTGCAGCCCTTGGCGACACTGGCGCCATCAACAACAGTGTGCGGCTCTACCCTGACCCCATTCCCCAGCCGCGAATTGCTTATAACGCAACCAGATGCAATAGATACGCCATCACCGAGAACTACTTCCCCTTCGAAAATTACGTTGACATCGATGAAACAATCGACGCCCGCCGTAACTTCACCCCGGATATCTAGTCTTTCCGGGTCCGCTATTGCGGTCCCTCCGGCCATCAATTTCCGTGCCAGCTTACGTTGATGGCTGCGCTCTAACGCTGATAATTGTTGCCGGGTATTTATCCCAGACACCTCATCAGCATCGGCTGCCTTCATCCCGGTTACCTCAATACCACTAGCCTTAGCTATGCCAACAATATCGGTAAGGTAGTATTCTTTCTTTGCGTTATCGCTAGATACCTGGCTTAAAAGATCTACAAGAATCTCGCTTGGTATCGCCATTATTCCCGAGTTAATTTCCGTAATCCTTCGCTCATCATCAGTGGCGTCTTGCTGTTCTACAATTTTTTCTATTGCCCCCTCTGCATTTCGGATAATTCTGCCGAGCCCGTCGGGGTTCGCGACCTCCGCCGTCACTACACAAATGGAATTGTCCGCAGCTTGCTCAACACAAGCACTAAGCGTCTCTTCGGTAATAAGGGGAACGTCACCCAGCAGGACAAGAACGGTAGCGCCTTTGCCTATTCCCTGCGTGGCCTGTTGCACGGCATGGGCGGTCCCGAGCTGTTGCTCCTGCGTGACCCAGGTTATCTGGCCATTCATATCATCTAAAGCTTCGCGAACCTGCGCAGCCTCAAAGCCAACCACCACGTGAGTACTTTCAGGCTCCAAGTGCGCAACCGTGGTTAACACGTGCCTTAGCAATTCTTGGCCCGCAAGATGATGCAACACCTTGGGCAGCTTGGAAGCCATGCGCGTTCCCCAGCCTGCCGCAAGAATCACCGCTTCAATTTTTTTATCGGGCTCAGCCCCCAGGCTGGACATGCTCATCCTCCATAGGCCAAAGTCCACGTTACCACCGACAAGGCCCTTAGACTAATAATTATATGGGGCCGGAAAACAAAAAGGGGTGATATTTACCACCCCTCCTTACGTAACCCCCAAGCAGTCTACTTGCTTCTTTGCTTGTCGCCAATAGGTGTTAGCGCTTTCGCTTCCTGAGCTCAGCTAAAGTGCGCTGCCTTGCCGTTGCTTCCGCTAGCATAGCCGTCGCCGTTGAGAACTCTAGTTCTGCAGTCTGCTCAGCCAGCGCTCGCTCTGCCTCTTGCTGTGCTTCAGCTGCCGCCGCCTCATCAATATCCTCCGCACGAAGTGCCGTGTCCGCCAATATGGTTACTACTCCAGGTTGCACTTCTAAAAAGCCTCCTGAGGCAAAAAAAACTTCTTCCTCGCCGTCCTCTAGCTGCAACCTTACAGGTCCGGGCCGTATGCCCGTCAACAGAGGGGCGTGCCCTGGAAGGATGCCCAACTCCCCAATGCTGCCCGTTAGACTAATTTGGGTAGCGCGGCCAGAAAAAATTTCGCGTTCAGCGCTAACAATATCGCAATGAAATGATGTTGCCATGTTGAGCGCCTTAGCCCTCTACCGTTTCAGCTTTCTTCACGGCGTCATCAATGGTGCCGACCATGTAAAAAGCCTGCTCCGGCAGATGATCATACTCGCCATCTAGGATCCCCTTGAAACTGCGAACGGTATCCTCCCTCGAAACGTATACGCCTGCCTGACCGGTAAATGGCTCAGCAACGAACATCGGCTGCGAGAAAAATTGTTGCATTTTTCTAGCCCTATACACCAGCTGCTTATCTTCCTCTGACAATTCGTCCATTCCAAGAATCGCTATTATGTCGCGCAACTCTTGGTATCGCTGCAACATCTGCTGCACTCCTTGAGCCACCTCGTAGTGTTCTGCCCCAACTACCAGCGGGTCTAGTTGACGACTGGTAGAATCAAGCGGGTCAACCGCCGGGTATATACCAAGATCCGTGATTGCTCTAGATAGCGTTACGGTGGAATCTAGATGAGCAAAAGTCGTTGCTGGAGACGGGTCAGTTAAGTCATCGGCTGGGACATACACTGCCTGTACTGATGTAATCGACCCTGTTTTGGTGGTGGTGATTCTTTCTTGCAAGACTCCCATCTCCTCAGCCAGGTTTGGCTGATATCCAACCGCAGAAGGCATTCTGCCCAACAGAGCTGAGACTTCGGTACCGGCTAGGGTGTATCTATAAATGTTGTCAACAAATAGTAGAACGTCTCGACCCTCATCGCGAAATTCCTCCGCCAATGTCAGTCCCGTAAGCGCTACCCGCAATCGGTTTCCTGGCGGTTCATTCATCTGCCCAAATACGAGGGAAATCTTGTCCAGTACGCCCGATTCCTCCATCTCGTAGTAAAAGTCGTTCCCTTCTCTAGTGCGCTCCCCAACCCCAGCAAACACAGATAAGCCAGAGTGCTCGGTAGCGATATTTCTAATCAACTCAAGCATGGTAACCGTCTTGCCCACGCCAGCCCCGCCAAATAGGCCTACCTTTCCGCCTTTAGCAAAAGGACAGATTAAGTCAATTACCTTTACGCCAGTCTCAAGAACCTCGTTGCCCCCTAATTGATCTTCATAAGATGGGGGTTTGCGGTGTATTGGCATGGTCTTTGTCGCGCTCACAGGGCCCTTTTCGTCAATAGGCTCCCCCAGGACATTCATGATTCTTCCGAGGGTTTCCTCGCCAACTGGCACTGAAATTGGCTGATTGGTGTTTGTCACCTCCAGTCCACGCGATAATCCATCGGAAGCTCCCATGGCTATAGAGCGGACAACTCCATCTCCAAGTTGCTGTTGAACTTCTAACGTTGTGCCTGTGTCAGTGACCTTCAATGCGTCATAAACGCTTGGCACAGCTTCCCGCTCAAACTCCACGTCAATAACCGCGCCAATAATTTGTACAATTCGACCGCTGCTCATGTCTTCTGCCTCTTCATGTGCATGTAAATATTTATTTCCCTAAACCGCTGCCGCGCCACCAACAATTTCTGCTATTTCTTGAGTAATGGCTGCTTGGCGGGCATTGTTGTAGATAAGCCGTAGTTCGTCGATCAGCTTTTCTGCATTCTCTGTAGCGCTTTTCATCGCGACCATTTTTGCCGCTTGTTCGCATGCGCTATTTTCTACCACCGACTGGTAAACCTGCGATTCAATAAACCTTGTAACGAGCCCTTCTATTAGTTGCCTGGCGTCTGGCTCATAAATATAGTCCCATCGCCGAGATCCACCAGAGTCATCTTCTATGGGCTCAAGAGGAAGTAGCTGCCTAACCGCAGGTTCCTGTGTCATGGTATTAACAAACTCATTGCTTGCTATATACAAGCGGTCAATCTTTCCTTCCTCGAAAGCATCTAACATCACCTTGATGCCCCCAATTAAATCATCCAGACTGGGCGATTCCCCAATGTTATTTAAAGCCGCCACAATATTCCCTCCGACCGACCGGAAAAAGGCGGCGGCCTTATTGCCAACTAATGCCAAATCAGATTCCACCCCCTTTCCATGCCAGTCGGCCATATCTCTTACCAACGTTCTAAACAGGTTGATGTTTAGTCCGCCACAAAGGCCCTTATCGGTGGAAACAACAATGTATCCTACTCGGCTTACTTCTCGAGGGGACATATAGATATGGCGATACTCTGGATTTGAGTTGGCTAAATGGCCTATTACCGCCCGTATTTTTTCCGAATATGGCTTGCCTTCACGCATTCGCTCTTGTGTTCGGCGCATCTTGCTTGCCGCTACCATTTGCATAGCGCTTGTGATCTTCTGCGTATTTTCAACGCTGCCGATCTTTTTCTTAATTTCCTTTCCTACCGCCATATGCTTCTCACTGAGCCTTGCTCATTATCTTTCTAAAAGTTAGCCTGTGCTTTATAAGCCTCTATGGCTTGACGCATTTTGGCCTCGATCTCATCACCATAATCGCCCGTTTCATTTATGTTCTGCATAAAATCCGCATGTTCCGAATTCATATACGACAAGAGGCCCTGCTCAAATTCTAGAACCTGATTAACCTCTATATCCTCAAGATATCCGGCGTTGGCAGCAAACAAGCTCACCCCCATATCCGCTACAGTCATCGGCGAATACTGCTTTTGCTTCATCAGTTCGGTAACCCTGCGGCCGTGCTCCAGTTGCCGGCGCGTAGCATCGTCAAGATCAGAAGCGAACTGCGAAAACGCAGCTAGCTCTCTATATTGCGCCAAGGCCAACTTAATGCCCCCTGAAATCTTTTTCATAAAGGACACCTGGGCTGAGCCCCCAACTCTAGAGACCGATATGCCAGGGCTCATCGCGGGCCGCAACCCAGAATTAAAATTATCTGTCTCCAAAAAGATCTGGCCATCGGTAATCGAAATTACGTTGGTAGGCACAAAGGCTGAAACATCTCCCGCTTGTGTTTCAATTATGGGAAGAGCCGTTAACGAGCCACTTTGTCCCTTAACCGCTCCGCCGGTATGTTCCTCAACATAATCAGCATTTACACGGGCGGCACGCTCCAAAAGCCTAGAGTGCAAATAAAAAACATCGCCGGGGTATGCTTCTCGTCCAGGGGGACGTTTTAATAGTAAGGATATTTGCCTATATGCCCAAGCCTGCTTGGTTAGGTCATCATAAATGATTAGAGCGTCTTCCCCGCTATCACGGAAGAACTCGCCCATGCTACATCCCGAATATGGGGCAATAAACTGCATAGGGGCTGGGTCCGAGGCGCTTGCTGCCACAATGATCGTGTTGTCCAGCGCTCCATGCTCGTCAAGAGTGCGCACAATGGTAGCTATTGTTGACATCTTCTGCCCGATTGCCACATAAACGCACTTAATCCCACTGTCTTTTTGATTGATTATCGCGTCCACAGCAATCGCGGTCTTCCCAATCTGACGGTCGCCAATAATCAACTCGCGTTGTCCACGGCCAATTGGCACCATCGAGTCAATACACTTTAGGCCAATTTGAACCGGCTGATCTACCGACTGCCGAGCAATTACGCCTGGTGCCACTTTTTCTATAGGAGAGGTCTCGCTAGCATTCAGAGGGCCCTTGCCATCTATAGGGTTTCCCAGCGAGTCAACAACCCGTCCAAGCAATTCTCTTCCAACAGGTACCTCTAAAATCCTACCGGTACAACGTGCCGTCATCCCCTCCGACAACCCTTCATAGTCACCTAAAACGACCACGCCGACTGAGTCCCTCTCTAGGTTCAGTGCCATCCCGTAAAGGCCTCCAGAAAATTCTATCATTTCCCCATATTGCGCATCGGCAAGCCCATGAATACGCACGATACCATCGGATACGCCCACGATTGTTCCTTCGTTTTGCGCTTCCGACCGGACGTCCAGACCCTCTATCCGGTTGCGAATGATGTCGCTAATTTCAGAAGGGTTCAATTGTTCCATTTCGAATTCCTCTATCAGTTACGCGCCACGGCGCCCGGAATTAATTCCTTTG